>JAPHSS010000033.1 GCA_026195255.1 Gammaproteobacteria bacterium | reverse complement strand
TTTTAACAACTTTTTTCTTAGGGGCAACCTTCTTAACTACTTTCTTCTTAGGTGTCACCTTCTTAACCACCTTCTTCTTAGGCGCCACTTTCTTAGCTACCTTTTTCTTAGGCGCTACTTTTTTAACAACTTTCTTCTTAGGGGTAACTTTTTTAGCTACCTTTTTCTTGGGAGCTACCTTCTTAACTACCTTTTTCTTAGGAGTCACTTTTTTAACAACTTTTTTCTTAGGGGCAACCTTTTTCGCTACTTTTTTCTTGGGAGCTACCTTCTTAACTACTTTCTTCTTAGGAGGCACCTTCTTAACTACTTTTTTCCTGGGAGTTACTTTCTTAACTGCCTTCTTCTTTGGAGCCGCTTTTTTAACTGCTTTCTTCTTAGGGGCCACTTTTTTAACTGCCTTCTTCTTAGGCGCTGCTTTCTTAACGGCTACCTTCTTCTTAGGCGCCGCCTTCTTAACAGTTACTTTCTTTTTATTCGCCTTCTTCTCTGGCTCAACTTTCTTTGCTGGCTTCTTTTTAGATGCAGGATTTTTAGTAGCAGCTTTCTTTTGAGCGGCTAACTTTTTCTTATCTTTACCCTGTTTATTTCTTGACTTATTAGCCTGTTTTTTCTTGTCTTTCTTTTTAGCCGAGTCTATAGACACAACATTTGATGGTTTCTTCTGCTCTTCGTGACTCAGTAGTTCAAAGTCAATCTTTCTTTCATCCATATTGACGCCTGCTACATTTATCGTAACAGCATCACCTAACTGGAAGATTTCACCTGCACGTTCACCAATTAAACGATGTGTAATCGGCTCAAACTGATAATAGTCTTTAGGTAAGTTAGTTATATGTACCAGACCTTCTACGTATATTTCATTTAACTCAATGAAAATACCAAAAGAAGTTACAGAAGTAACTGTGCCTTTAAAGGTTTCACCGATACGTGCTTGCATGAACTCACATTTCAATGATGAAACCGCATCACGAGTCGCCTCATCAGCACGTCGCTCATTTGCTGAGCAATGCTCACCCAGATGCACCATATCGCTCTCACGATAAAAATATTCACTTACTTTATTTTTCTGAATAACATGGCGAATGGCACGATGCACCAACAGGTCAGGATAACGACGTATTGGAGAGGTGAAGTGAGCATAATACTCTAGTGACAAACCAAAGTGGCCATCATTTTCAGGCGAGTAAACAGCCTGCTGCATAGAGCGCAACAGCACTGTTTGTATTAAATGAAAATCATCACGCTCTTTTGCCTGCCTGATTATGTCTGCGTAATCAAGCGCATTTAAGTCACCCTTGCGTTTGATCTTTAGACCAATACCTGAGATAAAATCTTTTACATCATCTATTTTGTCTGTCTTGGGGCCTTTATGAGAACGGAACAAACCCGGGATTTCATGTTTTTCTATAAATTTAGCTGCTGAAATATTTGCTGAAATCATGCACTCTTCAATGATTTTATGCGCTTCATTTCTAGATGTCGGTATTATTTTCTCGATACGTTTATTATCGTCAAATATAATTCTTGTTTCGGTCGTTTCAAAATCAATAGAACCACGTTTCTTACGTTGTTTAATTAATTCTTTATATAATGAATACAGGGTTTCTATATGAGGCAGTACATCTTTATACTCTTCACGAAGAGCCTGATCATTATCCTCTAACATAGCCGATACTTTGGTATAGGTAAGACGTGCATGAGAAAACATAACCGCTTCATGAAAGTCACTACTAACCATCTTGCCCGCTTTGTCAAAGTGCATTTCACACACCATACATAAACGGTCAACTTTTGGATTTAATGAGCATAAGCCATTTGATAGAACTTCCGGCAGCATGGGTATAACACGCTCGGGGAAATAAACTGATGTAGCACGGTTATAAGCTTCTTCATCTAATGCAGTTGCTCTTTGCACATAATGAGATACATCAGCAATAGCAACCAGTAACTTCCAGCCCTTTGCTGTTTTTTCGCAATAAACCGCATCATCAAAATCACGCGCATCTTCACCATCAATTGTCACTAATGGTAAACCGGTTATATCAAGACGCCCCTGTTTATCTTTTTCAGTGACAAGTTCACTAATACCCTTAACTTGTTCTTTAACTTCATCTGGCCATAAGAATGGAATACTGTGTGAATGGATTGCAATGTCAATTTCCATACCGGGTGCCATATGATCACCGATAATATCGGTAATTTTACCCAGGGCTTTATGCCTGAATGTAGGTTGCTGAGTAATCTCAACAATAACAATCTGCCCTTCAGTTGCACCATTCAGCTGATCTTGTGGCACCATAATATCCTGGGTAATTCGTTTGTTATCTGCAACCACAAAACAAATACCTGACTCTATAAATAAACGCCCAACGATTCGGTCATTCGCTCGTTCGATTACATTTATAACCGCACCTTCACGTCTACCTCTGCGATCAATACCTGAAACCTGCACAACACAGCGATCACCATGTAATAAAGTTCGCATCTGTCGACCATGCAAAAACAGGTCATCACCGCCCTCATCTGGTACCAGGAAGCCAAACCCATCAGGATGAGCAATCACACGACCACTGATTAAGTCTTCTTCATTAACTGGAACATATGAATCACGGCGGTTTTTGATTAACTGGCCATCTCGTAACATGGCATTTAAGCGACGGCGTATAGCCTCTTTTTGCTCAGGGCTGCGCATTTCAAGGCGATCTAGAACGTGATCATGCGACATAGCCCCTTCTTCTTCAATAACCTGCAAAATTAGCTCTCGGCTGGCTATCGGGTTTTCATAATTACTCGCTTCGCGGTCACTTTGCGGATCGACTAAAGCTTCGCCTGCCTTTTTATTAAAAGGCTTCGATTTTGAATGTGATTTTTTATGACGCTTTTTATTTTTCTTGTTATCGCGCTTTTTATGGGTGTTATTTGTATCTTGATTATTATTTTTTGCCATTATTTAGGTATCTGATTTTTTCGAATGCCAATTGTACACAAAGCAGGCAAAGATTGCGCTATTTAGATCAAATCATCTTACTTTTCATTGACATAAACTAATGACAGCGTTAAAGTCGCGCCGTCCCGGATCAGACGATCCTACGCACCCATATGCCGAGGTGGCGGAATTGGTAGACGCGCTAGCTTCAGGTGCTAGTGAGCTTTGGCTCGTGGAGGTTCAAGTCCTCTTCTCGGCACCATTAATACAGTTAGCTATCACAGGTTAGTCCCCACTCCCTGGACAACCTGAAAACACACTATTCACAGTTGCTATATAATTTATTCCTTCTTAACTGGGGACGCAAACACGATAGATATAAGAGGCTTTTTAGGCAGCACCAAGCCCATCCAATACGTACCCACGCGCATAAATTGCAGGGAAAATTTTATCGCTATCCATGTATTTAACACGAAAAACTTAAAACCGTCTTTTGGCCAAAAATGGATATTAACTAGCTACAAAAAAACAATTAATTAGCTGCTTTTAATAATTAACTTAAATTTTAATTTAAGCTTTCTTGCGTTTAGCAAATCCCACTAAGCCAATAAGGCCAGAACCAAATAACCAGACTGCCGCGGGAATGGGCGCATTTGCTGTGATAACATTATCCATACCAAAAACAGCTGATCCCGATAAATTAACTTCTAACATAAAGTTAGGGTTAGGCCGGTCAATAATAACTCCAAGGAAACCGGAGCCAGTTTCTAAATACGTATTAAACGGTATAAAAACTCCTTGCACCTCCATTACAAGATCACCTTGTATGACCCAATCAGCGCCAAACCCCGTCACTAAAAAATCAAGCTCAGGGAACGTCAGTACAGGTTCTACCGAAGCACCAATATTAACATCACCCAAATAATACGTAGATCCATTTGGGGATAACATATTTGAATAAGGGTCTGCTGTAGAGGAATTATCTATTGCATTAAATCCAGGGGCTCCAGAAACAATAATACCCAATGGTAAAAAGTCGATACCAGAGTCAGAGTCGCTGAGAAAACTACCGGTAGGGATATTCTCGAAATCCTGCTCATGAAAATGGTCAAATACTAACGGCCCTACTAATGCAGCGGCCTCCCATGCTACTCGATCTGTATATACTACTATTGCCGCGCATGCCGATGTGATGAAATGTGTTGAAAGTACTGTGAATAGACTGATCACATATAGATTTGATTTATTCATGACGTATTCTCCTTATTTTACGATACATCCAGTAATATGTTTGTTTTCCAGCATATGAAAAATATACCTTACTAAAGGGACTTCACACGGGTAACACATAACTAATAATAAGCAGACCCTGTCGTTCCGTTTAGTTACATCGATAAGCCCTATAGTGAAATTTTAAGGAATTGATTTTAAAAAGCTATTAGATATTCCTTAACGAATAATATTTACTTATAGGTAATTCTATCTTCTAAATAACGATACATTATTTCGGCCATTTTAATGTGACCCAAAGATGAAGGGTGAATATCTGCATTTGGTGTAACTAAGTTACCAGTAGCGGAACCTGTAGTTAATTCAGTATCGTATGTATCACCACCCCAAAGATCATATGTTTCATGAAAGAAAACTGTTACCTGTGTACCCTTTGCATTGTTTCGCTGATAACCATCCAATGCTTTCTGTAATTTATAAATTCTTTTGGCTTCTTCTATATTCGTTTGGTTGTTAGTTATTGAAGCGCCTTTAAATCCTGGGAATTGACCAAAAAAATGTATTTCTTTTAATGAGCTGCATCCATCAATCAGAGTATCTAATGCATTTTTAGTATCAGAAAAAATATTTGTAGCTGGAGAATTAATACTAACATCATTGATTGAACCCGCTGTTATTAATATTTCAGGGTCATAAGCAATGATTTTATCGAACTCAGTAGCGTCAAATGGCATAAAACCAGGGTCTGTACAAAAACCATGACCATTGGCTGTACTTGCTTCACCCAATATATTTGACAGCAAAAACTTATGCTTACTAGAGATTTTTTTCAATAGAGAAAACAATCCTGATTTATATCCGGCCCTACCTAATCCATCAGATAGTATTGAAATATCGTTAAATGTTGAATAGTCATTTGAATCAACAAATGCCTTCATATAAGAATCACCAAAGAAGGATATCTTCATCGAGCTAGAAGCCAAGAAAGAGTGCTTTTGAGATATTTGGAGTCTGCGAATAAAGTAATCACCAAAGCTACCTTGCGATCGAGGAGCTTGATTTCCGATAATAACCCCATTAAAAGGCGTTTCGCCAAACTCATTATCAAGAACTGTGCTTACAGTTGGAATATTATCAACAAAAACTGTTACTAATCGACCTTTCCAGGTAATGGTAAATCTCGCAAATTTATATTCATCATCAGTCAAACCAAAGTCACGCTGACTATTTATATAAAAATCTATATTCTGAATAGCCCCTCCACCTGCCTTTATATTTAAACGCATTTGTCCTGATGCTAAATCACCTGGCATTCTAAAAACTCTTATAAAACCGTTTGAACTATCGGTGGTTGAAAATAAGTAATTTGAAGTAGTGCTATTACTTCTCCCTTGTGATTGAATAAAGCCAGTTGGTATATCATTCTCATCTACACTTATTCCTAATCTTTCCACCTCAAAATATATTGAACCTTCACGTGAAGTTAGAGCCGACGTTGTAGATATTGATGAATTTTCTCCTACCTTTATGCCATTATTAGTAACCCATGTGATATTGGAGCCATTTACTGCCCAAGCAGGATTGTTTGTAATAAATTCGGATGCAATTGAATAATCATTAAAAATAATGTCGTATAGAACATCAGTATCATCGCCCATAAAAGGAGCCATGTCTGTTGGTATTATCAAATTAGGAACGGAAATAATTATAGGTTGATCGGTATGGTTATCATCACTACAGCCCAATAAAAAAACAGTCGTTATATAAGTGATGTATAGTGTTTTTATCATTTTGCATTCCTTAGCTTATATGAAAGCTTTACCACAATAAAATAATTCAACAGCTTGGGGATATAAAATAGAAGAATAATCCCCTCACAGACGTTTTAGCTGCTCTGAACGGCGTGCTTCTTTACAGTAATTAATCTCTAAAAAATCACCTTTAACTAATTCCAGTTAAAACAATAGATTATGGATAAGGCGCTAACATTTGATACTGAACGATCAAACAAACCATGACAGTATATAATCATTCTGTAGGAGTTATTCCTAGCTATAAAATCACATAAAAATGGTTGTGCTGCAGCCAAGGAAGTAAGCAACACAACAATGGATAGCGTTCCAATAACCGGGTCAACTAGAACATCTCCATCCTGGTCGAATAAACCCGTTGGGACGCCCCCAGTGGCGAGCCAAATTGTTAAGGTTTATTCTTTTCTTCAGGAATAAAGAAAGTGTTAGGTGCACAACTATCCATCAAGCGTTTTCCTTCAGGATCAAAAACACCATAATTAGCTGACTGGAATATTTTGAGAATTTGACTTGAAACATCATCTCCAACTTCAATATAAAATATAGGTCGTACTTTATTAATTAAATGAGTGGCTCCTTGAACTACCATATATTCAGCTCCCTCCACATCAATTTTTACAAAATCAGGTGCTGAAAAGGTATTGAGTAATGTATCCAAAGTTAGCGTAGGAACATACTGTGTCTCTCTAATGCCTCCCATTTGTGACCGTCCTCCAGCAACTTTTAAAGCATTACTTGCGCGCCCCCTCGCCGCTATCACAAAAGAAGCAATAGAATTTTCATTTGAAATCGCTACAGGTAACACACAAATATTATTATTAGAATATTCATTGAACATAGCAGTTTTTCTAAGAATATTAGCTAACCAAATGTCAGCTTCAATAGAAACAACTGTTCCATCATGTGCTACAGAAGAAGCTGCGAATGTGAATACTCCCACATTTGCACCCACATCCCATACATTACTATCTGAATCTAAATACTGTTCTGCAATATTGATTAAATCTTGATCGAATACCCCAGCACCAAATTTTAAATATTTCAGCTGAGAATCGGGTGATACAAGAAGCGGAATAGTTTTACCGCCTACCCTGATTTTTCTTTTAAATACTTTCCCCCTACTAAGTCGCTCAATAATTGTTCTAATAATTTTCATTCTTAAAAACTCCCTTATATAACATCAAGCCTCTATTAACAGATACTAATTTCTATTAATTCCCCATGACATTTCTATATTTTTAAAATATTCGCTAAGACAATAACATGAAATAAAAAAGAAGAATATACTCTTATCATTAGTGTTGCTGTATATAACATATACCTTAACACTTCTCACACCCTAAATACTTTGCTCCTGATGACCAACTAGTATTGTTTCTGAAGTGATTTGTAGTTATTAGCTAATAACGGTCACTTGATGAACAACTAATTAGCGGCCATTTTGGGACCTGACATTTGATAATATACAACATTTCTAAACTATGCCCTCTATTGGAATGGCATGACTATTTAATAACGCATAAACCCATTCTCGGCACCATATTGAAATATAAACTCCTTATATTCAAACCTCTTAATTATCTATACTTTCAGTTAAAATAAGTCATTCTCGTGGATATTATAAAAGCGATATTTCAGCTATTTTCATTTTATGCTTGTTTGCATACTTTCTTACATCTGTAATATGAAAATATTAGGCGGCATGTAATGTTAATATCTAATCCATTATGAAAAGCCCTGATTATTACACTAAGGTTTTATGCTTCCCTGTTATGGTTAATAACCATGTGATGATTTAATTAGGAATATAAATGATTACATGTCGTTATTTATAACTACTACTTACACTCATATTTATTGCAAGCATTTCGCGTTTATTAATGTATAAACCATGAAAGCCAGAATAAAATATATAGAGAATTTATTATGCCCTCAGATAGCTTTTTAAAAGACAACTTAAAAAAACCATGCACACATTCATTAATGTAATTCCTGTCATAATCGGCATGTTGTTATTAACCAGCCTTAATATCAGCGTATTTCATGAACAAATAACGGCTGGTCTGTTTGGTAATGGTGAGCTGGTTGACACTCCACTCGGTGCGTCTATCGGGAGTATTGCTGCTGCTAACCCATTGGCAAGTTATCTGCTCGGTGGGGAGATGCTGGGCGCGCGCTTTACTATATACCGCAACATTATAAGTTTTATTGCTAGCATCGCCATTGCATTTTTAACCATTTATACTCTGCAATTTTTCGGCTTAAGTTGATGCCCGGCACATCGACAAAAAGAAGTTACAGCGGCTAGGTATTCCTTGCTCTAACCTTAATCGCCTATGCTTTACTCGGCATTTTAAAACCGCATGCGGCAATAGAAGCATTTAACCTGTTTACACACGTATTCAATCAGGTATTCCCAGTACTTGGTCTGGTTTTTTACTGCTCCTGGCAGTCAATTTACTGCTCGAACCCAAACGCATAAAACGTTATCTGGGTAAAGGCAGCAGCCTCAAGGGCTGGATTATTGCATTAGCCGGGGCGTTCTATCGATTGGCTCTATATCCCCCTGGTATGCAATGTTAAGCGAATTACAAAAAAAGCATGAGAACAGACCTGATGGCAGTTTTTTTATATAGCCGGGCAATAAAACTTCCCATGCTACCTCTGATGATACATTATGTATGCATTCCCACGCGGGAGCATGGGAACGAGTAATGATGTAAATTTTAACCGGAGCAGTGTAATAAAAGCACTAGCTTTATAAAAACCTCTTTAGCTGTGCATCATAAATGCCGGATGACAGCAACCATTAACTAACGTCTACCTGAGTTGTTGGTAAGCAATCTGAAGTCAGAAAATATTAAAACACCCATTGGAATAAAAAAACAAATAACGCATTGCCAATATTCTGGATATTTTTCAATCTTTTCAATGTCAGCGCCTTTCTTTGTATCATTGTGACATTGTTTTTAATAAGCCCTTGTAAATGCCGTCATTCGATCTTATCTTATAAGTTAGAGTTAACTACAATTAAATGTAGCACAACTAATTTTTTAAATTAAATTGTTTATATATACAGCATGAATATTTAGATGCAGTATTAATGCAGCCTGTTATTGCTCGCTGGAGCCAAGTATGGATTTTAAAGATTATTATGAAATTATTGGCATCAAAAAAGATGCTAGCCAGACTGATATAAAGAGAGCCTATAAAAAGTTAGCTCGAAAGTATCATCCGGACGTTAGTAAAGACGCCAATGCGGAGGAACGATTTAAAGAATTAGGTGAGGCTTACGAAGTTCTTAAAGATCCGGAAAAACGCGCTGCTTATGACCAGCTTGGGAAAAACTGGAAAGCTGGTCAGGATTTTAATCCACCGCCTAACTGGGATGCGGGTTTTGAGTTTAATGGTGGCGGATTTACTGGCGGCGATGATGCCGATTACAGTGATTTTTTCGAATCATTATTTGGCCACGACTTTGGCTCGACGCGCTCTGCTGGTCAACGGGGACAGCAGCGCAGGGCATATAATGCACGTGGCGAAGACCATCATGCAAAAGTTTTGATTGATATTGAAGATGCTTACAATGGTGCAAGCCGTAGCATCACCCTGCAATCACCAGAACTGGATAACACTGGTCATGTGATTAACAAGCAACGTACTCTGAATGTTAAAATACCCAAGGGCGTTAAGCAGGGCCAGCGTATTCGCCTGGGTGGCCAGGGCTCTCCGGGTATGGGCAGCGCACCCGCTGGGGACTTGTATCTGGTAATCGAGTTTAAACCTCATAGTCTGTATCGGGTAGAGGGTCATGATGTGTATCTCGACCTGCCCATAACGCCCTGGGAAGCAGCTTTAGGCGCTACCGTTAAAGTTCCTACACCTGGCGGCCCGGTCGATTTAAAAATAGCACCGAACACTCCGGGCGGGCGAAAGTTGCGTTTAAAAGCACGCGGTATTCCGGCTAAGACCCCGGGTGATTTTTATGTTACAACTCAAATCACCCTGCCCCCTGCCGATGATGAAAAAGCGCAGGCGCTGTATAAAAAAATGCAGCAGGAGCTGTCCTATAACCCACGTAGTGCATTGGGAGTATAAGCGATGAACAAACTGATAATACTCAATGGAACCTTACTCGACGAGCAAACTGAGCTTAGTTTAAACGAGCTTTGCTGTGCCTGCTCACGCCCCGCTGAATGGGTTATTGAGCTGGTTGAAGAAGGTGCACTTGAGCCTGTAGAACGGGAGCCGATGAGGCAACTGGAGTCACAATGGCGATTTACAGCAGACAGTTTACAGCGAGCACGCACCGCTATGCGACTGCAACGTGACCTTAATATCAATATGGCCGGAATTGCACTGGCTCTTGATTTACTTGAAGAAGTTGAAACTCTGCAAGCTCGTTTACGACGTTATGAGATGTCTGCTGAAGATTAATAATTATCTTTTAGCAGAATCAAACAAGCCGTTAAACAATAACGGTTAGTGCTTGATCGCTAACTTCAAACACCTGGAAACACATGAATAACGAAATTCTTGACCCAATTGTTATCAGTGAACAACAGTTTGATAAGGCACGTGCTTATATCAGTCATTTACAGACCGGGCTTATTGATTTTCTCAAACAGCCCAAACACATCCACATTGTTAATTTCCCTATTGAGCTTGATGATGGTTCTGTACAAACCTTCCACAGTTATCGAGTGGTACACAACAGAGTATTTGGCCCCGGAAAAGGCGGCATACGTTACCACCCCGACGTTACACAGGAAGAAGTCGTTTCTCTGGCCAAACTCATGACCTGGAAGTGCGCACTGGCTAATATTCCGTTTGGTGGTGCAAAAGGCGCTGTTGTCTGTAACACAAAAGAACTCAGCAGCAATGAACTCAGGCGTATCACACGCCGCTTTACATCCGAGCTTCGCGCATTAATTGGGCCACACACCGATATTCCCGCTCCAGACATGTACACTAATGAGCAAACCATGGCCTGGATATATGATACTTATGACACATTAAACCCGGGTAAAAACAACCTCCCGGTTGTTACTGGCAAACCAGTAAACCTTGGTGGTTCATATGGTCGCAGCGAAGCGACTGGTCAGGGTTGCCTTTATATAACTGAACGTTTTCTGTCAAAAAAACTCATACCCGGGCTGACAAAAATTAGCGGCGCCCGGGTTGCCATTCAGGGTTTTGGTAATGTGGGCAGTGTTGCCGCACATGCTTTTAAAGAACAGGGTGCAATCATCATAGCCTTAAGTGATAGTGGCGGGTGTGTTTATTCAGAAAGCGGGCTTGATCTCGAAGAAGTCACTGCCTACAAAACAGAACACGGTAGTATGGTTGGCCTGCCCGGCACACTCTCACTCACTAATGAAGAACTCATTGAAATTGACTGTGACATTCTCATCCCGGCTGCCATTAGTAACCAGATCCATGCAGACAATGTTAACAATATAAAAGCCAGGCTTATTGTGGAAGCCGCTAACAACCCAACAACACCAACGGCAGATAAAGTTTTACAGGAGAAAGGTATTTATCTTATCCCTGATATTATGGCAAATGCCGGTGGTGTTACGGTGAGTTATTATGAATGGGTGCAAAATCAGGCCAATGAACAATGGGATCTTGAGGTTATTAATGCTCGACTCAAAAAGAAAATGTACAACAGCGTCGATTCTGTTTTCAAGCGTTGGCAGGCTTTTTTAGTTTGTGAAGAAACAGCCATTGATAGTGAAACAGATACTCAACTGGCGTGCCCGGATTTCAGGACAGTAGCATTAATTAATGCTATTGAAAGGGTTGCCAATGCCACTTTGATTCGTGGAATCTGGCCCTGATAATTTAACAACTCAAACTTGCCCTGTCAGGTTAATCATACCCGGCTACATCATGCTCAACTTCATCTCACTCAGGCATTTGCTTATAATTGTCTCGTTCCCATGCTCCTGCGTGGGAACGAGTTATAATATGACGAAACAGGTACTGCTTCTAAACTGAACTTATAAATTTAAATTTGCGTTGACGTTCATCGATACACTAATGTCACAGCTACATGAATGTATTTAACTGACCATTCACGTTTATTTGCGGTTTCCCCTGCTTTTGAATTTGCTTAAATAGATGCCATTCGAATTCACCCCTGCCAGACTCATCTTACTCAGACACTACTTTTATAATAGTTATAAATTAATTGAGTCAATTGAGTAAGACAGGTGAGATAATCTTACCCCGGTTGTTTAAAACGCCTTATTTACTTAGCCACTCAGTGTTACCTGTGTCGAGTGAGATAATCCCCGCTACACTTAACCATCGATGATATATCTGATCAGCAACATCGTGCAGTTTATCAACGCGTTGTTGTATATTTTCGTTTATCTGTTCAACACTCTGCGAACAATGAGTCACACGTGATAAATCACTGGCATAACGATGAGTTAGATCCAGAATAGATTCAGCGTTTACTTCCAGATGAAACTGCATTCCGAGCACCTTA
The DNA here is from genome assembly GCA_026195255.1 of Gammaproteobacteria bacterium. Lineage (GTDB taxonomy): Bacteria > Pseudomonadota > Gammaproteobacteria > SZUA-229 > SZUA-229 > SZUA-229. Next base: position 30,579 of record JAPHSS010000033.1, on the reverse strand, counting down.
TCTTTTGCAAACCCCTGCTGTTCGCAACAATCGCTTCTCCAGAGCTGAGTGGCACCCGGCGGCACGGTTAAGGTGTGTGCATGCCATTGAAAGGCGATAAAGTTTTCAGGCAAGCCGGTTAACCAGGCTTTTTTCTCTGTTGAAGTGCCCGTGGCTGTGTGTCCCACTTCACGAACCGACTGAACATTATGCCAGCCAATCTCCAGCTCACTGCCTTCACAAACGCTTCCCCCCAGTGCTTTACTGATCAGTTGCGCGCCAAAACAGATGCCCAGCATAGGAATAGCCTGTGTATCAGCCTGACGAATCAGTGCCAGCTCTTGCGTAATCCAGTCTTTAGGCTCATTAACACTGCCTGCACCACCCATAAATATTAAACCTGAGACATTATTAAGGTCGGTGGGCACAGGTAAGCCTTCATCTAGACAAATGACTTCAAAATCGATGTCATGTCGCTGTAAATAAGTGCAAAGATAACCCGGAGGCTCGCACATGACATGTCGAAATATTCTCAGCGGTTTCAAGTGAGTTCTCCCTTTTTTATAGCACTACAATATCATCAATATAGAGTACTATATCTATAACATTAGCTCGAGCGGATCAAACAGGTGGAAATCTGAAATATAATTTTACTTTAAAAGAAACACGAGTTTCTGTGCCCGTATTCACTTTAAATTTTAAAATATCACTGCACATAATATACTCGGCTTTTATATTTGAATAACTAAAAATAACAATATCTGGAAAAGAATGAAAAACAGTAATCACAATATTTATATTACTGGTGCTGAACGCGGCAGTGGTAAATCCGTCATTATGTTAGCCATGATGGAAATGCTCTCTGGCCATTCCGATAACGTCGGCTTTTTTCGCCCGATTATTCTTAGCAGCGACACTCTGACAGGCGACAAGAAAGATGAGTTAATTGAGTTAATCAGCCACCGCTATCATCTGCCCTGGTCATATGAATCGATGTATGGCTGCACCGATACTGAGGCACGTCGTCTGATATCAGATGAAAACTACGATGAGTTATTAAAACGAATACTGGACAAATATCACAAGCTGCAAAGCCAGTGTGATCATGTAATATGTGTCGGCTCTGATTACAAAGGAAATGAATCTTTTTTTGAATTTGATTTCAATGCACAGGTGGCGAATAACCTGGGATGTTTGCTCATGCCCGTCATTCAAGGTTCCAGCAGAACGAATCAACAGATCATAGATGCGTTTGCCGGCCTTAATCACGACATAAAAGAGAACAAAGCTAAACTGCTTGCGGTGGTGGTTAATGGCGTCGATAGCAGGCAGATAAATGATTTAAGAATTTACTTTGCCAAAAAAGATAACTCGGCTTTTCCCGTGTATGTAGTTGCGTCTGAACCCTCTCTCGAAAAACCCAGCATCGGCGACATATTAAGAGAACTAAACGCCAGATTATTATCAGATAATATCGACACTCTGAATCATCAGATTGATAATTATAAAGTGGCTGCCATGCTGGTGCCTGATTTTCTGCAACACCTTAAACAGGGTGATCTAATTATTACACCCGGTGACCGATCAGATATTATCCTCGCCAGTCTGATGGCATTTCATTCTAAAAATTACCCACAAATTTCCGGATTATTATTAACCGGAAAACAGGAGCCAGCGCCTCAGGTCAAGTTATTGATTGATGGTCTGGGTGAACTGCCTTTTTCTGTATTAAGTGTAAATACTGATACCTTTACCACTACCATAAATATCACCCAGGTGCATGCCCAACTGCATGCAAAAAATGAACGCAAAATAGCCACTGCACTGGCTCTTGTTGAAGACAGCATCAATATGCAAACACTTAAACAACGCCTCTTAACAACTGACACACAAAGCGTTACGCCTTTAATGTTCGAGTATAAATTATTGCAAAGAGCAAAAACGAATTCACAACATATCGTTTTACCTGAAGGTGAAGAAGATCGCATATTAAAAGCCGCTGAAATCTTACTGCTCAGGGGCGCTGTCACTTTGACACTGTTAGGTAATAAAGAAAATATAGAACAGAAAATACTCTCAATGGGGCTACAGCTTCAAGCTATTAATATTATCGATCCACAGATCTCAGAGTTGCGCGAGTTATTCGCAGAAACTTATTACGAACTTAGAAAACATAAAGACGTTAGTTATGAGATGTCTTATGACCTCATGCTCGATGTTAGTTATTTTGGAACCATGATGGTGCACCTTGGATATGCTGATGGCATGGTCTCAGGTTCAGTTCATACCACTCAGAATACCATTAGACCTGCTTTTGAAATAATTAAAACAAGAGCCGACACATCCATAGTTTCCAGTGTATTTTTTATGTGCCTGGCAGATCGTGTGCTGGTCTATGGTGACTGCGCGGTTAACCCAAACCCAGATGCGACTCAACTCGCCGACATTGCTATTAGCTCGGCCGATACTGCCAGCATGTTTAATATTTCACCCCGTATAGCCATGTTGTCATACTCAACCGGTGAATCGGGCAAGGGCGAAGCCGTAGAAAAAGTCAGGCAGGCTGTAAAAATTGCTAAAAAATTAAGACCAGAGTTAATACTCGAAGGCCCCATGCAATATGATGCCGCTGTTGATTACGGTGTTGGCAACACTAAACTACCCGGTAGTCAGGTCGCAGGTCAGGCAAATGTTTTAATTTTTCCTGATTTAAATACCGGCAACAACACCTACAAAGCCGTGCAACGTTCATCAGGTGCCATTGCTATAGGCCCTATTTTGCAGGGTTTAAACAAACCTGTTAATGATTTAAGCCGTGGATGCACCGTGACAGACATTGTTAATACCGTCGTTATCACTGCAATTCAGGCACAGGAATCAAAATGAACGTTGCACTGAAAAACAAACACAAGGTTTTAGTGATTAATGCGGGCAGCTCATCTATAAAATATAGCCTGATTGAAATAACTCAACAAGATGCAATCACCTCAGGATCCATTGAAAATATTGGTGAGACGGAAAACTCCTCCACAAATTTCGCAAACCATGAGCAAGCATTACAATATATATTCTCAGAGTTAAAAAAATCGGCTCTGATAAACAACGAAAATGAATTACTCTGTATTGGCCACAGAGTTGTTCATGGTGGAGAGTACTTTCAACAACCGGCGATTATTAATGCTGAGGTGATTAAAAATATTCGTGAAACCATCATGTTAGCACCGCTACATAATCCGGCCAATTTACTCGGCATAGAACTGGCTATGAAGCAATTCAACACAGTAGTTCAGGTGGCGGTATTTGATACCGCTTTTCATCAGACACTGCCAGCCCATGCTTATCATTATGCGGTGCCTAAAGCCTGGTACGAGCAACACGGAGTACGCCGTTATGGCTTTCATGGCACCTCTCATTTTTATGTGGCTAAAAAAGCAGCGAAATATCTACGCAAGCCGCTGAAAAATTTAAATATTATAAGCCTGCATCTGGGCAATGGCGCAAGCATAACCGCAATAGAAAAAGGCAAAAGCGTAGACACCTCAATGGGCATGACTCCGCTAGAAGGCCTGATGATGGGTTCGCGCTGTGGTGACATAGACCCGGCTTTACATTTCTATCTTACAAAAACTCAAAAATTGAGCTTGTTTGAGATTGAAACCGCTCTGAACAAACACAGTGGTTTAAAAGGAATTTGTGGTGAGAACGATATGCGCGCTGTACGTAAACTCGCTGAGTCTGGTGATAAAAATGCACAACTCGCATTAGATATGTATATTTATAGAATCAAAAAATATCTGGGTGCCTACTTTGCAACTCTAGGCCATGTGGATGCCATCGTTTTTACCGGTGGTATCGGCGAGAATGATACAAAATTACGAGAACAGTGCTGTTGTAATCTTGGTGCATTAGGCATTACAGTTAACGATAGTAAAAATAATTCAGGCGAATTGAACTACAGTAATTCAGATTGCCTTGAAATTAGTGATAAAAATAAGGCTGTCGCTGTTCTGGTTATTAAAACTAATGAAGAACTGGAGATTGCTCTTCAATCAGCGGCTTGTTTAGACCATGAAAACTAGTATTCAGCCAGGAAACAACACATTGGCTGGTAGATTGATTGAGTTACTCAGTCAATACCTGAAAAGCGGATATAGTTTCGTTTACTTTTTTTTGTTACTTTTTAGTACGAGCACTACCAACACATTCACTCAAATATTACGAGATGAGTTATAATTGATTACTTACTACAGCCTGGATATTTAATTTACAACACAACTCTGGAGTAGAACATGAAAGATATTCAAAAACGTATTGATGAAATGTTAGATGAACTAAAAAATGAACGTGACGAGTTAAAGTTAAAACTACATCTGGCGAAAATGAATGTCAGTGAAGAGTGGGATAAACTTGAATCAAAGCTTGAAAAACTCGAAGGCAAAGCACAGGAGCTAGGAGAAGTAACCGTGGATGCCTCAAAAGATGTCGGAGAAGCCGCTAAACTACTTGGCCAGGAAATAATGGAAGGCTTCAAAAAGATTGCTAAAAAACTTTAAGAGCTAATTAGCTTTATACACAGTTCAAGCATATGAGCTTATACATAAATAATGGAATGCTGATCAATATATAGCGGATTTTTTACGCATTTTTTTGATCCTTAATGCATTTACCGTCATTCCAGTATTTTAGCACTTACCTAAGCTTATAACGCTGCTTGAATGCCACGAAATTTAATGCAAACTCCCTGACGTATTGTTTATACAGGGAGTTGCATTGTCTGTCGAAATCATGAAAATAAACTAAGCCATTGTTTTCAATGTTTGCTGGTTAGAATTTAACTCATTAAACAAATGTGCCTTAACAATAAAATCTTTAAAAACTCTGCTTAGTTGCTTTTTAAACAAAGCTATTCCTGATACCAGCGTCCATCGGGTTCAGGTTTCATCCACAAAAAGCTGAACCAGTAATAAACATTTTTCTCACTATTTGAGGGTGCTGTGCAATTGTATTTTGATCTACCGGCGGTTAAATTATCCTTCGCTTTAATACTAACTATACCTTTATCGAAATTTTCCCAGGAAACATTCGCCCTACCCTGACGAGTCGCATAACATGCAAAAGCTGATTTATTATAATCCCCTGTTAGTAATTGAAGTTTTAACTCAGGAATTTTATGTTTATTAGACAACACCCCATCAGTGGGTGATAAAATAGTCACTGGCAGATCCCTGGTAATAATTTTCATTGCAAAATCGCTTATCTCATCATAACCCGTCGCCATAGGAAAGCGTGCAATCGCCTGAAAATCAGATGTACGACTCAATACACCCGAGTGTTGCCCAAGACCTATATAACCTAAGTCTCGTAAAATCCCTTTCAAACTACTTGAAAATTCGCCGTATGGATAAGCAAACACCCTGATGGGTGTAAAAACTTCTCGCTCAAGGATAGCTTGAGCCTGATTAATTTCGTTGGTTACTCTGTATTTCCATTGCTTTTGTGTTTCGTTTTTATGTTTGCGAATTAAATGCGCATGGCTATGGCTGTGGTTACCTATCTCGGCACCAAATTGTTGTAATTCACGCAACTGATTCCAGCTCATAAAATTTTGATTAGCATCACTAATATATTGTGTTGTCACAAATACCGAGAATGGCAGACCCTTTGCCCTCAATACTGGAAAAGCCTCGTTATAAACTGATGTATATGCATCGTCGAAAGTAATCACAACTGTTTTAGGGGGCAAAGAACGGGCAGATTGAAGGTAATTTAAAACTTTAGATAATGGCCAGACATTAAAATTGTTATCAATCAGGTAGTTTATGTGCTGTTTAAAAACCTCAGGTCTGACGCTGGTCAGTGGAGAACTAACATTTGACACATTATGATACATAAGTATAACAGCATCATTTGTTGAAAAATTAGATTGGGTTGTGGATTGGGATTGGGCCTGTAGATGACTAAAAAGTAAAATAAAACAAAGCAAAATATTTACTTTATTCCATTTATCACATGTCTTGAAGTTTCTATAAATCATTTTAAACTCATTAATATCTTAAAAACGTAAGGATAAAAAATAGACTAAATTATAAAACTAAGTAAGTCGTAATCTGCACCAGTATACCAAGTATAATAAATATAACACCCCTGTTTCTATGCATCAGGATAAAGGATATTCTCAGTAGATTAGACTCGGCCCAAACACCCAAGCAGACGGCTATGGGAATACATCAATAGTTAAAATATCAATTTTTTTTGAAATATTTTGTAAAGTTAACAAACAATGAGCAATTCAGTGGATATAGTCACTTACGCGAATACACTCTCATCAATCGGCCAGTACTCATTATGATTAACCCTACGAAACGTATAACAGTTTACTTTATTAACACCCATGTTCTTAAACTGGCATAGCTAAATATCTTTCGCAGTATTTTGATAAATATTTCCGCATTATCCAGCATATCAGGAAGAATGACTTCAAATAAATATTCAATCTCATCCAGCACGCTTTCTATTTATTACCTATTAACCAGATCATGCATATTTAAAGATATTTCACGCATATAAGCATGAGGCTCTATACCGTACATTATGTTAACACTATCTATATGAAGGCTTACTAATTACAGCCTGAACAGTGCTAATAGATCTTTCCATGAAACCTCCTTCGCAATAACACAGGTAAAACTCCCATAAACGAATAAAAGACTCATCATAACCGAGTTTTTTTATTTTATTTTCATAATGAAAAAATCGTTCACGCCAGTCACGTAGAGTTCTTGCATAGTGATGCCCAATATCTTCAATATTATAGATAGACATATCTGTTGCTTGAGTTAGGGCCTGACTGATGGCGGTGATAGAAGGTAGACTGCCTCCGGGGAATATATATTTCTGGATAAAGTCGACTTCATTTTTAGCCTGTTGATAACGCTGATCCTGAATGGTAATAGCCTGCAAACACATCAGACCTTCAGGTTTTAACAGACTAGAACATTTTTCAAAATAAACATCCAGGTGCTCTAGCCCTACAGCTTCAATCATTTCAACTGATACGAGCTTGTCATACTGGCCCTGCAAATCACGATAATCTTCTAATAACAGTGTTATTTTATCTTGAAGTCCTTTCTCTTTAATTAACTGATTCGTATAATCATACTGTTGTTTGGAAATCGTTGTGGTGGTAACACGACAACCATAATGACTTGCTGCATAAATGGCCAGCCCACCCCAACCAGTGCCTATTTCAAGAAGGTGGTCTTGCTCAGACAGTTCGAGTTTTTGACACAGCTTCTGCATTTTATTAATCGAAGCCTCTTCAAGGCTGGACTCTGAATTTGCATATACAGCAGAGGAATACATCATGGTGTTATCCAGCATGAGTTTAAATAGGTCATTACCAATATCATAATGCGCAGAGATATTACGCTTACTTCCAGTTCGTGTATTCTTATTTAACCAGTGGAAACTCTTATTAATAATGCCACTAATACTGCTGCTACCCTTATCAACATCATCAAGTACGTCTCTATTAATAACCATAAGACGAATCAAAGTAGTGAGATCGCTACAATCCCAGTCACCTCGAACATAGGCCTCACCTACTCCGACGCTACCACCAAAAGCCAGTGAACTATAAAAAGAAGAATCTCTAACGGTTATAGTTGCTTTTAAATCACTTAAGTTCAGATCACCAAACTCAAATATTTGGCCACCATCAACAATCTGTAAAAGCCCCGTATTCATGTATTCAAGCTTTGTTAATACAATGCGTTTTGCCAGCTGGTTTAATAAACGAGGTTTTACTTTAATTTGATTTTGTATGGATGTTAGAATATTGTTTTTCATGCCTAAACCTCTTTATTTTTGGTCGTGTTTATATAATTTTTCCCTGCTTGATCGACAGGGTGATCAAATGAATGATCAAAAATCGGTGTTCGTTTTAGCCATAATTTCAGTGCCTCAAAGTAGATTGCTGTAATAACTTTGAGCGTCATAAATGGAAATCCTGTCAACATTTTTGCAAGACTCAAACTATTGATATCCAGACTACGTAAAACAAGCACCGCATCAAATATTTTTTCACCATCTGCGTTGTTTTTCATATATACAGATAAATGCTCCCCCGGATCAGATAGACGCCATTCATAATCTTGATCCATGGAATTGAAGGGTGAAACATGAAACTCTTTACTCAATTCATGAACATGTTTAGATGTATGACTTGATTTAGTAGCAGGCAATACATAACAGAACTGCTCACCCCAGGGGGTATTATTTACTTCTACAACAATAACCTCTACCCTCTCACCTGTTTCATCGAAGCAATAATAAAAACTCGCTGGATTAAAACCAAAACCAAAATAACTAAGATGAGTCAACAATCTCACCGGGCCATTTAATTTGATGTTTTCCTGTTTATATACCAGATCAAGAACAGACTGTTTCAATGACTCTTTCTCGTCACCCATATGAAGTTTTCGATTAAAGTAAGCAAGATTAAAACGTTTTGCTGACCAGAATATAAATCGATCAAATAAATTAGGTAACTCATCAAGATCGAGATACATCATAAACATGCGATAAGTGAAACCATGCTCATGAGGTAAATAGCGTTTATGATTAACCTGCCCGACGTATATTTTGCTGTGCATAATACAGCTGCTCCTTAAAGTCACTAATTGCATCTAATGCGCTGACAACACCATCTTCATGAAATCCATAACGCCAATAAGCACCTGCATAGAAACATCGGTTCAAGCCATTTAAACTAGAACGCTGTTTTTGTGCATCCAGTGTGTCCTGTGTAAAAACCGGGTGCATATAATTAAGACGTTTAATAATTTTTGATTCATCAATAACATCAGAATGATTGAGGGTTACGCAGAATGTTTCAGGGCAATCAAGACCCTGTAATATATTCATATTGTAAGTCACTGCTACTGGCCTGGTTTGGCTCTCTAGCCGATGATAATTCCAGGATGCCCAGGCCAGTTTCCTTTTCGGAAGTAACGCTGTATCTGTATGCAAAACCACATCATTACTTTGATAAGGAAAAGATGACAATATTTGCGTTTCAAATACATCAGCCTGATCAAGCATATTAAGTGCCTGATCGCTGTGACAGGCAAAGAAAACATAATCAAATTTTTCAGCAGACATAGCGTCAGTGGTAATTTCAATATGGTTTTCAAACCTTTTAACCTGTCTAACAGGCGAGTTAAGTCGAATTTTATTATGGTAACCTTCTGTTAATTTATCAAGGTAGGCACTTGACCCGCCTTTAATAACATACCAGTCTGGTCTATCAGTTACATTAAGCAAACCATGATTATGAAAGAATCGTATAAAGAAATGAGCAGAAAACTTCAGCATCTGTTCATAACTTGAGGACCAGATAGCAGAGCCCATAGGAATAATATAATGTTCAATAAACTGTGAAGAATAACCATTCTGCTGAAGATAATCACCAAGACCAATATCATTCTCAGGTGTTTCAAGTAAACTAATTGATTCTTTATTAAATCGTAAAATATCACCTATCATTTTATAAAACGATGGGCGTAATAAATTTCTACGTTGTGCAAACAATGAATTAAGATTATTGCCGTTATATTCAAGCCCGCTTTTTTCACATTTCACACTGAAACTCATAGTCGACTTTTGTCTTTCTACACCTAGCTCCTCAAGTAAACTTATAAAATGAGGATAAGTCAGATTATTGTGAACAATGAAACCTGTATCCACTGCATATTGCTGCCCCTGAACATAAACATCATGAGTATGTGTATGACCACCAATATAATCACTGGCTTCAAATACAGTAATATCGTGTTCCTTATTTAGGTGATAAGCGAGCACGTTACCTGAAATGCCGCTGCCTATAATTGCTACTTTCATTATTTAGCCTCCCTGAGAATCGTGGATTTATTTTTTAAAGATGAGCTTTGATGTGGCACTTTTTGTATCTGCTCACGTGAATAACCCATATCAACAGAGCGCTGTACTAAAGATTCATAAAGATCATCATCTATATCTGGTGAGCGACTCATCACCCAGAGATAGTCACGTGCTGAGCGTGCAATAATAGTGTGTTGATAGTCATCACTGAGATAAGCAATAAGGAATTCAGCCTTAATGGGCCAGATAAACTGCATACCCCATTCACTATTATTATGATCACTCACAAAACCAGTCGGTTTATATGTTTTCAATTCACCATCAAATGAATCCTGATTAAATCTAAAGGTAGTTGCAATACTGCCATCTTCATTTAAGGCATATGATTCAATAGCGTTGTGAGCACCCTTTTCTATAAAAGTAGGAATGTTAGCTATTACATACCAATCACCCATAAACCTATTTAGGTCGACACTCTTTGCGAGAGGTACTGGTTTGTCTGGCGTAAACGAACAAGCCTGTAAAAACAACATGAATGTAATTATTATTAGCAACTTCATTGTTTTATCTCCTACTTCAATTGATAGCGAAGAATGCGACCATTTTCGAGCCTGGATTCAAGTGCTACCCAATGATTATTCTTGTTGTACCAAAGACTGATATCTATATCGATTCCCTTCTCGTCTTTACCTTGCAACTGGTATCGTTTTGTATCTATTAGATTGTCATTTATGAGAATTTTCTCCGTTCCTACAAGCGTATGAGTCACATCAAGTAATTCACCGGATTGTGTATTCATTAACACTTTTGACTTAATCAACTCTTCATCCCAATAAGCAAAACTTCTCACACAGTCAGGTTTCGATAGTTTTTTACCTGGTGTTTGAATATACGTAAATCCGTCACTATTAAGTAAATTAACAAACAAATCTTCACCATCATTGTTAGTAGTAGAGTTAAGTTTAACTAAACATCCATTATTCCAAACCTCAAAATTACTATGTTCATATTTAAAAACAGGAATAAACATGAAAGTAACATCGAATACTGCTTGAGTTTTAACCGTAATTTTACTATCACTAATATTGACTTCAAAATTATGATAACCAATTTTTGAATTATCTAGATAAGCAATAAACTGCCAGTTCTTTTTTGAACCTGTTAAGTCATTCTTCAAAATTGCATAAGAACTAAAAGAAATTATTGATAAACTAACAGCTAACACATTAAAAATAGTTTTCTTGATATTCATAACTTACCTTGCTTATTTGCAGCGCCAGGAATAAAGGCATTGGTATTTTTCATATAGAGTTCATAACCCGGTCTTGCTTTCATAGTTTTCTCTAATAGACTCACACCTGAAAACTTAAGCAACAGAAATGTCATGAGTAGTGGGGAAATAATGGATATATAACCATCATTAGATAATGAAAATACAAAGAAGCCCCACCACACTGAAAACTCACCAAAATAATTTGGGTGCCTTGAATATTTCCATAGGCCCTGGGTTAGAATTTTTCCTTTATTATCCGGATTCTTTTTAAACTGATAGAGTTGATAATCTGATACAATCTCGAAAAACATACCCACCAGCCAAAGCAATACAGCCAGACCATCTAAAAGTGTTAATGGAGCAGTAGAATTCATTGCATAAAACAAGGGCAATGCTACTACCCAGGCTACCAGTGCCTGAAAAACAAATATCATATACAAACTTTTAAATGCAAAACCGGGCTGATTATTTTTTCTAATAGTTTGATAACGATGATCTTCTTCATGACCCCAATGTCGTAGAGTAATATATGCAGACAATCGTAAACCCCATATAATAACTAACAACAAAACCAACTTGGCTCTATCTGAAATCACTGCCAGCTCATTAACAACGGCTAAGGCCGCAATAATGAAAAAAAGTGACCATAAACTATCAACAACACTGACATCTTTTTTTATCAAGCTTATAATCCAAAATACTGCACCCACAATAAGCATTGGAATTAATACACCAATTGATTGGCTGATAATATTCATAGCTTGCCTCCAGTAACTTCATCAACATAAAGCCTCTCCGCCAATTTAATATATAAAGGCATTAAAAAAGCCCAGCCAGCAGCTATAACACTATTAGCCAATAAATTATCAGGAATCACTACAGCACTCATTGCGGCCCCCGCCTGATAAGTTAAAGGCCCGCAAATAGCACCTAACAACATGGCTAGCCAGTAACGACCAAATAACCAACGAAATGAAATATTTAGAGTAGTCGCGAACATTAACCACATAGCAATAATCCATCCTGGTGCCAGAAAGCTAACTATCATGCCTGCTTCGAACACCAGGACCCCTAAAGACGTCATTACGCTGTCCCATGCACTACCGATAACAGTAACAATGGTTATAAGAATTAATAAATTCTTACGATTTGTTGCCAGAAAAAACTGAATACAAACAAGTAACAGCACCATAACAATACCTGTTTCGGGTAACCCCTGAGCAGCCATCAATACACAACTGAACCAGCCAAGCTGAAAGAGAATGAAATTGACTATGATTTGTTTCTGGCTATTCATTACTTACGCCTTGTTAAATAAGTAATGCGTTACATGCCATTGCTGGCCGTTGTCATATGCAAAAAGCTCTGCACAGGCCATAAAAAACAATCTCCAGCGCACCCACCATACATTTGCTTGATCATCACCATAGGCCGTTTTAAAAACTGGCATCAAAACCTGTTTGTTTTTATCCATTCTTTCAAGCCAGGCATTAGATGTTTTTTCATAATGCTCACCACTCCATGTCCAGCTTTTATTAATATTTAAATGCTGTTGAAAATATAAAGGAAGATCATCACTTGGCATCATACCGCCAGTAAAAAAATACTCACTCATCCAGTCACTACTGTCTTTTACTTCAAAGCTATAAGGCACTAGACGATGCGAGAAGACATGCTTGAAGAACTTACCATCATCCTTTAACCATGTTGATACTTGCTTGTATAACTGCTTCCAATTACGCATATGCTCGAACATTTCAACAGATACAACACGATCAAATTTTTCTGCTGTATTAAAATCATTCATATCACATGTGATGACCTGTATATTTTCAAGACCCATCGTATCTGCCTTCTTTAGAATAAACTCTTTCTGTGAGTGAGAATTAGATACAGCAGTGATTTGACTTAAAGGATAATGTTGTGCCATCCATAAGGTTAAAGAACCCCAGCCACAACCCAACTCTAGAATTGTCAGACCATTTTCAAGATCAGCGTGATTACAGGTCATCTGTAAAGCTTTATCTTCAGCCTGGGTTAAATTTTTTGTGGTTTCATCCCAGTAACAGCAACTATATTTATTGTATTCACCTAGAACCAGATCATAAAATTCAGCAGGTACTTCATAATGCTGCTCGTTAGCTTTTTCTGGAGACAGGGCAATCGGTGACTTTTTCATCGCCTCAATAAATAAATGTTTATATTGCGTAGATACTTCCGTATCATCTGCATTAATTTCAAGCAATCGCTGCTTTAGTAAACGACGAATTCCTTTCCGAACTATCGTATCTGGAACATATCCTTGCTCTACCCAGTTAATCCCGCGCTGTGCATTGATGCTCATCTTCAAATCTCCAATTAATTTTTACATTAGTCATATTTTTTATTTGTTCTACCATTATTACCTTTTAACTACCTTCGTCGCGATCATATGGAAACTTTGTATGCCCATATCTGAGAGCGAGAATTGATATAACAAGTATAAGCACTGATCCTGAAAGGCCGAGAACCCTTAACGTATCCAGATTTTTCATATCAATAATCATGTAACGAGCCACAGCCACAATCGCTATATAAAGAGGCATACGAACAGGTAGTTTTCCTGACTTAAGATATATTCCAACCATAGCCAGTACTTCAAGGTATATAAAAAGCAACAGCAGGTCAGCCAATGTAACCCGCATAGCTTTAAACATTGATACTATTTCAAAACTCATTGCTATGACTGTCGCAATAGCTATAACAAGTAGTCCTATTTCTTCAATAAATACTAATGCCTTATGACCTGAATTCTTTATCATGATTTATTGTCCTAACATTTAATTTCTAACACTTTTTTAAACCAACGAGATAGACTTTAAATGTGCACCACTGTTTTTTGAATAAAAATATCATTCATTAACTCGACCTCTTTCATAACGTTGACCTCAATGCCAGTTGTTCGGGAAAAGGCTCAAGATAATGCTGCTCTGAAATATAATTTTGTGGATGCACACGCAAATGATGTCTCAACAAGGTAACCGGAGTAATCAATGGTAGCTGGCGCTGTCTATAAGCTTCAAAAACAGACAACAACTCCTGCTTATCTTCACTGCTGATAGCCTGTTTTAAATAACCCATAATATGTTGCAGCACATTTACCTGACGACCACGATGCGTAGTAATTTTCATTATCTGCATAAATCTTAGAATATATTTCTCACGCTTCTGAATCAGGTCTTTAGTAGTAGTTCCCGCAACTAAACGCCCCAACTCCTGATAAAAATGACTACCTCTGGCCATAAGCATTAACTTGTGCCTGGCATGAAAATCAATAAGCCCCTTAACATTTTTATTCGGGTTACTTATTTTTTTCCAGCGTCTATATGCATAGACACGTTCAAAAAAGTTTTCACATATTGCTGCATCATTTAAGCGCCCTTCATCTTCAACGGGAATAAGCGGATATTGATCCATAAATGTTTTCGCAAAAAGGCCTACTCCTTGTCTATTTTTAAAGCCCTCTTCATGTATCACTAATGGCACTCGAAAAGCCCCACAGCTTGGTGAGTCTTTTTTGAAAATAAAACCATCAAGATGTTCTAATTTATTTACTTTTGATGACGAATAGTTAATCAACTGGTCGGTTACATCATTCTCCGGATTTTTACTAAAAACCAGACGAACCTCTTCACCTCGCTGTCGTAGCTGCATAGCAGGTCTTGGCATGCCAAAACCGGCTTCTATTTCAGGGCAAACAGACTCAAAATTTATATAATTGGATAATGACGACAAGATGAAACTATTTTTCTTATGTCCGCCATCAAAACGTACCTCCTTGCCTAATAAACAAGCACTTACACCGAGTAGTGGTAGCGAAGGTTTATCTTTAGAAATTTCACTGAAATTATCATTGGCACTATCACAACAAATCTCATTCATCTTTAAATTTTTAACATTATCTATTGAACTCATCTCAAATTCCTCCGGCTGCAAGCGCTAACTGTTTAGTTAGTTCTGTTTTTTTATTATTAATATCTAAGTCTTTTTTTAATTCTGGCCAGGCAGATGCATTCTCTACAATTCGATTTACCATAAAGTCAACATGCTGCGCTGATGAATTTAAAGCAGTGATATATTCAAAAGACTGACCTCCAGCGGCGATAAACTCTTCACGACCTTCTATCGCTATTTCTTCTAGTGTTTCCAGGCAATCGATTGAAAAACCAGGACACACTACTGTTATATTTTTTACACCCTCTTCTGGCAGCTCAACAAATCTTTTGGCTGCATAGGGCTGTAACCATTCTGCTTTTCCAAACCGAGACTGAAATGCCATTTCCCACTGGTCTTCATTTAAATTCAACTCGGTTGCGATTAATCTTGCGGTTTTATGACAGTGACAAAAATACGGATCACCCGCATTTAAGGTTGCTTTAGGCATACCATGAAATGAAATAAATAATTTATGACCCTTATCCAGTTTTTTGTCTGTTAAATTTCCATTTACTTGCCAATGTGTATAAATCGACTGAGCGACAGCCAGTATATAATCTGCATCATCATGATAAGCACCGAGCATTCTTAGCTCTGGCACCCATCTCCATTTAGATAAGTTTGAAAACACCGCATCGGCAACAGAACCTGTTGTTGCTCCGGAGTATTGAGGATATAAAGGCAAAACCATAATGCGTTCTGCACCTTGTGCATGAAGCTTCTCTAAACCATCTTTGATTGATGGATTACCATAACGCATAGCGAGCTGGACATTGCACTTGCCGGGAATGCGATCATTAAGTAGCGATAGTATTTTTGAGCTTAAGTCAGCGGAACCCGCCATCAACGGCGACCCCTGTTCACTCCACACTGTCTTATAGGCTCGAGCTGACTTAGCGGGCCTGATGCGTAAAATGATGCCATGCAGTATTAACATCCAGAGTAATTTGGGAATTTCAATAACACGTCGATCAGACAGAAATTCTGCCAGATAGCGCCTTACAGACGACGTAGTCGGCTCGTCAGGCGTGCCCAGGTTTACCACCAACACGCCCATACCGGCTTTGCGACCATGCTCAAAACTGCTTAAGCCTTTAAACCGTTTGCCCGTTAATTTTTCTGTTCGCTGTTTGCCCACTTGTGTCACCTATTTATGAGTATGATTACTTATCGTAAATATCATTAGAGTCCAGCTAGCGAGTCCATTAAACTGCAGCTTTCTTCAAATATTTGTACAAGCTACTTGTACAATGATTAAAATATTATACATAATACTTGTACAAGTCAAATATTCTTGTACAATTAACTCATGGCGAAATTAAATACAATGAATCAAGAAACGATTAATATCGATCAGGATAGTGACCTGGAGCGCTTTCCAATACGAGTACTGGCTGAAAAAACAACGGTTGGTACCTCAACACTAAGGGCGTGGGAGAGGCGTTATGGACTTTTACACCCTGAAAGAACACCAAAAGGGCATCGTTTATACAGCCATCTTGATGTTAAGCGAGTTTTGAAAATTCTTGATTTACTGAATGACGGACACAGTCTACCAGCTATTTCTGATATATTATCCGCTGAAAATACTTCTACAGAGTCCTTTAACTTATACAACACAGAAAACAACACGGCATCTCCCTCAATAAGCAATACGGCAATGGCTACCATATGGGACGAATATATAAAGTCCACTCTGGATGCCACCGCTGACTTCAATATTGAGCGAATAGATGGCATATATAATGAGGCCTCGTCACTGTATCCTGTTGATATGGTGACCGACCGCCTGATTCAGCCTGCCATAGCCATACTCGGTAATAGATGGAAAGAACATCCGGAAGGGGGCGTTGCCGAAGAGCACTTTTACACCAGCTGGTTAAAGAACAGACTCGGTGCCCGTTTTCATCATGCCTATTCCCATGCACGGGGTGCGCGCATCATTTGTGCTTGCGTGCCTGGCTCATTTCATGAAATTGGTCTCATGTTATTCGCCCTGTCGGCACTGGCGAGAGGTTACCGGGTATTATATTTTGGCGCCGACCTGCCACTTGACCAACTGCCATACATAACTCAACGTTCAGCCGCAAAGGCAGTAGTTCTGGGTGCGCAGACCCAAATGGATAAAAATGCAAACAAGCAGTTAGCTGCCCTTGCTAAAGAACTCAAGACCCCGGTATTTATTGGTGGTTCGGATAAGTTAATTGAGACAGAGGCATTTCAGGCAAGCGGAGGGATTTTATTAGGCTCGAATATATCTGTAGCTCTAAAAGTATTTGAGAGTCATGTGTCTGCCTACTCCGCAGCTCAAGACACAACTTCACATAACAACTCAAAAACAACTCGAGAATAATCATGAACACCCTGCTCTGGTTTCAACGCGATTTAAGGCTTAACGATAATCCAGCACTTAGCTGGGCATTACAGCAGGGTAAGCCCGTTATAGCCGTATATATTTACAGCCCCGAAGAAGATGCTATCTGGACAGAAGGCGGAGCATCCCGTTGGTGGTTGCATCAAAGCCTTAAAAAACTCTCAGATGATTTACAGAAGATAAATATAAAGCTGCAATTTTTTAAAGCAAATTCAGTAGAAACCATTTCTCAACTAGCAACACAGGCTCAAGTGAGTGCCGTGGTCTGGACAAATAGACATGAGCCTCATCGAAATCAATATGAAAATATGATTGAAAGCGAACTTTTAAAAAAAGGCATTGAGGTAGAACGCATCAAAGATGCTTTAATCAGCCGAGCAGATGATTTTTTAACTGTTAGTAAAAATACTCCTTATAGAGTATTCACACCGTTTTATAAAAAGTTACGCAGTGAGTTGAATCTTTATAAGTTTCACACAAATAATAACAAACATGTAAAGTCTGCAGATGCACCTGCCGTGCTTTACAAACATTCACAAACACTAGATCAACTTAGTTTACTTGATTATCACCCCTGGCATGAGAAGTTACACAACTTCTGGTCACCTGGTGAGAAAAAAGCTAGCGAAACACTGGATAGTTTTATAAATGATTCATTATTTAATTACCAGTCTGAAAGAGATTTTCCTGAACTAGATGGCACCTCCAGGCTTTCAGCCCATCTTCAATACGGTGAAATCTCTGTGCAACAAATCATCACACAACTGGTTCCGTTGATTGAAATGCAGGGTGGAAATATTGCTCAACAGGCAGAAGTTTTTCTCAGGCAACTCATATGGCGAGAGTTTGCCCGTTATACACTCTGGCATTTTCCTGAAACAAGTACACAGCCTATGAATCCAAAATTTACAAAAAGATTCTGGAAGACCGACAGTGTAAATTTAGAAAAATGGCAGCAAGGTAAAACGGGGATACCCATTATTGATGCCGGTATGAAACAGCTATGGGAAAGCGGCACTATGCATAATCGTGTACGCATGTTGGTTGCCTCATTATTAACAAAAAACATGGGTATATCATGGCAACAGGGCGCTCACTGGTTCTGGGATACACTGGTTGATGCTGATCTGGCAAATAACACGATGGGCTGGCAATGGGTAGCCGGTTGCGGAGTTGATGCTGCACCCTATTATAGAATTTTTAACCCGGAAACTCAGGCTAAAAAGTTTGATAAGCAGGGTTACTATATTAATCGTTGGTTAGATAAACCCTCTACGATGAAACCATCACAACCTGTTGTAGATTTAGCCACAAGCCGGGTAAATGCACTCGATAGATACAACAACATTATCAGGCATAACCAATAAAATTTAATTATCATATTTACTTAATAAATTATTTAACAGGAAACATTATGAAAGCACTAGTACTTGTAGCTCATGGTAGCAGACGCCAGGCATCTAACGATGAAGTGGTCACTTTGTCTAAACTTATTGACGAACATATGAAATCTGAATTCCCCATCATCGAGGCTGGTTTTCTAGAACTTGCTGAACCTCTAATACCTGATGCAATAGCCCGATGTGTAAAAAAAGGTGCAACCGATGTCTGTGTGGTGCCTTATTTTCTTTCTGCAGGACGGCACGTACAGGAAGATGTACCCGCTGAAGTTGATAAAGCCAGGCAAATGCATCCACATATACCTATGGATGTGTTACCTCATATCGGTGGTTCGGCAATGATGATAGAGCTGATTAAAAGCTCAGTAGTAAATAGATAATTTAATAATTTTAAAGGGAATACAATGAAACTACTTATTACCGGTGGAACAGGATTTATTGGCACTGCTCTTTGTGAAAAGTTACTGAATAATGGCAATAATGAACTTACTCTACTAACTCGTAGTCCTGAAAAAATTAAAACTCAGGTTAAAGTAATTTCAAACCTTATACAGCTTGATAAGGACACATCGTTTGACGTTATAATTAATTTAGCAGGTGAACCAATAGCAGATAGACGATGGACTGAAAATCAAAAACAGAAAATAACTAAAAGTCGTATTGATATTACAGAGCAGATTATTGCATTTATAAAAACTGCAGATCACAAACCTGAATTACTAATTAATGGTTCAGCCATAGGATATTATGGTATTAACAAAACCAATGAAGACATCGATGAAAATGCAACAGGTGACAATAGCTTTTCAAGCAAGTTATGTAAACAATGGGAAAACACTGCTTTGCAAGCAAACTCATTTGGCGTTCGCACCTGCTTATTACGAACAGGTATAGTGCTTGGAAAAAATGGCGGTGTTTTAAGTAAAATGCTACCCCCTTTTAAAATGGGCTTAGGCGGAAAAATAGGATCAGGACAGCAATGGATGCCATGGATTCACATTGATGATTTAGTAGGCATTATCTTATATTGTATTGAACACGATGATTTAACAGGCGCTATAAATGGCACCTCACCAAACCCAGTGACAAATAATGTTTTTACAAAAACACTTGGTAAAGTACTAAATCGACCGACTTTTATGGCAATTCCAGAAACAATTATAACGCTGTTAATGGGACAGATGGGTGTAGAGTTATTATTATCAGGTAAAAAGATAATACCCGTAAAAATTACTGAGAAGGGCTATCGATTTCAATACCCTGGACTAGAAAATGCTCTTCAGAATATATTGTAAAACATTAATAGCATCAACTATATTGACATTGTTGTTTTAAAATATATTTAAACGTTAATTCAATATTATAGGTAAATTTATGATTAATAATGAGCAGAGTAAAGATAGAGATATCTCAAAAATATTTAATCGACTGCCTTGCCGAGGCTGTACCAAAAATTGTAGAGACTATGACCGCTGCAATGGAAAACTCTGGCGTTTGAGTGATAATAAAGATGAAAGCAAGGAAAATAAAACATGATGCTAACAATCTATTACGATGGACATTGTCCACTTTGCATGAAAGAGATGCAGCTATTGAAACGTCATGATAATAAACAATCTATTAATTTTGTTAATTTGCATAATGAGAATTTTTCAAATGAACACCCTCATATAAATGTATCAGACGCTATAAAGATATTACATGGGCAGTTGAATACTGGTGAATTACTTCTGGGTTTAGACGTAAGTTGTAAAGCCTGGAGTTTGGTGGGCAAGCATAAATGGTTAGCCATATTACGCTGGCCGTTGATCAGAATAATAGCTGATATTTTTTACCGGCTGTTTGCTCGATATAGAAACAAAATCTCTTATCTGTTAACCGGTAAGAAAAACTGTAACAGCTGCAACTTAACCCGATAGGTGACAATTATGAACGAACGATTACAACAAAAAATATTAAGTAACATAGTAAAAGATGAAAACAGCGAATGCTGGATATGGAAAGGTCAGGTATCTAATAGCGGTTACGGAAAAATAAAAATAAAAGATGAAGTTTATGGTACAAAAACAGAAGGGGCGCAGGAAGTTAGTTATATGGCGTTTATTGAACCTATAACCCAAGGTGCTATAATACGTCAAAACTGTAATAACCGTTTATGTGTTAACCCTGAACATTTAATTGCACATAAAGCATAAACCAGCTGAGATAAATAATTAAGCTTCATGATATGAAAACTTATAAAACGACCTATTGTAATCGCTTTCATTAACATTTCTGGTTTAGTTATCTGCTATAAACTAACCGCACAATTTCGCCCCTGCTCTTTAGCTTTATACAGGTTTTCGTCTTTTCGTTTAAGAGTCTCGTAGAGGTCTTCATCACTTTTACGTGAAGTTATACCTGAACTTATTGATATCGGGAAATCAACTTCTTTGAAGTTAAAACTTAATTTATGTCGATTTGTATAACAGCTTGATGAATGTCTAACTAAGTATAGGTTAAAAACTATTTCAGCGAACTAGACGTATCCTTTTTAATCGTTCACACGCTCTTGCGTGGGAACGAGTTATAATTTATCCACCCAAATAGAGAACAGTAGTGCGTTTATATAAAGCGTTCTTTATGGAAGCTTTTATTTATTCCTTGTTTTGATAAGTTAAATACTGTTGGTTTGATATGCATTCCCACGCAGGAGCATGGGAACGACATAAACAACTGATTTATAATGATCTAACAGCATCTTTATTATGATAGCTATTAAAGTATTTTCCAGAGACCACAACAACAAAAATTGCCACAAAGGCACAGAGCACATCGAGAAAACGTTACGTAATTAACTCGTTCCCATGCTCCCGCGTGGGAATGCATACGGATAGCCATTTTCTATCTATCGTAAATTTTACACACAAATAGAAACACAGGAGTTTCTTTATAAAAGTGTCCCTATGGCTAACAGGAATTTATTGATTATTCTGTCAACTCTGCAGCAAAGCCCTGCTCCACACTGCCACGTACTGGACGTGATAAAAATGTTTTATATAACAGATTCAGACTAAATTTTTCATTTCTATTCCAGGGGAATAAAGAAACAATTCTAGCCATGGCGCAATACCCAAAAATTATTTGCGCCCATGTACCTATTGCAGGTATCCAGTAAAGTATTTGTAGTGGTTCATACCAGGAAACAATCAATAACATTAAGTACCAGAATCTAACCTGTACAGGGAATGCACTTATACTTTTCTCACGTATATAAAAATGACCCAGTTGAAAAACAGTTAAGCCCATAGCTAACAAAAAGCCATCAGGGTTACCCATTACACCCAGGCTTAATAACACCGCCGTGACTAACCAGTACCACCAACCAGTATCTTTATATTCAATCATAAACATGTTTCTAATCTCTTAAAGTTCTATAATTAAAATACCGGTACCAGATGATAACCTTGTGCCTGATAACCAATAAGTGAAACAAATCCGTCAGCCACCAATGTCAAATCTTTAAACACATCTTCATTTTTAATTCCAAATACCTTTGTGGCAACGGCACATATTTCCTGTTTAATACCCAGTTTCGCCAGTGCTTCTACATTCGTCTCAATATCAATTAACACTCCAGCATTTTTTTCTTCAACTTCGCTTGAAGGTGACCCCGTTAAATACTTAACACTTGGCCCGATATATACAAGGATAAAATCTGGCTTAACATCCTGAGCTTTCATGCCTTTGTAAGTGCCCTGAATAACTTCGAGATAAAAATTTAACTTTTTAGCATCACCAATATCAACTAAAAACACACCTTTACCTGTTTTTAAATTAGCCAATGCAGCACTATCATTAATCTCCCTTGTATCGGCATTCAGCTGTGTTATGAACAGAGAAGATATTAATAGAAAAAAAATTCTCATATATATTACTTTCATCATGATTTTACTCTTTAAGTTTATTAATAATACTAACTGGCACTGACCAGCTAACTTAAATCTACAATTGAACAACTCGTCTTTCTTGTCTGCTGACAGTCTTCATCATTTGGACAATAGTCAAACGAACATGTTTTTTCCTGAAGCATTAACCAGTCTTGACCTGGATATGCATGGGGCGGTAAGTTTGGTGGGTAATAGACACAGCCGGTACAAAATTCTTCAATATCATGATTTTTCATTTATCTACACCAATTGATTAACGGCAATTGATCGCCAACTACATTCCCAAACACTCTCTACATACTCAAGTAAAGACTTCTCAATAATTCCATCCAGCCTTGATGTAATCATGCGAATGGCTCCACCATATAAACAACTGGAAGCTACCATGAGATCTAAATTTTGTATTTCTCCTGTTTCCATTCCATGAGCGACCATCTCACGCATCAACATAAAAGGCTGTGCAGAACAAATAGGGGCCTCATCAGGTAAAAACTCGCGATGCTTTGAGTACATCATAAATTCCATTAGCTGGGGTTCTTCTTCGGTTACCTTAAACAGAAGCTCGATGACTGCGTGGCAACGTTCATGTGCTGAATCATTATTACGCTGTATGTCCTCTAATGATTCTGACATTCGCTTTAACAGGTCGTTATACATAGCACTAGCCACCCCCTCTTTATCATTAAAGTGGTGGTAAATTGAGCCAATGCTTACCTGAGACTCACGCGCTATATCCCGCACTGATGTATTAAAATACCCCTTCTCTGTAAATAACTGCAATGTCGCTGATAAGACAAGTTGCCGGGTATGCTCTGGTGATTTTCGTGTGTTTGTTTTAATCATAGCAAATACTAGAACGAACGCTCGTTCTAGTCAAGAATTTAACAATGTTTTCTCTATGTTATAACATGGAATTTTAAATAAATAGCAATAAATACAATAACTTATATATACATAGGCTTAACTAAATCATCTATACCTAGTTTAGTTTAGTTTAGTTAATACCAGGCAAGCAGGTAGTTTTAACAATATTAACTACTACCTTCGATCAGCTGATGTCGCTGTTAAACTATCCCCTCTTGTTAACCTAAATGCATCTTTAACTTATTGGGACAGCAATACTATACAGGTTGACTCGATCCCTTAAATTTATCTTGTGATAAAACACCGTGGCTATGACCAGACATTAAGCTAACTTCACCTGTTTTATAGCTGCAAGATTGAGCTAAACACGGTAACAGATATTGTGGGATTTCTGGGTATTTCTGAATTTTCCTGGGATGATCTTACTCTTCCATTATGTAAAACAGATTCATAAAAATATAGAAATATTTTTTCTGCGCTGAAGACAGTTATAAATTTATATTATATTGAGTAATAAATACTGGCCAGGAAAGTCGGCCAGTACTTATAAGACATATATTTGCTAATTTTTATATTAAATAACATAATTAAAAGCTATATTCGAAACCCGTATTATAAGTAGTATCAGTCCCCTTAGTTAATTGTGCCGGTTCGCTATCATGCGTAATATCAACGGACAGATTAAAAGATAGGTTCTCTGTAATATCGAGTTGCAGGGACAACTGCTCAAATAACCGGTAATCTGATATTTTATTTAAAGCTGGCTGATAATATAAGGTACTCGAAAATCTTGAATGGTTTGATAATGCCCTTTTATACACTAGATATGAATTCATACGATTATTGTAAACCACGCCTTCATCAGTGGTTAATGGCACAAAATTTAATTTTTCCCGCTCTCTAAATACACCTAGCCCTAAAGCTACTGATTTATCATCCGAATTTAAGAGATTTAAGCGTACACCCCCACCTAGTAACATTCGTGAATCTAATCGTGAAAACTCATCTGTTGTAAGCTGTACGAATGACTCCCAGGCAAAACTTTTACTTTGATACTGTATATTTCTCAGATGCACAAATGTTTTATTAGTATCTTTTACATCTGCTGATTCACCATATTCATAATTGACGACAATAAAGCGCGTAGCTTCTTTTTCATACCATTGAACTCGTCCTCCCAGGCCAACTTTCTGTTTTTGCGTATTGCCATTTTTACCACTGATGTCAAGTGACAGCTTTTTATCTACTCCTTCTGTTTTTTCACTCGATTGAACACGAATATTTTCAATATTAACAATTGCCATGGAAACTTCTGTATAACTAATAACTGATAAAAATAATAATTTCGGTAAATATTTCACTTCTAACCTGCTTTAATTAATCTGTTTTTATTGAATTGATATAATAAGACCACTAACTAAATTAAATATCTAGCAATTAATCATAGATACATTTTTAATTTATGTGAGTATGAGATCTTCATTCTAAATATTTAGTGTGATTATATTAAAAGACTGGTAAGTCGAGCATATAATTTATAGTCTTCACCTGCTTCGGTGAAACACCTGTCTTGCCATCCATTTTAACTAAATTTAAGAAGTTAAGTGATCTTTTTTTAAATTAAGCGTAATAATTCAAAAATGGATAAAAAGAAATAAAAAAGATGTGACTTTTTAGCAACTTATCATGTCATGATTAATACAACGGGGGAGCAATATAATTTTAGGAATAAGTCAGTAAATCATGCTAATCAAGGCACTACACATACCGTATATCAATTGATCATGACATTCAAAAGATTACCGTTGTCATTTTCCAGGACCTTGTACAGAATGTTATTAACTAATGATTTATTCTAAATAAGACATGATTGGCGGCTCATATTCTCCAGATTCATGCAGATCAATGTTGTACTCAAACAAGCCCAATGCTCCAATGGTAAAGCCAGTCTCTGCACTGGGTACGGGATAAAAGTTCACCATTGATGCTTTCTTAACGATATAAACTGCCAAACTGCATATCACCCGACTCCATTCTGGCTGGCTTTGCGCCAGACAGAAGTATCAAGTCACTTAATATAAATAGCGATTTCAATAATCCACTATCAAATTACCATCAGCTAGTAAACCATCCAGAATTTGCTGGTCAGTAAGGGTTCCACCTACTGTTAGGTCTACCCCGGATAGAGTGATTTCCTGAGCGGTTTCAAATATTGCACCACCATCAGCATCTACACTAATTGTGGTGCCACCACTACCATCACTATCAAAGTGCAAGTAGTCTGTTAAGTTACCTGTATCTTCACCTTGCAACAGATCCGCAAGGTCTAATACATCACCACCTACACCTAATGTGAAATCTGTAATAACATCATTTGCAGGTGAAGCTGTAGTACCTTCATCACCACTCGTCCAGACAAACGTATCGCGACCATCTCCACCGGTTAACGAATCGTTACCTGAACCACCGTTTAAGATATCAACACCTGAACCACCAAACAGGCTATCGTCACCTGCGCCGCCCAGTAACAGGTCGTTACCTTCGCCGCCTAACAACAATTCATCACTTGCATTGCCGATTAGAACATCATCACCTTCACCACCGCTAATCAGGCTACCATCGACCATGGCGACTTCAGATGAACCATCAGCATTAGTAACATAAACACCATTCATGGTTGAGCCATCACTTAAGGTAACTTGAACGCCTACACCTGCGTTACCAAAGTCTGCGCCTGTGTTACCACCCAAACTATCTGTGTCTACACCAAACCAGAACTCATCACCTGTATTAAATGAATTCGCTGCAAAATTAATGGTTAAAGTTGCACTTGCATCCGGTGCATTGAATGATACATCTGCACTATTTAAAGTAGTATCTGCACCTATAGTTGGCCCAGATGAACCGCTACCCGTTGTATCAAAGTATGCATTAGCATCTGTTCCAGCACGTAAATCTAATGTAATAGCGGCAATGGATAAGCCATTTAAACTATCACTAAACCTGAAACCAATCTGGTTACTTTGATTATATGTATCACCTGAACGTACCGTTGCATCTACAAAATTGTTGGCCGCAGGTGCCGCACTGGTGCGCGCATTAATTAAAATATCATCTCCATCTGTACCAACCAAGGCATCACTATCAACTAGAGTTACATCAGCTGTTGCGCTATCTGAAACAGACGCATCAGAAATGTCATAACTAAATGACTCACCATCAGCAACATCAGTTAAGGTAACTGAATCTGCATCACTGGTTAGTGCTGTTCCTGTAGCAGGCGTTACATTTGTAACATTCATTGTGCTACTAATCGTATCGTTCGCCATTAACGCATCATAACTAACATCTAGACTATCGCCATCTGCTGCATTGGTGATGATGTTATCTCGGTTAGCATCAATATTTGCTACGTAATCCAGGTTAATAATTAAATCGATAGCTTTCGTATCGCCATCACCATCAACACCGGTTATAACAAAAATTTCCTGCTCACCTGTGACTGTTTGTTGTGGATTAATTGTGTAAAGGTATTCACCTGTTTCGTAATTAATCTCCATGGTTCCACCACGGCTTGTTGTTATCGTTTCTACAACATTGGTAACAGGAACATAACTGTGTGTTACACCATCAATTACAATTGATTCAATGTGACCGCCATCTGCACCCATTACAATACCACTAGCACCAGCACCTGTTAGGATTGAAGAGTCACCCTGAACAACACCTTCAGAAACTGTGTCTAATAATGTCTGTCTTAAATCAAATGCATCTAACACCTGAATGGCATAAGGATCTACATCACCGTCTACATTTGTATCCGGGAATGCAATTGGCTGCAATGAGCTCAGGTTCACGTTACCTGTAATACCAATACCATAAGAGATATCAATATTGTTTGCTTGCACAAAACTTTCCCAGTTTGCTTCTTGTGCCGCATCTACATCATGCCCTGAACTTGGTTCACCATCTGAAATAAAGTAAACCAGTGTTGTATCTGCAGTAGGTGGCGTAAAGCCGGCCATTGTTGCATCTAAGGCATCATCATAATTTGTACCACCACCCGGTGTTACACCATCAAGATAATCATTGGCACCACCTTTATCATCAACATACCATTGTGATTCATTCACATTGCTAGAGAAGTCGACGAATTTTATATTGACGTTGCCCAGGTCATCAAACGAATCAAACATTGATGATAGCGCATCTTTTGCAATATCCATTCGAACCTGGTCAGCATTAAAGCCAGCATTCCCTGGCCGATCACCTTCAAGATCCCATGCCATACTGCCAGAGCGATCAAGCACAATTACCAGGTTAGTTGTTTGTGCCGCTGCATCACTATCAACAATATTTGCGGTTACATCTGATCCTATAGGTGCATCATCAACAATATTAATGGCCAAAGATCCATTAGTTTGTGTTCCTGAAGCACTTTCAACGGTGTAAATAAACTGGTCCGTATCATTTAGACCCTCTGTAGTTGAATTTTCTAATGTGTAAACATAGTCACCCGCATTGAAATCTACACCCGCATAGTTTCCTGCTTGTGTGTAAACTTCCAATGTTCCTGATGCACTTTGTATGGTGATAACACCGCCAACTGCTGCATTACCATCTACCTCTATCAGTGTACTTCCTGCTTGTCCCTGTAACAGATTACCGGTAGTTGTTATTGTATTTACATCTGGTGCTGTACCTTCAACTAAACCTGATTCCATAACACTGTCTACAATATCCAGTGCAACAGGATCATTCACACTTATCACTTCTATATCAAGTGTTTGTGACGTTGATATTGAATCGTTATTACTTTGTTCGGTACTTGTTGACGTAACGGTTATTGAATAACTTCCACTTGCTAAATCACTAATAGTTAAACTAGTTTGATCCCAGGTACTTACATCAATAGATGTGTTACCTGCAGTTGCAGTGAAATTATTTGTGCCATCACTTAGGGTTGCACCAATTTCAATTCCTGAAACAATCGTGCTTAATACTTCTGAGTTATCAATATCTGTTAATGACGCTGTTATATTAAAGTCTAATGGCTCACCTTCATAAGCAATAACATCAACTGTACCATCTGCAACAGCCATAACACGAACGTTGTCATAAGTTACACCGGTATCATTATCATCCGTCCATAAACCAAATGTTCCAATTGCTGGACTATTGGCAGATGCACTTAACATTTGAGCACCGTCTACGTAAACATTAATACCACCTGATTGCGTTACAGTTACATTCAAATTAAATGATTCGGGTAGTTGCTGCTGGTCTAAAATGTCTAGAACGGTTGATGTTCCACCTACAACACTAACCAATTCAAAATCACGGTGTGCTGAGCTGCCTGAATAATCACTATCATAATCGTTCCATCTAACCATGTAGTAATTTTGATTATCGGTATATCCAAATATAAGTCCCACAGCATCATTACCCGCAGACGAACCACCAATGGTTGTCCCGACATCAGCAGAAATTGAATAGTTATCTAATGCATCCAAACCAGTACCGGCCTGATTTGTATCGTAACTTAAAAATCCACGCGCTCTTCCGCTATCTTCTTCAAGCCTTCCATTATTTACATCCCAGCTAGCCGCTCGATTATTAAAGCCAATGTAATTCCAGCCATCTGCATTACCATCATTAAAGTTATCATTGAATATAACTTTATCTGGTGATTCGTTTAAACCAACTTGTAAATTAGGTGTATCAGCTACCGCAGTAACATTAATCGTCGCAGTTGCTGGTGTCGCATCAGTTAATCCATTTGCATCTGTAGCAGTGTAATCAAAATCTGCACTGCCACTCCAGTTAGCATCTGGAACAAAATACAAAGTAAGCTGATCACCTGTCGCTGCGTAATCTACTCCTGTTGCAGCTAAAGTTGTTAACGTATCATCTGTATATAGAGTACCGTTTGCTGGTAATCCATCAAGGTTAAAGCTTGAAACTGTGCCATCTACATCACTACCACTTAAAGTAATTGCAATGCTCGCCGCATCTTCAAGTCCAGTTGCATTTACATCATCTGTTGTTGCTGCAGTTGAATCAATTGTGCTTATGTTTCGTGTAGCTTGCAGCGCTGGATTACCCGCAGCATCTGATACATTTGCGGTAACTGTATAAGCAGCACCATCCAATAAACCACTAAGGTCTATACCAGTAATACTCCAGCTTCCATCTGTTTGAACAAATGCTGTATCACTAAATAAAACAGTGCCAGATAAATTACTAATCTGAACAGATACAGGTTGATTCGCTTCAGCACCCGTAGCGTTACCTGTAATTGCAACAGAGTTATCCTCTGCATCATCAACCACATCATCAATTGCAATAGCATTAATGGTTACTACAGGAGCCGTTGTATCCGTTACGGTAATAGTAGATGTTTGAGTTGCGGTTGCGCCGTCATCATCAGTTGTTACAACAGTTACAACTGCATCACCACTAAAGTTAACAACAGGTGTAAAGGTAATCGTGCCGTTCGCATTAACAACTACACTACCTTGTGCAGGATCAACGGTGGCAACTGTTGAAGCAATCGTGCCATCAATATCAGATGCACTATAAGTAATGCTCACACTGCTTACATCTGTTGTAGTTGCGGTCGATTGAACAGTTAGTGTTGGTGCGTCGTTAACATCTGAAACAGTAATGACTGAAGTCTGTGTTGCTGTTGCACCATCATCGTCAGTCGTGACAACCGTAACCGTTGCATCACCATTAAAGTTAGTAGCTGGTGTAAACGTAATCGTACCGTTGGCGTTTACAACTGCACTGCCCTGGGCAGGATCTACTGTGGCTACTGTTGAGACAATCGTACCGTCAACATCGGCAGCTGAATAAGTAATACTTACTGCATTATCTTCAGCA
>JAPHSS010000006.1 GCA_026195255.1 Gammaproteobacteria bacterium | reverse complement strand
CAAAACCTCGCTGCAATCAAGTTTCTATTGATGCAACACCTTATTATCATTGCGTCAGTCGCTGTGTTCGACGGGCTTTTCTCTGTGGTTTTGATTCTTTTACAGGGCAAGACTATGAACACAGACGTCAGCTTCTAGAAAACAAGATACTTGAGCTGGGTGCTATTTTTGCTTTAGATGTTTGTGCTTATTCGGTTATGTCTAATCATTACCATGTTGTTTTACATATTAATCAACAACAGGCAAATAACTGGTCTTTTGATGAAGTTATTTCACAGTGGCATAACCTCTTTGCTGGGTCTTTTTATCACAGCGTTATGTTGCGGGGTATGTTCTGAGTAAGGTTGAGTTAGCGCGTTTAAACGAGTATGTAGACCTTTGGCGTAAACAGTTAATGGATATAAGCTGGTTTATGCGGGTTTTAAATGAAGCGATCGCACGTGCGTCTAATAAAGAAGATAGTTGTACAGGACGCTTCTGGGAAGGTCGTTTTAAGTCGCAGGCGCTGTTAGATGAAGCCGCCCTCGCCGCCTGTATGGCTTATGTTGATTTAAATCCGATCAGGGCTAATATTGCAAAAACACCAGAAGAGTCTGCCCATACATCTGTTAAACGACGTATTGAATGCTCAGTCGATAAACAAAACACAAACACGGCTTCACATCATCATGAACTTTTTCCTTTTGCAGGTAACCCGGGAAAAGACACTCCTGAGGGTCTACCCTTTCGCTTAGAAGATTATCTTGAACTGATTGATATAACCGGCAGAGTTATACGAGAAGATAAAAAAGGTTTTATAAATAGGACAGAACCGCCTATTTTAAAACGTTTAAATATTCAGGCTGAGAACTGGATTTATTTAACACAACATTTCGAGAGTAAACTTAAGGGTCTGGTCGGCTCCTCTATTAATTTAAAATTGGCTTGCAAAAAACTGGGTTATCGGCGTAATTATTTTCTTAAAAGCTGTGAAGCATTTTTTACATAAGTTAGAAACCATATTTTAACTAATCTATAATCTTTCCATGCTCTATGGAAATGCCACTCGGCTTAAATTCGCTTATTTCATTATTAAAAACAAAAAATTGATTTATCTTTAATTTTTAAACTTAAATTAGCTTACTCAAAACATATTCCATAACTTAACTAGACTAATTATTAATTTTGGGTGTCTTAATAAGGGATATAACTAGACTAATTATTAATTATGGGTGTCTTAATAAGGGAGTTTAATATGGGTATTTTTATTATGGGTGTCTTAATATGAAAAGGATTGGGTTACTTATTAACTTCGGTAGATGGTATTTCTTCTGCTTTGCCACGTTTTATTGCGTCGCTGAGAAATTTTTTATTAAAATATACGGTTTCTCTGGTGGTGTTATTGAGTGTTTTCCATTTTTTACCATTATCAGAAATGATTTCAATTAACATACCGGAAATTAGAAATTTTTTACCAATCATATCTTTCATAATCGAAACTTTTTTGTTATCTGCTAATTATAATAACCGTGACTGTTAATTATACGCGGATTTTTCTGATGTTAAAACATAACTAACGAAGGAGTTAGTTTAATTTCTTCGTTGTGTTTTATCGCTATTTAGCAGTTGCGACATTAACTACATTTACTTCTGGTAACCAGGAAGCTGCGGGTTTTATTTCACCAACTATATCTCCACGTGAATTTATTATTTCGGGAGATATATGTACTTGCAGTTTCTGTTTCTCTTCGTTTGTTAATGCACCTAAATGATCAAGTATGGCCAATAAAGCAACCGAACGTGCGCGTGCACTACCATCTATGATTTTCACAGCAATACCCAGGCCTCGTTCAGGTAAAGCGGCGGTGACTATACCCTCTGCGCCGGTTTTAGCTAACACTGAACCTCGGGTGACTTCATTAAGTTCACTTACTACCGTGCCGTGACCGGCGATATAGAGCGGCTCATTAGTGATAGCTTCGTGTAAACGGTAAATTGCCTGAGCACGTTTAGTTGATAATTCTTCCGGGTTTGCAAAACGCGCAGTGGCATGGGCGAGTTTTATTAATGGCATCGTCGGTGCCGGTAAACCGCAACCGTCTATTCCAATTGGGTATTGTCTAAGGTCTATATCGGCAAGGTCTGAGAGTATGTCGAAGGATAACTGTTGTAATGGGTGCTCTAGTAGATGGTAGTTCTCAACAGGAACCCCCAGGTGTAATGCCGTGCTTAGAAAACCGGTGTGTTTACCCGAGCAATTATGATGTAACCTGCAACCATGCTGGCCTGAAGCTAACAGCTGATGCGCACGCTCAGTATACTCGGGCAATACGGCACCACATGCTAAATGTGCTTCAGTTAAACCTAAACGATTTAACCATGAGGCGACCAGATCTTCGTGCATCTGCTCGCCCTGATGTGAAGAACAGGCAAGTGACAATTCAGCATCACTGAGTGAAAAATACTCAGCGGCACCGCTTTCAATCAGCTGAATAGCCAGCATAGGTTTTAAAGCTGAGCGCGGGAATATCAGGCTGTTTATGTCACCCCAACCATTCAGCACCTGACCCTTAAAATCACAAACAACCGCAGCGCCTAAATGTCGACTTTCTACGGTATCATTACGTGTAACTTCTACCAGAAGCTCATAGGACATGCAGTGGATTCTCCAGAATACCGGTGTATTCAGATAATGATTGAAACCTCACTTTAAGGGCGATGACACGCCACGTCAATACCATGTAAACACATGCGTTTTTACGCAGGGTTATAAAATAATAAATCGCCATACAACATATAAAACACATCTGAATTTGAGGATTTAAGTTTTACAGCCTCTCTCATCAACAATAGCTATTACACTTATACAACCGCAGATAAAATCTTGCGCGCATCCGGCTTTAAACCTGGAGGGGTAGTAGACATGATTCTGGCAAGGCCGCCAGCCATGATGAGCTCTACGACTTTATCATATGATAGACCCTGCGCAATATCGCATGCCTGCGGAAAATAACTTGAGCTATAAGTCATACCCGGCACCAGGTTTGCTTCCATAAAGAAACACTCACCTTTTTCATTCGTTTTAATATCAATACGCCCGAAGTCTCTAACGCCTAAGGCATTAAATGCCTGAATTGCCAGCGCACTGACTTTATCTTTTAATTGTCTTTCAGGAATTCTTATAATTTTTTCTGAATCATCTTTTTTAGCCTGGGCACCTAATATTCTCAGCCCATTACCTGAAACCGGTGGTATGACTTCTACCGCAGAAACACTTAAATCGTTATTAGATGTTTTAATAACAGCCACCGTAAACTCACGACCTTCAAGATATTGCTCAACTAAAACAGGTTGTTTAAAAGTTTTGTATAAGGAATTAATTTTGTTTTTATACTCAGTGAAGTTTGTAACAAAGGATAAATCATCTA
Organism: Gammaproteobacteria bacterium; assembly: GCA_026195255.1. Taxonomy (GTDB): domain Bacteria; phylum Pseudomonadota; class Gammaproteobacteria; order SZUA-229; family SZUA-229; genus SZUA-229. The sequence continues at coordinate 25,925 of JAPHSS010000006.1, read as the reverse complement.
TACCGTTACCATTTGCTGCATCAAGTGGTTTCAAAAACAGTGGAAAATGAATGGGCAGATCTTCTTCGCGTTTATATTGATCAGGTATCGCCAGAAAATATGCGGCTGTGCTAATACCTTTATTGGTTAAGTGGGTTTTAGCGAGCACTTTATTAGAATCAAACTCAAGTGTCTCTCTTGAAGACCCCGTATAGTTAATGCCCGTTTGCTCAAAAAAACTTGTTAACCAGATATTATCTTCATTTTCGATGGGTATATATTTAACTGCCAGAATAACCAGCTCAGGTCGTCTTGCTACGACATCATCCAGGTCTTCTTTTGTGCTGCAAACACTCAAACTGACACCGTAACCCATTCGTTGAATGGTATTTAAAACGCTATGACAGGCCTTTAAAGACCCAAAGCCGCTTTCTTTCAATGCATCATTAGGTGTTGTAATTATTTCTATGTACATAGGAGTATTCCGGAATATATTTTTTCAGATCGAACGAATAGCAAAACACCCTAAGCACAAGGCCTGGTGCGCACTACAGAAAACAAAATCGTAAAGTAAAAAAGTAAATACGAAGAACTGGCTCAGCACCGCTTAAGGCAGTCAGCTTTGGTAATTAATTGGTATGTTCAGCTTGCGGTAAGATTTGCTTGTGGTAAAAACTAGAAAACAGATGAGCTTATAAAATCAAAAACATAAGCTCCGTTACGCTGAGCCGGTGATGGTAACACGAATAAGGATAAGATGATTTTTTATTATTCAATACAGGAATAAAGGTAATAGCCAGCAGATAACATGCTGCTAACATCGCCAATATATGGCTTGTAGTTAACTCTAGTCGTTAACATGTGTAAGAGATTATGAAATACTTATTGGATAAATGAGGGACTAACTCACGCCAGAGCACAATACCCTCTAATATCATAAACAATTCTGCTCTGGCACCTGTTTGTTACTTACCTTATGCTTAACTTTCCTTTTTCATTTTTCTTGCTGCTTTTTTAGCAATAGTTTGTGGTGGTATGAACCTTCTCTAAACAGTTTTACACCACAATCTGGGCAGCGTTCATCCTGGCATGGTATGCCATCATGGTGTATTGATTTTTTACTGCATTTGGGACATATACATTGCCCCCCTGCCCCCATTTCATGCCTGCGTTTTACAACCATGATTTATTCTCCTGTTATGACAACTTCTTAATGCACTTAAAATAAACCACTATATCACTTAGACAGAAACTTACTGGCTTCAAGATGGCCGGGGTAACGTTGTAAAACCTGCTGGTATGCTTCTTTAGCTTTTGTATTTTTATTAGTGTGACTATACGCCCTGGCAAGATATACCAGAATAGTTGCATCAGAAGGATAATAAACTCTCAGCGTTTCAGCATGTTTTTTTAGTGTTTCCCATTGTTTTAAATTATCCTCACAAGTCATCAGACGGGTGTGTGCCAGATAATTCCATTTAGAGATTTTTATCACTTCCTGAGTCATCGACGCGGCTTCTCTCCAGCGCGCCTGCGCCATTAATGGCAGACTCATTCCTAACATGGCATCTATTGAATTTTTATTAATTTCTAGCGCGGTTTGATAATATTTAATTGAACGGGAGTAATTCTCAGCTAAATAATAAAGCCACGCACTGCGCAATACTGCAAACTCATTATTGGGTATTTCTTTTAAAAAATGTTCGATTGATTGTGCTGCTGCGGCATATTGACCCGCTGTTTCCAGTGTATAACTTCTCATCCATGCGTCATCTGCGGAAACAGCATTAAATGAAACAAAAACAAACATTAATGCACTCATCATTTTAATCAGTAATTTTTTCATAACCTTGCCTTACCAGAATTTTTTATAACCTGAATACAGAAACACATTAATATAGTTTTCATTTGACTCTGGATCTTCATAATTTTCTACACCTGCATAGAGATAAAATTCATTTTTATTTGCATTCTTCCAGTTGCCGCCAATTGAGTAAGTTGAAGTTTGCATATCAGCAAGGTTATAAACTTTTCTTGCATCGGCATCTACTGCAAACAAGCGCTCCCCTATAAGCATAATAAACTGTATATTATTAAAACTGAAGTTTTCATTATTATTCAACCAATGGGTTAATTTAAATTCACTGGCTGAGGTTTTAGTAACTCCCGGGCTTCTAGCATCATTAGAAAGTTCAATATTATAATAGCGAAACTGCAGCCAGTCATACTGATCATTAAAGGAAAAACCAATAGTCGGCGCCCACTGTTTTACTTTAAGTTTACCAATTTCAGGGTCTGTTGAGCCATATTCAGACTGGGTGTAACCAAGATCGGCATAAAATGTTTTTGTATAATTTAAATAAGAAATAACAGGATTAATTATATCCATTGAATCATTAATTAACTCTGTAGTGATGGTCACTGTCGGTGGCCCACCTGAACCTGGGCCAGGTGTTTGAGTGCGAGTTGTTTTAACTGTGGAGTTTTCACTTTCTGTATAGGTTTCTAAAGAAAGACTTAACCTGCCAGGTACTGATTCCGGGTAAATATGATATCGCGCTCCCAGAAATAGAATATTATTGGATATATTATCGAAACTTTTCTGCCCCTGATTCTGGTATATCAAGCCCGCACTTAAAGCATAGTTTTCAAGATAATCTGCGTCAACAAAAACGCCTAATTCAGTCTGCGTATCTAAATTTTGTGATTTAGAAAAAGCATTAAAATTAATATTTGCACTGGCAGACATATACCAGTTGTTATCCGCTTCTGCATAGATAGAACTGCAAATAAACATTAAGCCTATTAAAAATCTATTAATGAAATATTTCATAACTTTGTTTTTCCAGATACGGATTCACGCCAGCCGGGAATACCCGCATCACTCACCAGACCAATATCGGTTAGTTCTGCTGTATAAATTTGATTATTAAATTCTAAACTGTAAGCAACACAACCTTTATCTGCAGATATAATAGATCGAGTATTCGCCCGCCATGTTTTGTTAAGTTGGTGACTTGCGCTTTGCAACCAGTGATTATCTGCTTTATTCCAGTTACGTTGATACTGACTATGAAGGCCACAACCCATTGGGTACCTGATATTTAACCATAAGCGCTGCATAAAACTTAACGGTAATAAACTAACGGGGGGTGAATCTAACCAGTTAAATGCCTTGTCAGTTAATGGAGTCAAACCATTCGCCAGTAACCAGCCATCAAGCACAACATCTTTTGGCCCTGTACGATCATAAAAAGCCAATACACCATTATTTTCTTCAAATGCCGCACTTGCACCACTATCACTTTTAAAACGATACTGACCAATGAGCGTGACCTCTACATGCATTTTTCGCTCGATAAATTGTTCACTGTTTCCACATTGCATTTTATAGTTAAGTGATCGACCGACAGGCAAATGAAGATTTCTGGCCAACTTGTCATCATTTTCTGCTGGTTGAACAAGATCACCTTTTTCAGGTCGCGACACTACCTTATAACTGGGTTCTGCCTTATTGTCATCAACCACAACACTTGCCAGATGAAAGGGAACTGTAGGCGCACCCAGTGCTGCATCATGTTGAGTTTGCAGATGTAAGTGAGGCTGTGGTGAGCGACCCGAATTACCACACGCCGCTAACACTACACCCGGCTCTACTCTGTCTTTTTCTCTTACTTTTATACTGCTTTTCTTCAAGTGAGCTAATAAAACATGTGCACCGGTATCAAGCCGAATTAATATAAAATTACCCCAGTTATTACTGGTATCCATTTCACCAGGTTTATTATCATTGAATCGATCATAGGTTCGTATCACCTCCCCATAAGCCGGTGATAAAACAGGTAAACCATAACAGTAAAAATCTTCTAACTCTAAACCATCAGCGGAAAAACTTTTGCCCTGTTCAAGCATGTAAAAATCAAGCGCATGTTGCCAGGGTGCTTTATGTGTATGCTCACCATTAAATCCCTGGTAAATATCCCACTCACCGTAAAATGGTGACAACAAAGGAATACTGCCAATTTCACCATTGCGCACTTTAGCCAGCCTAGCTCGCTCAAAATTAATTTCAGGTAGAGCGGGTATGGGTGCCATATAGGGTGCCGATAAACCAATGCGTCTGCGTAATGCCGCTAACACCGTTAAAGTAGTAATTAAAAAAGGAAACGCCATAACCGGCAGACCATAACCTAATAATAAATTTTGCATGGCCGTAGTAACTAATGCAGCGAGTGCTGCCGATAGCATCGCCACTATAAAACCGTAAACACCGGGTATGGTGAATATACCGCCCACCGCCATAGCTGTGAGTGCAAAATTAAACCCACTCCAGACTGCAAGATTTGGATTCATATTTCCGGTTAGAAATATTAGCAGCGCATAACCTACGATGTAACCACCCAGTGCGAGCAAGGCTAGATATCTCGAATGAATAAAGATAATTACAAACAACACCAGACCGGCCATTGGATTGGCCATAAAAAATATAGAGCCCATTGAACTTAAAAATGTATCTGCACACACATTTATAAAATCACCTGCAGCTGCGTAAGGTGCAATGTAATACTCAAGACTTTGATAACTACGTGCGGCAAATGCCATGGTCATGGCAACAATGACAAATGGTAAACTGAGAACGGGTAATTCATCATGTCGCCATAAAGCTGTTGCTAATGCAACGGTGAGAAAAACAGCCAGAACTGAGCCTAAAACAATAAGCATGATCAGATAATAATCAAGCTGAAAAAATGCACCTAATGATAAGCCCACCAGCAAACTATTATAAATATGCATACCACTTGAAATTTGCGGAAAGTTTAGAAACCGTGCAAGTACCAGGCCTGTAACAGCACCAATTAATCCGGCAATGCCGAGGTTCGGAAAAAACAGCGTACTCACTAATATGATTAAACCAGTGACTGGATGATTTAAAAATAATATAGTCGCATAGGCTCTAAGCACACCCAGAATATTGTCATGCAGAGAACCTATTCGATTTGTTTGTTGTTTATTCAAGTTTCACCTTTATTTAAAAGGCTTTTTTAAATGCTCAGGTAATCGTTCCTGCGCAGTCACTACAGACAAATCTTCTGCTTCTCTTATGACAGAAACCGTTTGATCTTCATGAATCATAAGCACATTCGGTCTATATTCAATAAACTGCAACCACTGGGTATTATTGTATGCACCAACAGGACTAAAAATTAATGTGTCACCTACATTAATCGGAGGCAACATAATGCTTGCACGTAACACATCAATGTTCATGCATAAAGGACCATAGAGCACTGTTTCTTCTGCACGACCATCCAGTGGCCGGGTCGGTGTGACATGATGGTTATACCAGAATGCGGTGAATAAAAGATTTACACCTGCATCAAGCACGATGGCATTTCGACCATCGGGTAATTTTTTATCCGCAAACACTGAGGAAATTAAGACTTCGGTATCGTCAACTACTGCACGCCCTGTTTCCAGCACAAGTTGTGGTCTAGGCCTGCCACGTGCAACACGTTCTTCTGTGTATTCCAGCAACACAGAAGTTATGGCATCCGCATATTGTTCAATACTGGGCACAACCTGTTCAGGCGGTAGATAAATACCCTGTAATGAATTTAATGAAGCAAAACCGCCACCCACATCAATATAATCAATTTCACAGGCTGTTTTATCTTCAACTGTTTTCATAAACTCACACATGATACGAACTTGTGCAGAGTAAGCTAATGGCTCAAGAATAAATGTACCGATATGACTGTGCAAACCCGTTAACTTTAGATGTTTACTGGATGTTATACGCCAGGCAGCATTTAATGCCTGACCTGATTCAACATTGAATCCGAACCTGCTCCAGGGCTCTGTGTAACCTGTATCAAAATTCAGTCGCAATGTAACTTTCACGTCTTTGTTTAATTCATTACTGATATCTTCAATTAGATATAATTCATCTATATGATCAATGTGTATTCTGGCATTTTCATTTATAGCCGTGACAAGTATGTGTCTAGTTTTATAGGGACCGTTGAATATTATTTTATCACCGGGTACCCCAAGACTACGTGCTTTTTCATATTCAAAATTAGACACAACTTCTGCCCACGAGCCTTCCTGGTGTAATACATTACACACAGCGCCGAGATAATTGGTTTTATAAGACCAGCCAAATAACACATCCGGGTAACGCGCCTTAAATACGCGTTTTAAACGACGCATATTATCGCGTAGTTTTTTTTCTGAAATCACAAACAGGGGCGAACCATGATTATCGATTAGATCTTTAATAAGCACACCATCAATGTTATCTTTCCATTGATTATGTGTTGTCGCACCAAATTTGCTCTGAATACCTGAACGAACCGGTGAAATAGTTGGTTTTTTCCAGGTTTTTTTCGCGGGCTTTCTGTTAGCTTCAGTTGTTACGTTATTCATATTAATTCCATTAAAAATAACTAGTCGTTAATACCATTGACAACAAGGTTTTCAAATTTACTCATCGGCACTATCACTTCCTGCGCATATCGAATAAATAAAATTCCCGGTTTAAGGTCTTCATAATCTGGTGGTGTTTCATTCATGGCCAGTTTAATTAAAGCCATTGGCAAATTTCGGTTTACACCATGTGATAAATATATCCATGCTGGAAAGCGAGGGTTTATTTCCAGTAAGTTATAATTACCTTTAGTATCTTTAAGCACTTCAACTTCTAAAGGCCCACGCCAGTTCAAGGCTTTTATTAACTGATGACTTGCTTCATAGAGTTTATTATCCAGCACAGTCACTCCAGCCCAGGCTTTGCCTTTATCGGTTACCGCCATTTTTTTCATCATGACCGCACCAATCATATTACCCTCACCGTCACCTACCGCAGTCAGGTTGTACTCTCCACCTTTTACAAACTCCTGCACCAGTACGGGGAATCCCCATTCAGCTGCGATAGATTTAAATGCGATTATGGCTTCTTCAGGGTTATATACAATTTTCGCGTCATAAAAGAGGCCTTTTACTACCAATGGAAAAGTCCAGTTATCATCCTGACATTCATAAAAGAATTGTGTATTGCTTATGGCTTCTATTCTCGGGCAATCAATACCCGCCAGCTTAGATAATTCAACCAGCTTGTCTTTATTACGTAAGCGAAATTGCTCAGCAGTGGGTAAAAAGGTTTTAATGCCCATTTCATTAATAACAGAATTTAATCGAATAATGCTGGGCAGTTCGGCATCCAGACAAGGGATAAATACATCAATGTGTTCTTTTTCATGAATTTCAGTTAAACGCTCAAGAAATGCATCATCACCAGAGGAAGGATATGGAAGCAGGTATCCAACATCACAATAGTCTTTCAGATAAAGGCCAGGATCAAGCGCATCATAACTCAGGCCTATGACTCTGCCGCTGAAATTATCTGATTCAGTTAAGCAGCGTGAAACCGCTAAACCAGGTCCGGGATTATCGGGCTTGGCATTCATACCCGTTATCGCCACTGTGAGCTTATTATTTGACATATCAGCTCATTAATTCAGATAGTGAACTGGTAAAGTCATTAATATCACGTTCTAACTCGTTAGGCTGTGCCTCGTAAATATCAGTCAGTGCTTTCTGTACTTGCTGAATATCAGCTGATTTCTGAAGCAGACGCAGAAGTTCTATGCCGGTTTCATTTACAGTAAAACTCTGACCGCTGACAGGATCAAAAACAAACCCGTTTTCACTTAAAGCCAGACGCTGATAAAGCTCTTTTGAGCCTTGCAAATTATCCATAGTATTCATCCATTAAAAAGGGCCTACAGGTTTATGTTACACGCATAAATGACAAAAATGATATGGATAGATCGTGAATTAATTTGATGTGAAACAATGTTTTGTAATTTAGAACAGTGGGCTGTTCTTTAGTGCAGAAAAACATGTTATTAATGGTATGTTTTTTTCATCGATTTTATGCTTTTTTCGAAAAAACCATGTTTAAAATCATGATGCAAAACATCGAATTCTGTCTGTATCTAAAACCACTACATATGACAGCAGAAGAAATATCCTATGCCCTTTTAGCTAACATGCTAAATTATTATTCTAGTTTTAATTATCACTTATAAACCAATATAAACTTCTAAAAAAAACATAGATTTATATATAATCTGATGGATTATTTTGTAAAACTCCACTAATCAAATGTACAACCCTGGCAGACGAAAATTAGACGCCTCAATGTTACTAAAAGCAGGGTATAAAATATACGTGAGAAAGGTAATAAGTTATATAATTTGTAACACAGATTTTTTTTAGAGGGGTTCTTAAAAACACAATTGATGTTAGTATTAAACAGAGCTTGTTTTGATTTCGATTAAGTTTATCCTGCCTTCCAACAGGAAGCATAAATTGTCATCAATCTTTTACTAGAGGTATGAATAAATGTTAACTTTCACTGACCGCATCGCGGCACAAGTTTCCTGATTAGCCGCTTAAAATGATCAAGCTGACTATTAACGGGAGATCTGTTGAAATAAATGATGGATCGACATTACTCGATGCGGCCAGAAAAGCCGGCGTGCATATCCCCACGCTCTGTTACTATCCTCGTTTACCATGCCACGCTGTTTGCCGAATGTGTCTTGTTAATGTTGACGGTGAAACTCGTCCACAAGCAGCCTGCATTACGAAAGCGAAAGATGGTGATATTGTAGATACAGATTCCACGAGCCTGCAAGAATTTCGTAAGATGAATGCACAATGGCTACTGGCACGCCACCCTGATGACTGCATACGATGTGAAGTTAACGGGTCTTGCCAGTTTCAGAAACTGGTTAGTGAGAATCAGTGGGAGGACGGCTGGGAAAAGATCCCTATGGGGTCAGTAAAACACCCTGAACATAGCCTGACTGACCACACATCGCCAGCTATCTGGCGTGATCTGTCAAAATGCATTGAATGCGGCTTGTGTGTAGAAGCCTGTGGTGACGCGGGACAACAGCAAAACATAATCGGATTTGCCGGGCGTGGATCCGATCGCTTACCGGTGACTGTTTTTGACATACCCCTGGCAGACACTAAATGTATCTCCTGTGGCCAATGCACACTTGTCTGCCCCGTAGGTGCCCTGATTGAGACACCACACTGGCACACGGTTCTGCGTACCCTGGATGCACACAGACGTATATCGGCTGTACAGGTTGCACCTGCAACTCGCATTGCTATAAGTGAAGAGTTCGGCATGCAGCCCGGCACAATAAGCACAGGCAGAATGATTAATGCCCTTAGACAACTGGGTTTTGATTACGTGTTTGATACCAATTTTGGTGCTGATTTAACGATCATGGAAGAAGCAACCGAGTTGCTAACACGCCTTAATAAGCAGAAGGAAAACCAGCAAAGTCAGCAGAAAAAATTACCGCTTTTTACTTCCTGCTGTCCAGGCTGGGTGAACTGGGTTGAGATCAATCGACCTGATCTTCTGCCACAGCTGAGCACAACAAAATCACCTCAGCAAATGCACGGTGCACTCACAAAACGGGGAGACTTCGCACATTCTCTTGGCGCTGAATTCGCAGAGGGTAAATCAGAACCCTATGTTGTAAGTGTGATGCCTTGCACAGCCAAAAAAGATGAAGCTGTGCGGCCTGGTCTATCTGGTGATATAGACCATGTTCTGACTACACGCGAACTGGCCAGAATGATAAGAGCGAGGGGCATTGCGTTTAACGCGCTGCCTGAAAAAGGTAATTTCGACAACCCGCTTGGTGAAAGCACAGGCGCCGGACAGATTTTCGGTGCATCGGGTGGTGTCATGGAAGCGGTTGTGCGTACCGCAGCCCATTTCATTGGCGAAGAGAGTTCACTTCCACTGGAATGGCATCAACTACGTGGTATAAATAAGGGAGTGAAAACAGCTGAGATTCCCGGTATTGGCAAGATCGCTATATGTAATGGTATTGCTACAGCTCAACACATGTTAGAGACGCAAACATGGCGTGATGAGTATGTTGCAATTGAAGTTATGGCATGTGTTGGTGGGTGTCTGGGTGGCGGTGGTGAACCCAAATCCATGGACCCGCTTGTACTTGAGAAACGCATGCAGGCAATTTATAGCATCGACAAAAATGCACCACGACGACGTTCATATGAAAATCCGGACGTTCAAAAATTGTACCTTACAGAATTAAAAGAACCGAATTCAGCTCAAGCGCACAAATTATTACACACCAGTTATGCAGCGCGAAATTCCAGACGGTTGCTTTTGATGCAGTTTCTCGATTGTGTAGACAGGCGAGATGGCGCTGCTGCAGCCAGCCTGTTTCATGCGGATGCATTATGGTCAACAGCTTCACCTTTCGGCGACATTAAGGGCGCTACTAATATTGAGGCCTTAATCAATAAAGAATTACCACCGCGTAAATATGGCCCGACCTATGAACGGCATCGTATGGCATCTGCCTCTGACATAAATGACCTTACTGTGCTGACACCCACAGGTGAGCGATGCAGGTTCAGTATGGAGATAGATAGCGAACACGAAGGTAATCAGCGAAGAATGCTAATCAGAAAACTTGTGCGGGAAGTCCTGTAATCTTTTTGTAATTTTATTCGATCAAATATCAGGTTAATAACATCTTCATCAAAACAATAAGTCATACGAACATGCCCTTCACGGTGTGACGGCTACTTTTACATAATTTAATTTAATCCTTAACAGAACGATAACTTTTGATGACAACTCTATAATTACTGTGTTCGTAACTGGCCGGATCAATCGCACAAAACTGGCTCACACTCCCCTGCATCTGATTAATAGATTCATATTCACGTTCGGTTAACCAGTGATTAAGCTGCAATAATAACTCAGCGATAAATTCGGGGCTTTTATTTAGTAACACACTGCATAGATACACCGCATCTGCACCCGCCAGTAACGCCTTGATAATACTTTCAACCGTATGGAAGCCACCCGTTGCGGCCAGTGATAAATTTACGCGACTTCTAATAAGCGCTATCCAACGAATGCGAAGCAAAGCTTCCGCAGGATTAGATAATTCAAGCTGTGGTTTTATTGTTAATGTTTCGAGATCAATGTCTGGTTGATAAAAACGATTAAATAACACAACACCATCGGCCCCTTCAGTTTGTAATTTCGTCACCATATTCGATACTGATGAAAACTGTGAAGACAACTTCATGCACACGGGTATATTAATGCGCTGACGCAAAGCCTTTAGCAAATCTAAATAACGTTGCTCAACGTCGATACCACTTTGAGTGGGATCGGCAGCAACATAATACACATTTAATTCCAGTGCATCCGCACCTGCCTGCATAATGTCTCGTCCATAATCAATCCAGCCGGTATTTGTAATACCATTTAAACTGGCAATTACGGGAATATCCAGTGCAGATTTGAGCTTGTGTAAAAGTTCAAGATAATTATCAAGTTCACCTTTATACTCTTCTGGCACAGGGTGATAAGAGTCGGCTTCCAGGTGCCCTAAACTCTGTGAGTGCACAAATGACTCAAGCTGTTTTTGTTCATACTGAATACTTTCTTCAAACAATGAAGGCAAAACAATGGCTGAAGCTCCCGCCTCCTGTAAACGTTTTGCATCATCTAAATTTGCAGTGAGCGGTGAAGAAGCAGCAACCAGAGGGTTTTTCAGTGTTAAGCCAAGATATTGTGTGCTTAAATCTATCATCTACTCAACCTCCCCGTTATGCTTTGTGTTATTTACATTGTTACTTTCCTGCGTTTTAACAACCGATGCCAATTTTCTATGCGGTGGCTGTATTGAATCTTTTTCATCCCATGGCAAGCCTGCAAGCTGCTCATAAAAATCATAACGAAGCAAAACATCTTGCTGTGATTGTTCTAACATTTTTTCAGCTTCCTCGGGGTGCGTTCGCCACAGCATATTAAAGCGGACTTCTGTTTCGATAAAATCTCGATACGGAATGGATGGCGCCTTACTATCAAGGTGTAGAGGATTAATACCTTTTTTTGCATTTTCCGGGTTAAAACGAAATAAAGGCCAGTGCCCACTATCAACTGCGAGTTGCTGCTGTTGATGATTATTTTTTAAATCAATACCGTGCGCAATGCAGGGAGAGTAAGCAATAATAAGTGACGGCCCAGCATAAGCTTCTGCCTCATTAAACGCACGGATGGTTTGAATATCTTTTGCACCATAGGCCACGTGCGCCACATAGACGTTTTCATAATTCATTGCTAACAGCGCCAGGTCTTTTTTAGGTGTCGGCTTTCCACCCGCTGAAAATTTCGCCACTGCACCACGTGGTGTAGCTTTTGACGTTTGCCCACCGGTATTGGAATACACCTCAGTATCTAATACCAGTATATTCACATCACGCCCCGAGGCCAGTACGTGATCCAGACCGCCATAACCAATATCATAAGCCCATCCGTCACCGCCAATTATCCACACACTTTTACGTGACAGAGTATCCAGAACCGTTTTCAATTCCTCTGATATGAAAGTATTTATTGATGATAATTTTTCACGCACTTTATGTAATCGATCGCGTTGTTTTTCAATTCCTGCTTCCGTTGATTCATCTGCTGACAATATTTCATCAACCAGCGTTTCTCCTAACTCGGCTTTTAATTGCACAATTAATTCTGTTGCATATTGTTTTTGTTTATCAACCGATAACCGCATACCCAGGCCAAACTCTGCATTATCTTCAAATAATGAATTCGACCATGCCGGGCCTCTACCATCTGCATTTATTGTCCACGGCGTAGTTGGTAAATTTCCACCATAAATAGAAGAGCAGCCCGTGGCATTTGCTACTAACATACGATCACCAAACAACTGACTAGCCAGTTTTATATACGGTGTTTCACCACAACCTACACAGGCACCTGAAAATTCAAATAAAGGCTGTAATAACATAGCGCCCTTTATGGTATTCGTTTTAATTATGGTGCGATCATAATCAGGTATGCCTAAGAAGAATTCCCAGTTATCTTTTTCCTGCTCACGCAGTTCATTAGTATAGGCAACCATATTTAATGCTTTATGGCTGACATTTGTCTTGTCGTGTATTGGGCATATATCCACACACAAGCCACAACCCGTACAGTCCTCTGGTGATACCTGATAACTCATCCGGTGTTTTTCTGGAAAGTCCTTACCCTTAACAGGCATTGACTTAAAATGCTCTGGTGCGACATCCATCAGGGCTTCGTCATATACCTTGCTACGAATAACACCATGCGGACACACTAACGGGCACTTACCACATTGAGTACACAGGTTTTCATCTAACACAGGAATTTCTAAGGCAATATTACGTTTTTCATAGGCGGCGGTTCCCAGCGGATAACTACCATCCGTAGGAAACAAACTAACCGGTAGCTCATCTCCACGACCGGCGATAATTTCGTTTGTCACATTTTTAATAAAATCAGGTGTGTACTCTGACAACTCATCACTGGTTTCAGCCTTCTCAGTAAGTTGCGCCGGCACACTGACTTTAACGAGGTTTTCCAGTGCTCTGTCAATCGCATTGAAATTAAACTCAATTAAACGCTGACCTTGTTTACCATACGTTTTTTCAACCGCCTGTTTAATAGACTGAATAGCCTGTTCTTTGGGTAAGATGCCGGAAATCGAAAAAAAACAGGTTTGCATGATAGTATTTATACGTTTATCCATGCCGGTTAACTCAGCCACTTTGTACGCATCAATTATATAAAACTGTATCTGCTTATCAATCATCTGCTGCTGCATAAGTGATGGTAAACTTTGCCAAACTTTATCAGGCGCTACAGGCGTATTTAATAAAAACACCGCCTTTTCCGCGGCCATGTTCAACATGCTATATCGTTCAAGAAAAACCGGTTGGTGACAGGCAACAAAGTTTGCATCTCCATCACCTATTAAATATGTTGAATGAATGGGTTTATTATCAAAACGTAAATGTGAAACGGTCACTGCACCGGATTTTTTAGAATCATAAACAAAATAGCCCTGCACAAACTTGTCAGTACACTCACCGATAATTTTAATACTGTTTTTATTGGCACTTACCGTGCCGTCACTACCCAGTCCGTAAAAAACAGCCTGAAATGTATTCTTGTGAGCGTCTGTTCGAAAGTTTTTATCCCAGCTCAAACTGCTGTGGGTGACATCATCATAAATGCCAATGGTAAAGTTGTTTTTAGGCTTCTCTGCATTGAGCTCATCAAAAATAGCTTTAACCATGCCGGGCGTAAATTCTTTGGATGACAAACCGAATCGACCGCCAATGATCTTTGGCATCTGAGTAAATCGTGCCCCCTCACTAACAACATGCTGGGCAAGCGCGGTGACCACATCTTTGTACAATGGCTCACCATCTGCTCCGGGTTCTTTGGTTCTATCGAGCACAGCAATTTCACGCACACTAGTGGGTATTACTTTTATCAGGGCATCACTGTCTAACGGTCTAAACAAACGCACTTTTATTAGACCTACTTTTTCACCGCTAACACAAAGGTGTTCTACTGTTTCCTGTACAGTTTCTGCACCCGAGCCCATTATAATAATAATGCGTTCGGCCTCGGCAGAACCAGTATAGTCAAATAAGTGATACTGCCGACCTGTCAGTTGAGCAAATTCATCCATTACCTGTTGTACTATCGCTGGCATTGCCTGGTAATACGTATTAACAGATTCTCTGGTCTGAAAAAAAACATCTGGATTTTGAGAACTGCCACGTAATACAGGACGCTCGGGTGTTAATGAACGTTGACGGTGTCGTGCGACATTGTCTGGTTTAATCAACTGTTTAATTACACTACTATCAATTGAGGCTACTTTTGCGACTTCATGGGAGGTTCTAAATCCATCAAAAAAGTGCATGATCGGTATGTGTGACTGTAGTGTTGCAGCCTGCGCAATGAGCGCCATGTCCATGACTTCCTGTGGCGAGTTAGAACACAAAAAAGCAAACCCGGTGGTGCGTGCAGTCATAACATCACTATGATCACCAAATATTGATAATGCCTGAGCAGCCACAGAACGCGCGGCAACATGAAAGACTGTCGGTGAAAGCTCACCTGCAATTTTGAACATATTCGGGATCATTAATAATAAACCCTGCGAGGCTGTAAAAGTCGTGGTTAATGAACCCGCCTGTAACGCGCCGTGAATTGCGCCTGCCGCGCCCCCTTCACTTTGCATTTCAACAATATTCGGAACCGTTCCCCATATATTGGGTTTCTGACGTGAAGCCCATTCATCCGCCCATTCACCCATAGGTGAAGCGGGTGTTATCGGATAAATGGCAATTACTTCATTGGTTTGATAAGCAATGGTTGCCGCAGCCTGATTACCATCAATTGTTACAGTTTGAGATTCAGGCATTAGTGATATCATCCTTACGGTAAGTTAAGACAGCTTAATCATAGATCTACAAAAATAAACTATAAGTTATATTTATAATACGAAATAATACCTAGGATATTTTTCGATATTCAGTTGGTTTAGGAATGTGCCTGGTGATATCAGCAACATCGTGAGCAGCCAGGTTTTTGGGTAACTCAAATGCAATCAGCTTTCTCAGTTCATTTGAAAACTGTGCGCGCAACTCACCTAAAAACTGAGGTGCAACAATGAGTAATAACCTGGATATTTTATTGGCTTTTCGTTGATTATCAAGATGAGCTGATACACGTTTTGCAAAACTAACCTGCTGATGCTTCTTAGGGTGATCTTTATTATCGTAAACATGCCCACCCGCACCTAGAGACCCCGATTCTTTGCCTGGTAAATCGCTGGTCATGTCGCTCTCATGTAAGCGACCTTCAGGATTAAGCATATCTTCAAGTTCAATCAATACTTCGTGATTATCAGCATTCCGGGTAAAAATACGTGCTCTCGTACTGTCAGCCACAACAATCATGGTCATTTTCATAAATTACACCCCTCTATTTAGTCTATTTATGCCATATTCAGAAACAAAGACTATGACACCGATCAACAAATGATTATATGAAGAATAAATAGCACTAATATTTATAAGGCACAACAATACACAAATAAAGATAACGACCTTAACTTTATATTATTAGCAACAAAAAACGAGTATAACTTCGTAATAAAAAACGTAAGTAATATATATGTATTAATACGTATTGACCTATATATGCATATTATATTAACTACAAAGTGTTATTTAATATCATCTGATATTTTTAAAACTATGACGCAGTAATATCTGTATTTTATTTGATACATAGTTTAAGCAGTAACCATATTCACAACGCATAGCAGGCAAGTAACTTATTATGGAAACCAGTAAAAACACCTTAAAAGACACGGCAAGCAGATTAACTGAAGGATATAATAAATTTATAGATAGAACCAAAGAATCACTAGATAATATTAGTACAGACAAGGCCTCTTCAGCTTTACATCAGGCCATGGATAAAGCGAAAAACAAAGCAGTTGAGCTGGGTGAATTAACCATTACAGAAGCTGATAATATTTCAAGATATGTACGTCAAGACGTGCATGACGCCGCAGACTATATAAAAACTGAAAAGAGAGAGCTCGCCGACTGGTTAAGACTAGATCTATTACTAATAAAGAAAAATATACTAAAAAATTTTGAATCTCTTGTTGATCAAATGAAATTCGAATTGAAACACACTTCAAAAAACATAAAGCGCAGCCTGACATGGCACACAGGTGAAATTACCGGTATAGGAACTTTAGAGTGTGATCACTGCCATGAACTTATTCACTTTCACAAAGCTGGTCATATACCACCTTGCCCAAAGTGCCATAAAACAAATTATCACAGGCGATGGCATAAATAGAGTTTATTAGAAAATAGCTATAAATAATCCATATCATTCTAGCATAGCCTAAAAATGTGATTTATATAATAAACCTTTAGTATTAGGTATTTATACGTATTTCTGTATGATAAATTATGAAATATTATTAATGTGTTAATTAATATATTATTTATATTAATAAATTAGATGTAAGCGACAGGTAATCTCCAACTAAAAAACAAGAACAGAATACCTGCCCAACTATTTCCATAAAGGATTTGAATATATTTATATTATCTGGTTAGAGTAATTAAAATGACTATAGATAAGATGATTAATGAGATAATAAATGAGGTTAGATATACCCACTCATTAACTGGTAAAAAGAAACTTAATGATAATGTAATGAAAGTTATGGCTAACACACCACGCGAGTTATTTGTACCTGAATACTTAAGAGATTTAGCTTTTGAAAATGGTCCGCTGCCTATTGGTCATGGACAATCAATATCTCAGCCATATATCGTTGCATTAATGACTGACATACTAGAACTTCAAGTAGATCATACAGTTCTCGAAATAGGTACAGGTTCTGGTTATCAAGCCGCTATACTTTCTTCGTTATGCAAAAAAGTTTATACAGTAGAGCGAATTAACGAATTAAATGTAATTTCAAAAAAACGTTTCAAAGAACTCGGTTATGACAACATCGAAACCCGCGTAGGTAACGGCTACGAAGGATGGAAAGAACATGCTCCGTATGACAGAATTATTGTTACCGCAGCCGCTCAACACATACCGGCACCACTCATAAAACAGTTAAAACCAGGTGGAAGATTAGTATTACCAATAGGACATATGAGCTTACATCAGGAATTGATAGTCGTTAATAAAGATCATAATAATAAAATTACCACGCAGTCAATATTAGGTGTTTCATTTGTACCGTTAATTAATGACCCTGTACGAAAGCACGGCGTAACTATTCACTGATTCATCATTAATTGTCACTGATGAATCATTAATTAAGTTAGTATTTGTTGGCTACCGAGCGAGAATGATATGGCATAATATTATCTAGAGAAGCCAATGAATTGCTAGCAGTCATTACACCTACAAAACAAAAATCACTATTTACTACGGGCAGGAAACTTAAACCCCTATCATTGATCATAGAGGCTGCTATTTGTATATTATCCCCATCCCAGCAGTTATATATTTCTTTATTTTTAACAACATCAGAAGCCAGAAAATCAGCATCCCTGGTGTCTGAATATGAATAAACCTCGTCAATATCACGCTCTGTAATGACACCTAATGGCAGTTTATTCTGATCAAGCACAACAACAGCATTATGGGCAGATCTCTTTAACATCCGCCTAACTTCATTCAGTGTAGTGGTCGAAAGGCAACTCTGAAAATCTGTATTCATCAAATCTTTAATATCCATACAACTCTCTACTATATAAGACTTAAAATAAATAATAATGACCTATAACTATTCATTAATGAAGCACATGCATTCATGCATTATAAACTTGATCAAGTATTTTTGACCATCTCTCGACTTTATCTGCATTAAAATCTTTTAACCTGAGCCCTAAGCTATAACCATCATTTAAAGACACAATCACCGGCACTCTATTCTCATCCTGGCACATTTTGTTTGAGCCAATCATACCAATTTCCAGTGTTTTGTCTTTTGGGTAATCATAGTTAAGATCATCTACATGTAAACCAACTCCAATTAATCCAATATGATCTGGCTGTATTATTTCAGTTAATTCACCCTTGTCATATATAGCGAAATTAACATCTGACCTGTGGTTTCTTCTCATAGTATTTTCTTACATAATGTATTTTATTTAGACATAAGTAAGACTAACGATTTTAATAAAAATTAAAATACGTAATTATACGTAAGCATAGTGAAAAATTAAGTCTATCTTCAGGAGGACAAGATTGATGTACGAACCACATCAGATAAGGAATGAGCATTTAGTTTTTCCATAACCTTAGCTCGGTGTAATTCAACTGTTCTAACACTAATATTTAATTCATGGGCGATGGCTTTATTATGCTTTCCATCCACTAAAAGATTCATAACCTGCGTTTCTCTTTTAGTCAATCTACTAAGACGTTCGTTCATCTGTTTTTTAAGCTCAATGGAATTAGACAGGCAAATACACTCATTAAGGCAATCTTTAGTGCGGCGTATTAAATAATCACTATCAAAGGGTTTTTCAATAAAATCGGTTGCACCGGCTTTCATCGCCTGCACGGCCATAGAAACATCACCATGACCCGTTATAAATATTACAGGGATAGAAATATCAAGATCTCTAAGTTCATCAAGTAATTCCAGGCCACTCATACCAGGCATGCGGATATCAAGCAACAGGCACTCACCCTTATTTTGCTTATAACTATTAAGAAAACTTTCCGCTGATTCATACACTTTCACGGGTATGCCTTCAGACTTCATAAGTAAAGATAATGACTGGCGTATCGCATTATCATCATCAACAATATGAATCATATATTCATTTGTCATCTTGAAAGCCCTCGGCCATTAGTGGAATTTTAAAACAGAACATCGTGCCTTTATCAAGCTTTGAATCTACCCATAAACTACCGTGATGCGCATCAACAATTGACTGACAAATAACAAGCCCTAAGCCCATTCCATCAACTTTTGTCGATTTGAAGGGCTGAAAAATAGTATCTATCTGATTTTTAGTCAAGCCCATACCCGTATCTTTAATACAGACCTGAAATTCTTCTAAAGTTGTTAGCGATATGTCTATTGCTAAAAATCGTTCTGTAGATTTAACGGCATCCATCGCATCAATTGCATTGCGTGATAAATTAATAATTACCTGCTCAATTAATATTTTATCTATATAAGCAGATGGGATATCATCAAAAAAATTCAAGCTTAGTTGTACATTATGAGATCGTAACTCTACTTCTAGCAACTTCATTGCTGACTTAACAAGTTCATTAACATTAGTGTTGGTAAGCATTAATTCTTTTTTACTTACTAATGATCTTATATGTCGTATTATTTGACCTGCACGTTCAGCCTGTTCACTAATATCATTTAGTGTGCTGATGACTAAATTTTCATCTGACTGTGGTGATTGAATTATTCGTTTACAGGCTTCACTGTAGATGGAAATTGCTGCTAGTGGCTGGTTAAGCTCATGTGCAATTTCACTCGCCATTTCTCCCATGGTATTTAATCTAGATAAATGAGCAGCGTCAAGCAGACGTTGTCTATCTACCACTTCATCAGCTAATCTATCTGTGATATCACCGAAAATAATAATAACACCGCTGACCAAATGATTTATATCAAAATCCGGTATCATTATTACATTGATGTATTTTATACTGGAGTCAGCTTCTAATGAATGCATTTCAAAAGTAACTTTTTTACCCATAAGAGCTAATTTCAAATGATTTTTTATTCTTGCATAGAACTGTTCGCTCCAGAACTCTCTAGCAAGTTTACCTATGACACCGGTAAAGGTAACACCAAACCAGTCAGTATACTTTTTATTAACAAATAAATGTTCTTCATCTGCGTTTAAATATGCCACCTGTAGAGGCAATGAATCAGTTATGAGCTTTAACTGACGCGCCTGTAAATGTATCTCCTCCTCTTTACGTTTGCTTTCTGTTATATCAATAATAACACTCTGGCACAAATAACTTTTCTTATTTTCACTCAGGCTTCGAACACTTTCCATTCGTACATCAACACAACCACTATTATTTATCTTCAATTTAAATTCATTGATTATTTTTTCATCAGTTTCGATTACTTTTTTTATATGATCAAAAAAAGTAATCACGCAACTTGATGTCAACCATAATATAAACGGCTTTCCAATAATATTTATTCGCTGAGCCTTTAACATTGATGAGCCGGTTATATTAATATTTTCAACAATGCCTTTTTTACAGAACGTCATATAACCAACGGGCGCAAAATCATATAAATCTGCGTAGCGATCTCGTGTAATCTCCAGATCACTTTGAGCTTCACGTAATTCACGATTTTGCATTTCAAGTTCAACTTGATGAACCTGCAACTCATGCTCAAGATAATCAGTAATTTCAGAGTTTTGTAATATTAATATACGATCAATCAATTGCTTCTTAGTTAGGCGCATAAGATCACCCTGAAGCGAGTCTTTGGCTAAAAACTGACTATTCTCATTAGATTTAGAATTTTTATCAGTCACCGATATTCTCTATTTGCATTAAGATCATTGTTTCTTTGTCTAAACCATAAGCAACCGACTGACCACTTACACTCATTGCTTTGTGGCCAATATGTTCAAAATCATGTTCAACTTCATAATCATTAAAATTCACATTTTTAGTAACGACTTCCTCCAGTTTTTGACGTAAGCTGGGGATACCCCACTGGCCATTTCCAAGGCGATACAACAGATTTCCAACTGTGTCTTTTTCATTTACATGAAATATTGAGTAATATTTTTGACTAGCTGAGACAACACGTAAATTTTTATCTAATACCAGCATAGGATGTCGTATAGCCGCTATAATCGCTTCAGCATAGTGCTGCGCATTTTCTGCCATTATTAAACTTTTTTTCATGTCATGAATATCAAAAAAAGCGATAACAGCACCACTAACTTTATTATCTAATGTTTTATATGGGTGTATGCCAACTTTATACCAGACACCTTCACTGTTTTGCACTTCAAGTTCAAGACTCTGAACTGAATCAATTACCTCTAATATCTTTATCTCTATATCTGGTAATTCAATTGTAGATTTAATTTGCCCAATTGGCCTACCACGATCAGTGATTATTAGATTTAACAACTCTTCTGCTTTATGACTAAAACGTCGAATACATAATGCTTCATCAACCATAACTACTGGTATAGACAAACCTTCAATAAGATTAAATAAATCATTATTTAAAACTTCCAGCTCCATATTTCGGTTATTCATTTCATCATTAACAGTAGATAACTCTTCATTTGAAGATTGAAGTTCTTCTTTGGCCGTTTCAAGCTCTTCATTAGTACTTTGCAGCTCTTCATTACTGGCCTGTATTTCTTCATTCGCCGAAGTCAGTTCTTCATTGGTTACATCTTGTTGCTCAATAACTGAATGCAGGTATTCACGGGTAGAAGAAAGTTCCTGATTAATTCTTTGAATTTCATGATTCTGATTGGTAAGTGGTATTTTAATTTTATCGGTTTGATCTAATTTACTGATTTCAGTGTCATCTCTAAAACTAACCAACAAATAATCAGAGCTGTTATCTTTATCGAGAAGCGGGTCTACCTCGATGGTAACGCACTTTACATCACCATTACTCTCAACACGTAAGCCAGTTTTTTCTATACTGATTTTCTTCTTAATTGCTTCATTTATTGCATTACGTAAATCTAGATGCAAACCGTTACGAGCCATTTTCAATAAATTAAGACTCGCCTCACCTACTGCAGGTTCAAGAAACTTACCGGTTCGTCCACGAAATTGAATTACATCCATTTGGTGATTAATAACAACACCACAAGGCGCATATTTTTTAAGTACAACACGATCTGCTTCTCTCTGGATATCGAGATTAGTCCAGCTTTCATCTTGAGTTGGCATATTATTTTTATTATCCGTTACTTTCATATCAAACAGGCTATTTTCTGCGATATTCACATACACAGGACCTACTATTGATTTTTTTTCATAAAACTTATGTCTTTTGTCTATTAGTCTGAATAAATCCGCATGCCGTCCAATGGTTTCTGATGTGCCCAATAAAAGCACACCTTTATTTTTTAACGCATAATGAAATACGGGTATAAGTTTTTTTTGCAATACAGGACTTAAATAAATTAGTAAATTTCGACAACTGATCATATCGAGTTTTGAAAAAGGCGGATCTTTTATGACATTTTGTTGAGCAAATATACAAACATCTCGAATATGTTTTGATATCTGATAACCTTCTTCAACCTTAGTAAAGAATCGTTGCAAACGACTGTTAGATACAACCTCAGAGATAGTATGCGCATAAATGCCACGTCGTGACTTTTCAACGGCTTCTTCATCAAGGTCGGTCGCAAAGAATTTAATAGCTGTATTTGAAGCCATATCACCAAGAAATTCATACAGGCATATAGCTATAGAATACACCTCTTCACCTGTAGAACAACCTGGCACCCATATTCGAATCGGTGAATTATTCTCCCTGTTCTTAATAAGAGTTGGAAAAATATTGCTTTTTAATTCTTCAAATATTTCCGGGTCACGAAAAAAACTGGTGACATTAATGAGCAAATCTCGAAAAAGGTTTTCAACCTCTAATGGTGTTGACTGTAAATAACGCAAATAATCTTCAAGTCGTTCAAATTTATGCAGCAAAATACGACGTTTTATGCGGCGTAGGATCGTGCTTTGTTTATAATAAGTAAAATCATTACCTGAATGCTGTCGCAAAAGAAGAAATATCTTACGCAAATGATCTTCTTCTGAGGGTAAAGGTTTTTCTGACTTAACACTGACATGGCTTAAATATGGATGCTGAGCAATACGCACTAGCTCACTAGCGATTTTATCGGGTGGCAGTACAAAGTCGACACAACCGGCTGCTATGGCACTGTGTGGCATACTAGCATATGCTGCGGTGCTTTCATCTTGAGCAAAAGTGATACCGCCCGCTGCCTTTATCTCCATCAGGCCTAATACTCCATCCGAAGCACTACCAGATAAAATGACACCTACTGCCCTATTAGTCATTTCTGTAGCTAGAGAACGCAGGAAAAAGTCGATCGGCAAATGTTGACCTGGTTGTTCACTTCGTAACATCAGGTGTAAAACACCATGTAGTATGCCAAGATTTGTATTCGGCGGTATGACATAAACATGATCGGCTTTCACGCTCATACCATCAACTATTTCAATAACTGGTAGCTTAGTTTCACGCCCCAGTAACTCCGCTAACATGCTCGGATGCGTTGGTGACAGGTGTTGAACCAGTATGTATGCCATACCTGTATTTAGGGGGAGATTTTTCAATAAAACGGTCGCTGCCTCAAGCCCTCCGGCAGAGGCACCGATACCAACAATAGGAAAATTGATAACTGACTTAGAAGCGTCTGTCAAAGGATGAGAAGCTATATTTTTTGCCTTTTTATCAGATCTTATAGTCTTAATGACGCTTCCTTTATCTGAACAAATAGATAAGACAATCAAGCAACACGTACTCAACGGCATCTAATTTTAATTTAAAGTAATCATTCATAGTATATATAACTGAGATATAATGGTACAACAAAATTATCAATGATATACGCAATTACTACTGGATTAAAATTACCATATTTATTAGATATTTAGCTATTAATATGACAGCGTCTGTTTTAGCCGGGCAACACCAGATAACCGCTAATTAATTTCACACTACTATAATGTCAATATAAGGCACGGTAACAGGTGTACCTGTTAACTATTACCAGGTTAACAAGTATCTCATTGAGGGGATTCAATTCAAAAAGATGACAAAAACTTATAACCATTTTTATCATTACGCTTAATCTGATACATTGCCTGATCAGCACTTTTAATTAGTAACTCACTAGACTTACCATTCTCAGGGTACAGTGAAATACCGATGCTTACACTTAAGGAGTGCAACGCGCCTTCTATAACAAAATCTTTGCCCATTTTATTAGTAATTTTTTTAGCAATAATAGCCGCTTCCATTTTACTATTAACCTGAGGCAACAAAAACACAAACTCATCACCACCTGCTCTCGCAACTGTATCACCCGATCTTAGACAAGAGCGCAACCTGGTGGCTGTTTCTACTAATATTTGATCGCCAACCACATGTCCATAACTATCATTAATATATTTAAAATCATCCAGATCTAAAAACATAACAGCAAAGAACTTTTTATGCCTGTTTGCCTGTTTTATAGCCATATTTAGTCGATCATAAAATAACAGTTTATTGGGTAAACCCGTCAGATAATCATAACTAGCTTTACTATATGCTGTTCTTTCAACTTTTTTTCTAACAGTAACATCATGTGCTATTCCAAATGTCGCAGCCGATTCTAAAACATTATTTTCCTCAGCAGACAACGATGAATTAGTCATAAATTCTGCGCTATTAATCGATATTGATTTAACATCAAAATAACGAGCTTTATTTTTCCTGGAATTAAACTGTAATTCTGTACTTCTCAAAGGATTCACTTTACGCCTGCTATCATGAAAGCGATATTTCCAGCCTATTAAATCATCATGACGTATGAGCTTTGAATAATGCTGCCCAATCAATTCTGATTGGCTATAGCCCAAAAGTGATTCTACACGTTTATTAATAAACAGAAATCGGCCGTCTTTATCAAGTAAATACTGAATGTCCTGTGAATTATCAACCATATATTTATATATATCGGATGTTATTTCTGTTAAACCGGATTCCTTCATGTTTCTTGTTTCTTCTGCCAATTCATTAATAGCCTGTTCAATTAAAGTGGGAAGTGATTCCATATCATAGGGTTTAATAAGAACATCATAGGCACCGTTTTTTACTGCCTCAATTCCTGTATCATAATTATCAGTATCACTCACGCAAATAATAGATGTGTCTGTATATTCGTTTAATATAAGCTCAATAATGTTAAGTGGTTTTATATCTGATATGGTGATATCCAGTAAGATAAGGTCAAAACATTCATTCTCTAACAAGTTATATATTATAAGCGCATTACTTTCCGTTATAATTTCGTAATCGTGTTTTGCTAGTATCTTTTTTAATATTAATAAAGTTTTGTTATCAGAATCAGTTATTAATAAACGTGGTTTATATAAACTCATAACCAATCACCTAACAATGCACATCTACTGACCTGGTACCAACTCGTAAAATATGTATTAGCACTTTATATAAATACTCAATAGAATACTTAGTAAAAAAAAGTGGCCAATACGCATTGGCCACTTGAGATTGTTCAATACTTGTAGTGGGGCTACAACACCGAACAATAACCTATAACAAAAACAGACTTTTACAAGACCATGTTAGTCTATTTTTATGCTTTGCTTCTTAGTTTTCTCAACCTTAGGTAAGCTAACCTCTAACATACCATTATTAAATTTTGCTTTAATTTTT
>JAPHSS010000055.1 GCA_026195255.1 Gammaproteobacteria bacterium | reverse complement strand
CGGTCAGCCTTCTGTGATAACGGCTATACGGCATAGTGCTTTTACTTTCAATGTGATATAAATTATGCAAATTATATGAATCTGCTCTATAACTATTTAGACAGACATAAATGATAAACGAATTGAATCGAGAGATTCTAAAGGCACACTAATGGAAAACAAAACTTACATTATTGGTCGTCGTGGAAACATCCAGCTCTTCGACAAAACCACCAGCTCAAGACACGCTGAACTGGTTGTATTAGATAACCAGATGTACTTAACTGATCTGAGTTCTACGAATGGCACCTATTTAATGGAACAGGGCAAGCGCAAACGATTTAAAGAGGGTTATATTAACCTTGAACAAACTCTTTCATTTGGTGAACATGTTTGCACAGTAAGAGAACTTATCGCACGCGCTGAAATTGCCCATTAACAAGCACAAACAGAAATATATCCTGTCTTTTTTATATTTTTTTTGCAGACTGCTAGAAAAATCACTCTAAGTAAGCCATTATTCAACTATATATTCACCCTAACGGGTGATTTTATTCTTCTACAGAAAATATAGGGAAAATAATGGTTCGCAAGCCGGAAGACCTTGTAAAAGGCGTAGTCAAACTTATTTCACTGCCTGAAATATATATTCGCGTCTCACAGATACTTGAAGATGAAAACCATAGCGCCAAACAACTCGGCGAAATAATCAGCCATGATCCGGCACTTACGGCACGAATATTACGTATCGTAAATAGCGCGTATTATTCTCTTGCTGCAAAAATCGAACTGGTAAGCCGTGCCGTGTCTGTAATAGGTGAAGATGACCTTCGAAACCTGGTACTGGCCACATCTGCTGTTGATACCTTTAAACGCATACCCAACCAGTTAGTAGATATTGATCTTTTCTGGCGTCACAGCGTCCATACAGGCATAGTTTCTCGCCTTTTATCCAGGCACTGCAACATTTTACATGGTGAACGCCTGTTTGTAGCAGGCATGTTACACGATATTGGAAAGCTGATTTTATACTTTAAAGAACCCGAGTTATCACAGCAGGTTTTATTAGACGCGGCGGATTCTGATGGTCAGCTCTTCCGCTCTGAAAAAAAGATTTTAGGTTTTACACACGGTGATGTAGGTGCCGCCCTAATAGATGCCTGGAAATTATCAGACACATTAAAAGAAGTAGTTGCCTATCACCACACGCCTCTAAAAGCTAAAAACTACCGCATGGAAACATCTATCGTTCACATAGCTAACTGTGTCGTTAATGCGCTAGGGCCTGATATTGATGTAGATGAGCATTTACTTGATGATTTTCCGGGTTTTGAACCTAAAACGCTAGAAATTACAGGCTTAGATCTGAATATATTACATGACGTAATGGAACAGGCATGGGAGCAGGCAGCCGAAGTTCTGGACATCATCTGCCCCAGAGTTTAAAAAGATATTTATATAGTCAGGTGCATAATTAATCATGCACCTAATTCATCGTCACAAAAGCTCCGCCTGTCCAATATTTTTTAATATCAGCCTATTTAACTGCAAAGCCTACTAAAGATGACTAGAGTAACTATACAGGGAAAAAGCTAGTCAAACTGACCTCTGCTACTTTTGTGAACGACGTCACGGCAAATTGGCATCAAAGCCTCTAAATTAGTACCTATGGTATGTAGCTTTAATTCATCGCATATCTCAAATGTTAAAAGCATCAGAAGGCCATGCCTTCTATAGAACGGTGCGCACTAACGCAGAAAACTATGGGCTTTTATTTTTCAGGGTAAGAAACACAAGCTTAGAACCTAGTGCCATTATGTATTTAATTTCCAAATACGGATAATTACATGAGCGCGATCATACATAAGTTTAATAGCTCCAATAGATCCTCCTCCGGGCAGGCAGCTAAAAGCAATCTAAAACAATTAATAAGTCAAATTGCGGGCTGTTTAAACGAAGAACTGTCAGAACTTATGGGCAGATTGTTTGATGGCGCAGATGACATGCTGTTTCAACTGGCTGAAAATGCGGATTCGAATGAAGATCAAAACGAATATTTCGATACTATGCGTATGTTGCGCATCGAGCGTAAAAATATAGGTCAGAATTTTGCTGCAAATCTTAAAACACATTTACAAACTACAAATAAGCAGAACAATCAAAGCGATGACTTGGAGGATGACGAGTTAAGCCTGGTGGATCAGGATGAAATGGAGGAGTTAGTTGCCGTTTCAGCCATGCACTCAAAAGCCATGAATTTATATGGTGAAGCAGTCGGCCACCTTGAAGCCAGAATAGAATTTTTATCTTTAAAATCTCCAGGTCTATTTAATAAAGATGCACTGGCACCAAAAAACATATGTGACTCGTTTAAAGATGCTCTTGCCGATATAGAATTATCAACTAATAACAAGCTGGTGTTATACAAATTATTTGACCAGGAAGTTATTCTCCACTTAGAACCTCTTTATAAAAAACTAAACCAGTTATTCATTGACCAGGGTGTGTTACCTCAGATAAAACTAGGTGATGCCGCAGGCAAAAAAACAGGTCAGAGAGATAGCGTAAACGCACAAGCTGAGCAGGCGCAGGAAACTGATGCTGTTTACCTGGAAAACCCAACTTACAACCCTGGTCAGGCATCCACCTACAGTTACAATAATGGAAATGGAAGTCTTAATAGCGGCGCCTCACAAACAACACCAGGTGGCGTTAATAACTCATCGCCGAACGGTGCCGCTATTTCAGCTTCTAGTAATCAACAAAACTTAGTACATCAGTTCATTAATGGCGAGCTCACCGCATCGGGCCCGGGAATACCTGCATCATTTACAACAAAGCGTAATTCACCTTCAAGCAATGGCATGCAATATTATGATCGCCGTGATGTGATGAGCGCACTCACAAACTTGCAACAGAATGTTGCTCAATCCAGTGCGCCAATAGAGCAGATTGATGCTGCAGATTTCAAACGCTCATTATTAGCTGACATGGGTAGTCGCTCTGGCGGTGCAGTAACAAAACAGGTTAATTTAGTTGATGAAAAAACCATCGATTTTATTGAAATGTTATTTGATGCAATTATTGAAGACTCCAGTATTTCACAAGCTGTTACCAATTTACTATTGAGGCTACAAATACCTGTAATAAAAGTCGCCATGTTAGATGAGAGTTTTTTCGCCGATGGTGAACATCCATGTAGAACAAGCCTTAACCTTATAGCATTTTTAGGCCGAGGCTTATCTAGTAGCGACGATACATTATTCAACAAACTAAACACGGTAGTAGAAACGCTTCTAAATGATTTCGATATTGACATCAACAGTTTCGAGAATGCATCTAACAGACTAGAAGAGATTGAGCTTGAAGAACTACAAATCACATCTGAAAAAGAAAAACTAACACAAAAAACAGCACTACAAACTCATGCTCGCGAAGTCGTACTTGCCGAATTACAATATCATGTAATGAATAAAGTATTGCCAAAAACATCCCAGAAGTTGATTTTAAAATTCTGGTCAACACTAATGTTCCATCGTTACATTAAATTTGGAAAAAGCAGTGACGACTGGAAGGAATCTGTAAACATCGTTAATAAACTCATTCAATTGTTACAACCCATTGAATCTTCGCAGGCATACAATCAGTTAAAGACTGAAAAAGATCTTCTTCTAGACACTATTCAAAACCAGCTATTAGAAACAAAACAAAACCCTGTTGATATTGAAGCAGAGATTAACAACGCGCATTTAACCTTCGAGAGCGCGCTGGAAACGAGTCAATACAACCCTTCCAACATGACAGATAGCGAAAGCTATTTCATCTCGGTAGATGATTCTGAGTTCGACACAAACGACCTGTTATTTGAGCCTACTATTGAAATTGAAGAAGAAATTATTGACCCGCTTCAGGATGCAATTAATACCGCAAGGGAAAAAATAGCAAATCTTCCTCGTGACGTTAGACCCGGCGTATGGTTTAAGGTATTTAATGGTGATGATTCTGCAGCTCGACGCGCCAAACTATCCGTTATCATTATGGAAGAGGCAAAGCTTGTATTTGTAGATCGCCATGGCATCAAAGTCATTGAAAAAGATGCCGAGGACTTCACCAATGAACTATCCACCACAACGTCACAAATTATTGCTGATCATTCAGCCTTTGATCATGCGCTAGGTATGGTTATTAATTCACTATCATCAACCGTTTAAACTTATACACTTAAATGCACATTTTAAAATTGATTACATGTTTTATTAAATTATATGAAAAACTTATTTAAATAATATTTTTTCAAACTAACATGTAGGCTTATTCTTACATGTTTTTTGCCCATTTGACTGGTATGGATATCACACATGTGCAGTTACCCATAAGCTCATATTTAAGCTTATGGAATATAATGACGGTTACAGATTATGACTGATAAAAAATCTGAGTTCATTGAGCAACTATTTAACGCCATAAGTAGCGACCCTGCTTTGCCTGCCGAATTAAAAATCTCCTTATTACGCTTACAGCTACCGATTAATAACCTATGTCATTCCGACCCTTGCTTTATTACTAACACCAGGCACCCTGCCAGGCAAACCTTAATATTAGTTAAGCAGTTATCTATTTTATCTAAAAATGATCCGTTAATTATTAAAAAAATTAACTTTCTTCTATCAGAACTTTTCACATCATCGCCCGGCTCCAGAAAGTTTGCTCAGATAAACTTACAGCTAGACAAAGCAATCAGCATGATATCTAAGAAACAGGCGACAGGAATTTCATCTGATAAGAAAACAAAAATACAACTTAAAGAATTGTTGAGCCATAAAATAAAACACTGCATTGAGGGCCACACAATACCCTCGGCCTGTCAAAACATTGTACTTAAACTCTGGCCTGGTGCTTTATTTTATTTATTAAAAACACATGGTGACAAAAGCCCACAATGGGTCAACGCTATAAACATGTACAGTGATTTACTGGATTTCATTCAACCAATTAGTAACTCCGCTCAACACGCACGAATTAAAGACCATTTCATGAATATTGTTCGCAGTAATAACAATATGTTATTGCTTTATCATCAAGAGCGCATTGTCGAACCTGAAATAAAATCACTAATCACTCATTTTAATAAATTATTAAAATCGTCACAGTTCTCTAACATGCAGCGTGAACTTGATACTAAAAAAACCGATCACACCGAGAATAAATTATTAAATATTTCATCGACCATAAAACCTGGCATATGGTGTGAAATTTATATAAACGAGATAACCCCTTCTAGAAGACTAAAACTATCCCTGATAAACACTAAAACCGGCATGCTTATATTTGTCAATCGCAAAGGAATTAAAAAACTGGAGAAGGATGCGATGGAGTTTTCCGAAGAACTTGAGAAAGGCCTGTCTAAAATATATAAACATGATGCGCTATTCACAAAGCCCTCAACTAAACCTCAATATCAAAAAATTGGTTAGTTCAGATTTACATCGATCATTTACAATACTTTTTAATTTTTTTACGTAGATTATCTGTTTTTCTTAATCGCTCTTCACTAGATATGGTTACTCTTTTCCCTTCTTTATCTAAATTATATATTGAGCTAGCGCGTTCATATTGCTTAAGCTTATCGATAGAAAGAATGCAATTACGCTCATGCTTTTCTTTCTTTTTCTTTAATTTCTCTTTCTCTTTATCTTCACGTTCCTGATCATCCGCATAACTTTCTAGCAATTTCTGTCGTTTTTGTTCTCTGTTATTATTTATTTTAATATGACCTTTCTTTGAAATATTTATGTCCATTTCTGTTGAGTCGCTAATGGGTTTATCACCGTAATGAACCTTGCCCTGCTCATCTACCCATTTGTAAATTTCAGCATAAACAGTTGCAGAATTTAAAAGTAACGCGAAAATTATGGCTATATTTTGGAACATGATTAACGTTTCTATAAGTTTGAATCACCACTATCTTATATTAAAAAAAAAGCCGGTGCGAATCGCACCGGCTTTAACCACTTCCAGCAGGAGTCTAATCTACTGGTATTTACCAGGCATGTTATTTACCTGTAAATTCTGGATAGGCCTCCATACCACAGTCAACAAGATCCATACCTTCGTATTCATCATCTTCACTTACACGAATGCCCATAATCACTTTCAAGGCCAGCCATACAATAGAACTAGTTCCAAACACCCAGATGAAAATAGTAGCCGCACCTAGTAACTGACCAGCAAATGTTGCACCTTCAGGGTTCGTAATTGGCACCAACAGAAGGCCTAATAAACCGCATGTTCCGTGAACCGAGATTGCGCCCACTGGGTCGTCAATTTTAATTTTATCTAATGCGATGATACTAAATATTACTATTACACCACCTATTGCACCAAATATAGTAGCTTGGAGTGCTGTAGGCGTAGAAGGTTCCGCAGTGATTGCAACAAGACCCGCTAATGCTCCATTTAACACCATAGTTAAATCAGCTTTACCAAACAGTAAACGAGCTGTAATTAATGCAGCTACTGCACCGCCAGCAGCAGCTGCATTTGTGTTTAAGAATACCATTGCCACAGTGTTAGCACTTGCGATATCACCTAGTTTTAATACTGAACCCCCATTAAAACCGAACCAGCCCATCCATAAAATAAATGTACCTAATGTAGCCATAGGTAAGTTTGCACCTGGAATGGGGTTAATTTGACCATTTGCACCATATTTACCTTTACGTGCACCTAGAAAAATAACCCCAGATAGAGCGGCTGTTGCACCGGCCATATGAACAATGCCAGAACCAGCAAAGTCTGAGAAACCATTATCAGCAAGTGTAAACAGACCGAAAACTGATGCGCTACCCCAGGTCCATGAACCTTCCATTGGATAGATAAAACCAGTCATCACAACAGCAAATGCAAGGAAAGCCCAAAGCTTCATACGTTCTGCAACCGCGCCGGATACAATAGACATTGCCGTAGCAACGAATACCACCTGGAAAAAGAAATCAGAAGCGCCAGAGTATACTGAGTCTCCAGCAAAGCCATTTTCAGCAGAAGATGCTAATGCATCTTTAACGAGGGTTTCACCACCAGCAATACCCGCCAGGAAGTAACCACCTTCATACATAATTTCATAACCAGACATCATATACATGGTGCAGGAGATCGCGAATAAGGCGACGTTCTTAGTTAATATTTCTGTTGTATTTTTTGAACGAACAAGGCCAGCTTCTAACATTGAGAAACCTGCTGCCATCCACATTACTAATGCACCGCATACCAGAAAGTAAAAGGTATCCATTGCATATTGAAGTTCGAATATTTGATTTTCCACTTGTATACCCTCAATAATTAAAGCGCTTCAGGTCCGCTTTCACCTGTACGAATGCGAATAACCTGTTCTATTGGAGATATGAAAATTTTACCGTCTCCAATTTTACCTGTATTCGCTGCATTACGAATTGACTCAATCACCTGCTCAACTATGCCATCATCAACTGCTACGTCTAATTTCACTTTAGGCAGAAAATCAACCACATACTCAGCACCACGATATAATTCAGTGTGACCTTTTTGACGACCAAAGCCTTTAACTTCAGTCACGGTAATACCTTGCACACCTATTTCTGATAATGCTTCACGCACGTCATCTAACTTGAAAGGTTTAATAATTGCAGAAATTAGTTTCATAAATTTCCCCTGTTTATTTGTATTGAAAAGCCCCCGGGAAAAATTCCCGAGAGATGAAATATTTTTTACTTATTCAAAAGGGAAGTTATAGGTTAATGAAACTTCTTCATCCGCATCATCAATATCAGTAATCGCTACAGCTAAAGTCAGATTGTTATGCGTATAGGCAACCGTTAACTGCGCATACTCATTAACATCTAGATCATTAGAATTAAAACCGGCATTAATATTAACTGGACCGATATCCCCAGTTATTTCTAAATATGCATTGTCACCAGAGTCATCTGTATCCGTGTCAACGTATAACTTAGCTGTCCAGTCAGATACGGTAATACCCGCATAAACTTCAGCCGCAGCGGCTGAATCATCCTGTGTGTAGTAATATTTAACTGCACCTACATCAAACATGCCTGAAGACCAACCAACATATAAATCGACTTCTGCTGCGGAACCAGAGAACCATGCACCTGCATATAAACCAGTATCAGCATTCCAGTCTATACCACCCTGCACATCAGCTTCAGAGCCAGATTGTGCAACGCCACGCCATATATAATTAGTTGTAACACTTAAGTTCTCTGTTACTTCTGCTTGAGCAACGCCCATTACAGACGTGACTGCTACAGCTGCTGTAATTGCTAAAAGTTGTAATTTTTTCATGCTAACCCTCTGTTTTAGTTAAATTATTTTATATATGTTGAAAACTACTAAGCAGCTGCCATGCCAATTAGATATATACATTTAAAATCAATTAGATACGTTTGGTTTTAACTTTCAGGAATTGTTGATTCGAGCACTTCTTCGCACCAAAATAGAGCGGGTGAAACTACGATGCTTTATTTTGGTGCGGCATTTTGCACAAAGCAGGTGCGCTCTAATTACTGTACACTTCAATCTCAATTTACTTACGAGTTAACAATGATTGATAAACAAAACTTAAATGATCTGGCCGAAAAATTATCATCCGTGCTTCCTGAAAATTTTCAGACACTAAAGTCAGATGTAACCAGTAATTTTAAAGCCATACTTGAATCCAGCCTGCGTCAGATGAATCTTGTGAGTAGAGAAGAGTTTGATGTGCAAAGTGCTTTATTAACACGTACACTCGAAAAATTAAAAGAGTTAGAAAAGCAGGTTGAACAATTGAAATAGAGCTTTATTTAATATCTCTATCAAGCTTTTTATAATGACACAGATATAAAAACTGATGTAAAAGACATATTTATTATTAAAAATTAACCAGCTGGTTTTAATAACACATAAGGAATGGAATCCATGTCATACGCCTCTATTAATACCCAGGCTTTAAACGGTGTCACAGCCCTGCCGGTTAGTGTAGAAGTTCACATTTCCAGTGGCTTACCTTCTTTATCTATCGTCGGTCTACCTGAAGCTGCCGTTCGTGAGAGCAAAGATCGTGTTCGCGCAGCTATTATAAATTCTGGTTTTGATTTTCCTATGCAGCGCATTACCATCAATCTGGCGCCCGCTGATTTACCTAAAGACGGTGGTCGCTACGACCTGCCCATTGCAATCGGAATACTTGCCGCATCTAAACAGATTCCCGATGAATTACTTCAGCAGTTTGAGTTTCATGGCGAGTTAGCCCTGAGCGGTGAACTACGCCCGGTAAGCGGATCTTTACCGGTTGCAATTGGTGCAAATAATTTAAAACACACGTTAATAATGCCCGTCTCCTCAGCTGTAATAGCCGCTTTAATTAAAGAGACCGATATATTACAAGCATCATATCTATTAGAAATTTGCCAATACTTACATCAACAAAAAGACTTGTCACGGCCTCAGATTACAACTCCAAAACCTGTTTTACACTCTCTGGATATAAATGATGTTAAGGGCCAGCACCGTGCTAAACGAGCACTGGAAATTGCCGCCGCGGGCAGACATAACATGCTGATGGTTGGCCCTCCCGGCACGGGAAAAACCATGCTGGCCTCTCGCCTGTGTGGTTTGCTTCCACCTTTAACCGAGCAACAGTCTATTGATAGTGCAGCTATCTGTTCTATTAGTCATCACGGCTTTGATATTAATCAGTGGGGACAACGCCCCTTTCGTTCGCCACATCACACCGCTTCGGGTGTTGCATTAGTAGGTGGTGGCTCAAACCCTAAACCCGGCGAAATATCTTTATCGCATAATGGTGTGCTTTTTCTAGATGAACTCACAGAATTTGACAGACATACACTGGATGTTTTACGTGAACCGCTGGAAACAGGCATGATCACAATATCCAGGGCTGCACGGCAAGCTGAGTTTCCTGCCAACTTTCAGTTAATTGCAGCAATGAACCCCTGCCCCCAGGGTTATAATTGTGACGGCAAGTCATTATGTCAGTGCACACCTGAACAACAATTAAAACACCGCGCTAGAATTTCTGCACCGTTACTTGATCGAATTGATATTCATATTGAAGTGCCTGCTGTTGATCGCAGCACATTGCTTGATGACACAGAGAAATCAGAAAGTAGCGCAAGTATAAAACAACGAGTTGAACGTGCCTTTAACAAACAGCTGGCTCGTTCCGGAAAAACAAATGCCGAATTAAATAGCCGTGAAACAGAAGAGATATGTAAATTGAAATCAACTGAAATAAAACTACTTGAACAGGCGATGGAGAAATTAAAATTGTCTGCCCGTGCATACCATAGAATTTTACGTATGAGCAGAACCATTGCCGATCTTGATGATTCAGAAAACATTGAAGTTAAACATTTGAGCGAAGCTATTTCGTATCGTTCACTTGATCGGTTTTTAACTTAGTTGATGCCTTTCAGACACTTGCGCTTTTTATTTAAATTACCCTCTCATGGATCATCACCATCGGGGAAAGGTCGCGTTTTTTGCGCCCTGTCCCCTAAACCCATACCACCAGGAGTTGACAGTGTAGTGAGTCGACTCCGTAAAGTTCTTGATGGCATCAAAACAGGGGACAGGGCTTAAAAAGCAGGACCTTTCCCCGAGGGAGATGTGCCTGAGAAGGTAGTGGCTCAGCACATAGATAACTAAATACTATCAATCACAGAATTTAAAGTAATACTCGGGCGCATAACTTTTGATGTTTTTATTTTATCAGAAAGATAGTAACCACCAATGTCAGCAGGTTTACCCTGCACGGCTTTCAGCTCTTCAACAATTTTATTTTCATTGTCGGTTAATTGTTTAGCGACAGGTATAAATTTTTCCTGCAAAGTTTTATCTTCAGTTTGCTCCGCCAGGGCCTGCGCCCAGTACATAGCCAGATAAAAATGACTACCACGAGTATCAAGTTCACCGACTTTTCGCGATGGCGATTTATTATTCGTTAAAAACAGGCTATTTGCTTTATTTAACGCTTTTGCTAAAACTGTAATAGAATTATTGTTTGTCTTAATCGCCAGATCTTCCAGTGATACCGCGATAGCTAAAAACTCGCCTAATGAATCCCAACGCAAATGATTCTGCTCTAAAACTTGCTGTACATGTTTTGGGGCTGAGCCACCTGCACCGGTTTCAAATAATCCACCACCTGCCAGCAGAGGCACAATAGATAACATTTTTGCACTGGTACCTAATTCTAAAATAGGAAACAAATCGGTTAAATAATCACGTAATACATTACCGGTTACAGAGATAGTATCTTTACCTGCTTTAACTCTATCTAACGTATATCGAATAGCATCGACAGGCGTCATTATTTTTATTTCCAGGCCTGCCGTGTCATGATCTTTTAGATATGTTTCTACTTTTTTTATAATATTTGCATCGTGAGCTCGATTTTTATCTAACCAGAAAATCGCAGGCTGAGCTGTTGCTTTTGCACGATTAACTGCAAGTTTTACCCAGTCTTGAACTGGTAAATCTTTTGTCTGACACATGCGCCAGATATCACCTGCCTCAACTTTATGTTCTAACAACGTTTTACCCGCTGAATCCGTTACTTTAACAGTGCCATTATTTGCTATTTGAAATGTTTTATCATGCGAGCCATATTCTTCTGCTTTTTGCGCCATTAAACCCACATTACTTACACTACCCATAGTCGTAACATCAAACGCACCGTGTTTTTTACAAAACTCAAAAACTTCCTGATAAATGCCTGAATAACAGCGATCCGGG
The DNA here is from genome assembly GCA_026195255.1 of Gammaproteobacteria bacterium. Classification (GTDB taxonomy): domain Bacteria; phylum Pseudomonadota; class Gammaproteobacteria; order SZUA-229; family SZUA-229; genus SZUA-229. The sequence goes on along the minus strand of JAPHSS010000055.1, from coordinate 1,713 downwards.
ATCATTGCTTTGGTATCGTGTAACTTATTATCTGTACCCCACATCTGACCTGATGAACGTAATGCAGCCGGCATAGATGCATCCACAATAACATCACTAGGCACATGTAAATTTGTAATACCCTTATCAGAATTTACCATTGCAAGTTCAGGGCGCGTTTTATAAACCGCCTGAATATCGTTTTCAATTTCTTCGCGCTGTTCATCAGGTAAGCTGCTTATTTTAGAGTAGACATCGCCCAGTCCATTACGTGTATCAACACCTGTTTTTTCAAAAACAGCCGCATGTTTTTCAAACACATCTTTATAATAAACACTCACTGCGTGACCAAAAATAATCGGGTCAGATACTTTCATCATGGTGGCTTTCAGATGTAAAGACAGCAGCACATCCTGCTTTTTTGCATCCTGTATCTGCTCTTCAAAAAAAGCACGTAATGATTTACAACTCATTAATGATGCGTCAATAACTTCACCCGCCAGCACTGGAGTCTGCTCTTTTAAGACCTGGGCAGAGCCGTCATCAGCAATGAGTTGTATTTTTACATTTCCAGCCGTTTCAATTACCGCTGACTGTTCACTACCGTAAAAATCACCTTCAGACATTGACGCCACATGTGATTTAGACTCAGAACTCCATACACCCATTGAGTGCGGATTCTTTTTCGCATATTCCTTTACAGGGGCAGCTACACGACGATCTGAATTACCTTCTCGTAACACGGGGTTCACGGCACTGCCTAGTACCCTGGCATAACGCGCCTTAATGGCCTGCTGTTTTTCATCCTGAGGATCTTCAGGGTAATCAGGAACATCATAACCAAGGGACTGCAATTCACGAATCGCTTCGGTTAACTGAGGTATCGAAGCACTTATATTAGGCAATTTAATAATATTTGCCTCAGGCGTTTTCGCCAGATCTCCCAACTCAGCTAATGCATCAGCCTGTTTTTGCTCGCTTTTTAAATTATCAGGAAAGTTAGCGATAATACGCCCGGCAAGTGAAATATCTCGAGATTCAACCTCAACCCCCGCCACACGGCTATAAGCCTGAACTATTGGTAACAATGAATAGGTTGCTAATGCAGGTGCTTCATCTGTTTCGGTATAGATAATTTTTGAGCTTGGCATGAGTTGTTCTCTGATTTTTGTCTTTTATAAAGCAGTACATTATATTTCAGATTACAGATGGATTCACCCTTATCTCTCAGGCTTATGATTCGAGTCATTACGCATTATATTGTCGACGGTACTTATTCTGATATACTGCATCGCCAATGCGCCTATAGCTCAGCTGGATAGAGTGCCACCCTCCGGAGGTGGAAGTCAGAGGTTCGAATCCTCTTAGGCGCGCCATATAAAAAAAGCCCTCTGTTTTTAAAGAGGGCTTTTTTTATATGGCGCGCCTAAGCGCCCTGATTCGAACTGATTTCGAAAAAAATGTCCGGAACATTTTTTGACAGGTTATGAATGCTTTCCTCATAACCTGGGCCGAAGGCCGAGTCTCAGGGATGAGACGAGCAATCCTCCACACCCGATATTCCATTAAACTGCCTTGTAAGATAAAAATATATTATCCAGTTCTACGACCAGCCATAGACTGCACCTCATAAAAAAGCCCTCTGTTTTTAAAGAGGGCTTTTTTATATGGCGCGCCTAAGCGCCCTGATTCGAACTGATTTCGAAAAAAATGTCCGGAACATTTTTTGACAGG
>JAPHSS010000063.1 GCA_026195255.1 Gammaproteobacteria bacterium | reverse complement strand
CGTTCTTTACTCTTTCTCTTTTACACTCATCAATAATAAATGCTTAAACAGGTTATTTGTTATATGCTCACATTAGCCTTGCGGGATTCAGGCATTACTTAAAACAAACTGGAGATTGTCCCATGATTAAACTCAACCTTTATAAACTCACCTTGCCAGTATTACTTATTTTTTCTAGTTGGGTGCAGGCCACACCCACTTTCAGCAATATCTATATCTTTGGTGATAGCTTGTCAGATACTGGAAACCTGGCGTCTATTATTGGAGACTTACCTCAACCCTATTACATGAATCGTATAACCAATGGACCAGTTTCAGTTGAAACGCTGACTGAGAAACTAGGCCACTCTGCAAATGCATCCTTACACCTGCTTGGCCTTAATGCGGGAACCAACTACTCAGTTGCCCGTGCCAGTGCTGCCGGTGAAGAACAGATAGACCTGAACACACAGGTTTTAAGCTTTCAGGTCAATCACGGTTTTGTCGCACCATCCGATGCACTTTATGTGCTTTTCATTGGTGGAAATGATGTTCGCTCGGCGCTTGTTGCAGCTGATAATAAAGATGCCAAATCAATTATAAAAGCAGCAGCAAAAGAAGTTAAATCTGCAATTAAAAACCTTTCAATTATCGGTGCCAAATCATTTCTCGTGGTTAATGCACCAAACATTGGCATTATTCCAGAAACACAAATAATCGCCGCAGCAACAGAAAGTCCAGAGTTAATTGGTCGTGGACGTATGCTCAGCAACAAATATCGTAAGGCTTTACATAAGGCTGTTGAAAATTTGCAAGAGCATAACGATATTGAAATTACCGAGTTTGATTTATTTAGATTCTTCAACCGACTAGTAAAAAATGCAGATAAATATGGTTTCACAAACACAACAGATGCCTGTTTCAGCAGTGTCACATTTACTTTTCACCCTGACTGTAATTTCGGTTTAAATTTTGATCAGTTTATTTTCTTTGATGAAATTCATCCAACCGCCAGAGTCCATTCAATTGTTGGCGATTCAATGGCTGAAAGTTTTTTAGATGATGATGAGTATGATTATGATAAAAATGATGACGAACATTATGATGATGATTAATTTGAACTAATTACTTCAACTCGTTCCCATGCTCCCGCGTGGGAATGCATAGGCTAGCGGTTTTCTATCTAACTTAAATTTGCCACACGAATAGAGACGAAGTAACTTCTTTATAAAAGCTTTTTCTATTGTTGTTTGGTAATTACAGCTCGTTTGAGATAAATGAAATAATGTCGTTAATATGCATTCACCCTCCATGCAACTCGTTCCCTCGCGGAGCATGGGAACGAGATATGGAAACAAGTTAACGATTTATAGCGACTGCAATTTCCTCTTTTCACTGTATCGTTTACATTCATTAAAGTAATTTTGTGTACTGACAGGCATAGGTGTTCTGGCACGGGTAATAAATGCCATTAACCTGCAGCCCTGTTTCAGCAAATATCTAATATCGAGTTCATGTATCTGCGAAGTGTTTGTAACAGCCACATCTGTATCAGGAGCAAAATCAATAATCGCTTCTCCAGCCACCACAAAGTCTGACCAGACATCCAGCACATTGTCGTCAGTACGCAGAGTTTCACATTTGTTTTTTGCTGTTAAGGCATAGTTTAGAATTAGTGACTCTAATCCGGCAAAACGGCAATCTTTTTTTATGCAATCACTCATAAATGTCGCAACCTGATCAATATTTTTCATGGTCATTGCGATTTTGACATAACGACTTTCATAAAATTCTTCTACAGGCATGATAAATGCTTTAAAGGGTTCACCCCAAAGCTCATCAATACCTTCATCACCATTGCGGTGTTTAACCATTTTTCCATATTCCAGTGCTTTCTCAAGGCACTTACCACAGGTTCTCATTAAATCATTGCTCGGTTTAATTTCTACACCTTTGGCTTCTAACTCTACAAGACTGGTAAAGATATCAGCCGCTCGATTAAACAGAGCCCCTGCTAACATGGCACCTTTTACGCGTTTTTTGCGATGATCTGTTTCTGCTTCATACGCATCACTCACTTCATCAAGCATTTTGCCCGGAATATTAATACCGTGTTCCATATGATTAAATAAGCGACGAGTTAATGACTGTATGAGGTCTTTTTTAGCGGTCAGAGTATCTACGGGAGGGGTATAACATTTAACCCAGTAGCCATCGTAATAGACCGATGTAAGCCCATCTTTCTCTTTACGTATACCATTTTTGACGGTGTCGTTCATGTTCAATTCACTATCACTAATCTTATCTATTCTTTACAAACAAATCAGGCTTTATTAACTTATGAATTATAGCCCTAAAAATCATCTGTTGTTACTTTATCAAAGACAATAAATAGAAAAATACGGAGTCAAATCTTGCTTTTTTCTTATCTTTCAAAACACCGTAGAAAAACCCAGCGCCTGATCCCGGCTTTTCTAATTTACCTAAACTAATTCCAGCTAGATTCGTCAAGCTGGATTTCAGCATTAATGCCTCATAAAGTCCTGCAGGCATATAAAAGCTGATTATACGGACATTTTTCATTGCTAATATTCAATGCATATGTTTTACGTATGAGGCATAATGTCAGATCTGATGAAGATAGAGACCTAAGTCCTGAATTAGCATATGGCTATGACAGACTTGCACTATTATTTTATGAGGATATGAAAATGACTAATAAAAAAACTGTCGCTGATAAATATAGAGAAGCTATAGAATCAATGGATAACAGTGTTGATACTGATATCGAGAGTCAACGTCATACACGTCGACAACGCAAGCTAGACTACTGGGATGAAGACCAGGCAAAAACCATAGCTGAAGAACAGGGTATAAAGCTCAGCGAAGCTCACTTTAAGGTTATTCATGCATTACGCGATCATTACCTGGAAAACGGTTTAGCTGAAAGCGGCCGCGAACTTGAAGAAGTGCTTGCTAATGAGTTCTCCAGCCAGGGCGGCAGTAAATATCTGCGTAAGCTGTTTCCAGACGGACCTGTTACTCAGGGCATGCGCATTGCCGGACTGCCCGTTCCAGCATACAGCGAACACGATGGTTTCGGCACCGCATATTAGCCTTTTTCGCTTCACACAGCAGACAAAGACGCTGTGAGTTGAGTATTAATGTATAGATTTCAAAGGGTCAGACTCGATCGTAGATTTCAAAGGGTCAGACTCGATCGAGTTTGACCCTTTTGCTTCTACCCATCAAAGGCCCACTCGTTAAGTCATCTAAAAAGCCCGTCACCCTTACCCCATTATGGGTTTATTCAAATACACACATTGTCACAAACAGGAGAGCTGGTTAGTGCCTGAGCCAAAACGACTTGATAAACGACTGGTAGAACTCATTCATTGTTCACGTGGCGATGCCATAAAGTACATTGTAGGTGGCTGGGTACTGGTAGAGGGTGAAGTAGAAGAGCGCCCGCAGTTTAAAGTGCTAGAGCAGCAAATAGAGCTGCACGCAGATGCAAGCTTAGAACCAATCGAGCCAGTCACGCTCATATTTAATTTACCAGAAGACGCCTACGCAGAAGATAGTGCAGAAATGCAGCAGTTAATTACAACACAGAACCACTGTGAAACTGACTACTCCGGTATTCGACCACTCAAAAACCATTTTTACAAACTCCAATACGCAACGCCTTTGCAAATCGGCGCATCGGGCTTAACGGTATTTAGCAAAGACTGGCGAGTGATTCGGGTATTGAATGAGAATAATAAAAAAAAGCAGGAAGAGTACATAGTAGAGTTCAGTGAAGAATACTCTGCCGAAGTGCTTGAACAGCTTAACGACCTTGCTGATAACAGTGACAGATCACAACCTGAATTTAAGGCCAGCAAACAAAGTGAAAAAGCCATGCGAATTGTCTTTGGCTTCACACACACCGGGCAGCTTAAAACGCTATGTAACAGTGTCGGTTTGAGTATAGTAGCAATGAAACGTATTAGAATAGGTCGCGTATCTAAAAAAGATTTACCACCGGGCCAGTGGCGCTACCTTTCGAGTAAAACAATGTTTTAAGATTGAAACCCGGATTTCTAACTTAAAAGTTTCAGACTCGATAGTTATCTCGTTCCCATGCTCCTGCGTGGGAATGCATAAGAAACTGACAGGCAATCGAGTCTGACCCTTTGCTACCCCTCTACATACAACTTTTTCAATGTTTCAATAATAACCGCGGGCTCCATTCGAAGTTTATAATCTGTTTGCGCCTGCATAGCACGAACAACGCCTTGTTTATCAATAACAAAACTACCGGGCACAGGTAAAACATTACGCCCTTTGCCATTAAAAGCTTCGATGTCTAATTCATGTTTTTTATAAACCGCAATTAAATCTTCAGGTAATTCAAAATATAATTTGTAATTTTTCATAACCTTGCTATCCAGATCACTTAACACTTCAAATGGATAACCATCTTTTTTAATTTGCTCAGCAGATTTGTCAGGGGTTTGCGGTGTCACCGTAATAAGCTGTGCGCCATATTTTTTAAACTGAGGCAAACTCTTTTGTAATGCATGTAAATGCATATTACAGAATGGGCACCAGGCGCCACGATAAAACACCAACACAACCGGGCCCTTCTTAAGTTCATCTTTAAGACTGATTTTTTTCCCCAACGCATTACTTAATGTAAAGTCGGGGGCTTTTTCGCCCACTTTAATACCCGGGCTTGGTATACTAGCGGTTAGAGATTTAGCGGCGTTTTCCATAACGGCCCTGTCAGCTTCTGAGAACGGAGATTTAGCCGATTTAGATTTTTCGATAAACTGATTCAGTGATTCCTGGTAACCAGGAACCGATTCAACCGCATGAACCAGCTGTGATGTAACTAATAACAAAAACATTAATGAATAACGCATGAGAGAACCTCTTAGTTATTTGGAGTTTAACTATTTAGTAAAATTCGAGAGTCAGGTTAGAGCACATTAGTATACTCTACAGAGATTAGCGAGACACCCATAATAAAGATTAGCGAGACACCCATAATAAAAAAACCTGGTTACAACATAAACCATTGTTTTTACTGGCCTCATATTATGGGTGATGGGATGGACGCCCCTTGAAATACGGCGTCGCTATGCGCCAAACTGGTATTTTCTAACTCAGTTAAATTCGAGGAGCATCCATCATGAAT
>JAPHSS010000031.1 GCA_026195255.1 Gammaproteobacteria bacterium | reverse complement strand
TTAATAAGTAGCTGCTGAGTTATCTCGTCCCGTGTCGCAGTAAACAACGTATTGTTTGTTTATATCAAGGGAATCAATTTTTTATTGTGTGAGGTACTGGTGACAGGTGTGAAGAGGGTTGATGGGTATATATTACCTGGTAGATATGCATTCCCACGCGGGAGCATGGGAACGAGTTGAGTTTTACCCCTCGATGGAAATGTTTTTTGGCTAGCTTCAGAGGGGATGAAAGTCGCAACCGATAAAACCTGAAACTTTAAATGAAAGCCACTCGCCACAAAGGCGAAACCACAGAGTTCAAGTTCCCATGTAGCTAAATAATTGCAAGATCAGGTCAAACCAAACACCTGTAAGTAAACATGTTAAATAAAACTATAAATTTATAAATATTAGATTAAAAAAGTAATCAATTTAAAATTAACTGGTTAACAATTCATACCATCTACTTTTAAGGCTCTCGTCAAAATATTTAGATATATCCGGTATCTCAGGTTTTATGCTTAAAAAGCTATATAGTTTTTCAGACAGAGCATCACTGTCACCGGTTTTATAACGGAAATGACTGGCATACTGCTCTTTATAACACAGGTCATCTGGTACAACAGGTATGGCGCCTGCGCTGACGGCTTCAAGCATCGATAAACCCTGAAATTCATGTATTGCCGTGCTTACAACCACTGAACTTAATGAAAGGTATTTTAGGTAATCCTCTTTAGATGCCTTGTTGTTAATAATGATTTTGTCACTAAATTGTTTTTCTATCTGTAATAATGAAACTGGTTTTTTGGCTGGCCTGTCTCCCAGTAATGCAAGTTGAAAGTCAATATCCATTTTATTTAATTTTTCTAAGGCATCCGCAAAGACCTGGGGTGCCTTGTCATATTCCCAGCGGTGATTCCATAGTATTAACTGTGGAATTTTAGTTGCTGATTTATCAATCGGTGTTATTGCCACAGGTAATATATCCGATTTGTTTTTTAAAAGAACACTTATGTTTTCGGGTGTTTCATCAGGTAATAAATTAAGTAGCCTGTTTACACCATTAAAAAAAGACTGCTGATTGTAAATAGAATTAAAAAGTAATTTGTCGGCAGCTAATGCGCCATATAACTGAACCATTTGTGGATCTATAGAATTGTGTTGTTGTTTGCTGGTAGGGTAGGCGAACTGATTCTCATGGAAGTAGTAAATACATGGAATATTTGATAAGTGCGAATGCAGGCCTTTTAATGTTGCCAGGTCTACCATGGAAGTCGCTAGAATTAAATCAGGTTTTTTGGCAGGAATTTTATGCAACCATGATAATGGGTTGCCTCTAATTCGCCAGCGAAAATGTCGTCCGGGTAATTCGAGTTTAAGCCATTCAAATTCATTGAATGTATTTACTAACCAGTCTGCCCAGGCCGCGTGACTGCTCGAGCGGTAAGCTGATAACAGTAGAATAGTTTTTTTATTGGTTTTCAAGATGTTATTTTGAATTGTACAAACTTAACTTATATAAAAAATTAAATGCAAGATTGACTTTGATTGCGTCCGTTTCTCTTGGCAGCATATAATGCATCATCCGCTTTGCTTAACAATGATTCAAGGGTTTCATTTTTAGTTGTGGAGGTGTAGGTGCAGATGCCAAAGCTTGCGGTTATTTTTATAATTTCGTCATCGAAGTGAATGTTTGCATTTTCTATTTCTTTTCTTATACGTTCAGTTAGATTTGTGGCTTCTGTATGGCCCGTTTCTGGTAATAAATATGCAAACTCTTCACCCCCCATACGGGCAATGATATCAATTTCACGCATCATATTGCTCATCAGGTTGCTTAACTCCTGGAGGACTTTATCACCAGCAGAATGCCCGTATGTATCATTGACCTTCTTAAAACGATCAAGATCCATCATAACTATTGATATAGGGTGACCGTATCGTTCAGCCTGTTTGAATGCCCGGTTGCCCTGTTCAAAAAATGCGCGGCGATTATTAAGCCGTGTTAATTCATCTTTGTAAGCCAGTTCTTCAGCTACTTTTTTAGCGGCTATTAACTCATCTTCGACCTGTTTTCGATCGGTAATATCGGTGGCTATTTCCATGCGAACAATGCGTCCGTCTACCCAGGTGATAGCCCGGTCACGACATTGATACCAGCGATTATTTACTGTGTTTTGAAACTCCCAGACATAAACACCAGTAGGTTTACCATTTTCATCTAACAGGTGGTCATTGGTGCAAAAACTACACGGGCCATCTTGCCCCTCCTGCAGTACTTTCCAGCAGGTGCGGCCCTGCGTATTACCCCATATATTACGCGCATACTCATTGCTAAATATGAGTTCATAAGTGTCCATATCGGCGACATAAACCAGTGCATCTATACTGTCGAGAATGGTGCTTATACTGCGAAAACTGAGATCTCGCGAGTCATGGGTTTTGTTGTCATTTTCTTCTGGTGCTTCTAACATAGATGAAGGCTCAGTTACTTATACTAATTATTATTTATTTCATTTGAAGTACAGCGATATAATATCACTAATAATAGCCGCTTTTTAATCACTTTGCTTTCATTTCTGGGCATGGATGGTTTGTGCTATTTCTTTACAGTCATCACTCATAAGATAAAGGTAAGTGGGCATTACATCATCTGTTGTTGGCATTTGGTCAGGGTTTTCTCCTGGAAACGCGCGTACACGCATTTGTGTGCGAACGGCACCAGGGTTAATCGCATTAACCTGAACAGCATGTTCTTCAGTATCAAGTTCATCCCCGAGTATTTTCATGAGGCTGGTAATGGCATCTTTTGATATGCCGTAGGCACCCCAGTAAGCTGATGATTTATCATCTGTGGTGAAAATAATTTTAGAGCCCTGTGTTTCTCGAAGTAGAGGTAGAAGCGCTCGGGTCATGACAAAGGGGGCATTTAGATTGACCTGCATGACCTTATACCAAACGTCAATATCATGTTGTTGAATAGGCGTGGTAACACCTAATATGGCCGCATTATGTAATAATCCATGTAAAGCGCCAAACTGCTCTTTTAAGGTTTGAGCTAACTCTTCGTAATCTTTGGGTGTCGCCCCTTCCAGGTTTAAAGGGTATATAGCAGGTTCAGTGTGCCCGGCGTTGACAATATCATCATAAGTCTTTTCGAGTTTTTTTGTAGTCCGTCCAAGTAGAATAACGGTAGCACCATGTTCTGCATAAACTTTAGCGGCAGCCTGGCCCAGACCATCACCTGCACCGGTGACAAGAATTATTTTATCTTTTAAAAAGTTTGGCTGTGCCTGATATTGCATAGTGTTCTCAATGTTGATTAGTGTTAAATATTAGTCTTTAATAATGGATTGTGCACATTTTACACCAGAGCGTAGTGCTCCTTCGAGTGTTGATGGCAGTCCTGGCTGATTATTTTCTTCAATATAGACATAATCACCACATATTTTAAGATTTTTCAAGTTTGTGTCGATGCCTGGTCGATTTTTATCTACATCCGGGTGGCATTGGAAGGTTGCGTGTTTTTCTATAATTAATTTGCTGTTTATGAGTTCAGGTAAGCCTTCTATAACATTAGATATTTCGTTGTATATTGTTTTAGTCAGTGTTTCTTCGGATAGTTTCAGGTGATTACCCTGTGCACTGATTACCACAGCAAG
>JAPHSS010000050.1 GCA_026195255.1 Gammaproteobacteria bacterium | reverse complement strand
TTAAAAGCGCTTAAACAAAGAGGCTCACCATTGTTAGCATATGCAGTTAATGGTTAATACTGGACTTGCTGTCCACCTCAGGGCGTGTTGTTAGGTGTTTTTCGCTAAGCATTTATTTCACCATAAAACATAGATAATGCAATGATAATTATTGTGACGCCCATGAGGCGAACTACGGGGTTTCTTGCTTTTGATTGCTTATCACTAAACAATGAAAAACCCGATAACAACTTAGCAACGCTGCTGGGGTAAATTATACAAATAAGCCCACTAAGTAAGATAAAGCTAAAGAATATTATATTTTCCATGTTTTTAAAGTTGTGCTTCCATTCTTATTCTTCTGTACACCTAACGTCTTGCATAACTGGTGTGGAATGAAGCGCAGCGTAATGGAACATCCACGTTTATGCACTTGTTAGAGCTTTTCAATGAGCTCACCCAATATCTTTGATATCTGTTTCTTTCGTTTTCGTGACACAGCTTCAACATTCTCTTGGCTTGGCTCGAAATCTGGATCCGGTAATTCTGCCATAACTGCACCAAATACACCTGCTGAATTAAATAGTGCGTGGATTTCGTTATACTTCCCCCACTGTTGAATAAGTCGTTGTTGTTTTTTCTTGGGTACATAAATAAGAAACTTTTTAAAAGCTTCATTATGTTGCGGGAAATGAGATAGCACCACAGCACCTAAAGTTGTGACTGGTGATTCATAGTTTGGTAAGTCAGCAACTAATAGCTCTTTAAATTTGTCTGCTTCTCTTCTATATCTTTTATGCTGCCACCATTTGTAGCCTACCCAGCCGACAATTATCGCTACAATTATTTTTAGAATATGTTCCATATTATTCTTGTGGCTCTAACAGTTAAGTATCTAGAATTACATAATCCCAAGGGGTATCTATAAATCCAGCTATTCTTGTTGATAAGTATTCTTTTAGTGAATGATAATCTTATGCGGTGTATGTTTGCAATGATTAATTAAGGATATGTGTTATGGATGATATTAATTCGAGGTTTTGGTCAAAATATCGACTAAAAACAAAAGCATGCGGTGTTAGTGGAGCAGACCACATGTGTTATATATCTTGTGTGAAAGCTTTAATGACTGCATGCCCAGATAAGTGATTGATACAGTTTGTTTCAGATGATTTATATAAATACCTTGCGGTGATAGCTGGAAAAGTTTGTTTACAGATTAATCAGAGTCAGATATCAATATACTCTTATATTAGAAAAAAAATTCCTGCCCCAGTTTATTCTGGTATCCGATTAGTTATAATTTATTCATTTTAGTGATACTGAATTGCAAGACCTGATCTCGATATTGCTGTGGTTATTAAACCTGTAACTATGTTTACTGATGACCAACCATGAATCAATGCGTACAAGTTAATCAGCAGCTCTTTATTGCTTTATAGCGTTATAATCTGGTCTGGCATATTACCTGCCAGCGCTGAATATAAATCAGGGAAACAACCTATCACCGCACCCTCTACAAGTTTTTCTTCTATTTCTCTTTCATAGCAACATTTATCGCAACCCATAAGTAACATACCTTTCTCTTTTGCCACCTTTGCCAGACGTTCACCTATTGGGTTACCGTTTACTAATACATAATTATTATCTTCGAAGAAAAACATGCCGACTACTTCTACCCCATGTGCATTATCTTCTATTTGAGGTAAGATCATTTGTCCGAGTTTAAATGATACAGAATGACCTTGAGTTGAAAAGATATAAGCTACTTTCATAATATTTCCTTAACAGGTTGATTATAATTATTTAGATCTATATTTTACTTTTTTGATGTATTTATTTTATCAGCTAAATCATAAATCCCTTCGTGCTTTCTTAGAAACATTGATCTTTCACTGTTATCGTAAATATTTAACTTTGCTTGCTCAACAATATCGATAGCTTTTTTAGCATATTTTAAAGCGCTTTTATATTTATTTTTACGATAGTTAATTTCTGCTAAATCGCTCAACGCCACGAGGTACAGGGGTTTCTGATATTGAAATTTTGGCTCACCTAATAATCGCATGTAAACTTTTTCGGATTGTATCATTGCACCCAGTTGTAAACTTATTTTTGCTGACATAGTCATCTGCAAAATTCGATCATAAAAACCCCAATCAATTTCCTCACGGTTATTAGCTGGCTTATTACTTTCCGTATTTTCATAAATATTACGCACAACACTTTCATTAACTGACTCAAGCGACGCACTATAAATTTCCATTGTCTGGATAACGCCTTTGAGAACTATCTCGCTCATTGACTGGTTTGCAAGCGGCCTGTTTAATATTTCTCTCGCTTTCTTACTATCACCCATTTCTATGTAGACTCGTGTCATACTGGCTCTTTTCAAACGTGACATTTCAGTTTCATTTAAACTGAACATGCCAAACAAGCTATCAATTTTAAAGCTATCAATTTTATCGATATACGCTTTAACTTCATCATAGTTTTCCTGGCGCGCATAAACTGTCGCTAATAGTTCCCATGGTCTCATAGGCGTGTATTTATCATCTGCTTGCAGCGCAAGTCTGGCGTATTTCAAAACTGCGTTATAATCACCCAACACTTCAGCTCGATTCGCAATCATCTGATAATAAATAGATTTATGAATATTATTTGCATCTGGCATACCTGCTATACGCCCATATTCTTTAATACACTGAGTTACATCATCCAGTCTGTAAACCAGACTTAATGCCGCGCAGTATTGAATCAGACCTACAGATAACAACTCTTTATCATTTGGATAAGCCTGATAAGTTGAAAAGTGTTTGTTAAAGACTCTTATCGTTTCATATGGATTTCCATCATTTGCTGTTACACCAACTTCGTAGACGTTATTCATTTTTTCAAAAGATGCGCAACCATGAAGAATAAAAGACAAAATAATCGGTAGAAATGCATTTGTGAACTTCAATATAAATCTCGCTTATAAAACTTGTTTAGGAAATAACGTATCTAACAAATACTAACATCTGATTATTTTTTACTAGCAGTACTACCAGGTTCATAATCCAGAGTTCAGAGGGTAGGATTCGATTTTGAATCAGTGCGAACATGAGGTTTCATACTACTATCTATGTTGATATAGCGTAATTTTTTTGAAGTGTTTTTTTCATCTATGGTAATAGATTAAAGAAAGTGAAACGTATAAAAGGGATAAATAGAGGGGCCCGCAAGGAGCGAAATAGATAGAGGGGTCGGTGACAAGTTTTAATCATATATAAATATAACTAATTTTCACCTGTCACCGTCTCCTTAAATTACTGTTACTTACAAACGTATTATTCAGTGTAATTAAGCTGGAACCACATTGTTTGCGCAAGGACCTTTCTGGCCTTGTCCTACTTCATACTCCACCACTTGACCTTCATTAAGTGATTTATAGTCGTCACCGCTCTTAATTTCAGAATGATGTACAAAAAGGTCTTTTCCGCCATCTTCTGGAGTGATAAAACCGAAACCTTTACCCGCGTCGAACCACTTTACTGTACCTTTACTCATTGTGTTTTTCCTATTTAGTCAATGCGTAATATAACATGGCTTTTATATTTTTTCGTCTTAAAAATCACTTTTGCCTGTTAAAACTATCAATTTAATCTTCTTACCCGTAAATAACCCTGTTTTTTGCATTTATTTTTAGTGTGATCCTATATATATCAATGACTTATGATCCGTTATATCATCAGTATTATTTAGAGGCTGTAAAACGAAGATTTTTATCAATATGGGTCTGATTTTCATAAAGCAGGTGTTTCGACCATCATAAACCGACAGCAACCATACATTGCCGGCTTTATTTAAACAAAAATATGAATGACTCCAGGACTTAGACAAAAACCATGGTCTGCTCTACATTGAATGAGGCATTAAAAACATGAGATCATAACGAGGTCAGTTCAAGTTTTGCCCAATAAGGTAAACATTAATGGAGAAAAAGGCACTAAAAAACCATATATTGATCAATAAACCGTCTGGTTTTTTTATGTCAGAAACATTACTAAATAGGCCCATAAGGATTAAAGGGCCCGTTAGAGTTGATAACTATTTCTTTTCCTGTTCCTGGTTTTGTTCCTGTTTTTGTTCAGAAGCCTGACTAGTCTCCTGCTCTATTTCTTTGCTCTTATCCTGCTCGTTTGTTTGATCAGTATCTTGACCACCACAGCTTCCACAACAGCCCATAACCATACCCTTAAAGTTAATTTAGATTAACTACATATTAAGGTAGTAATACAGGTTTGAAATTGATCTTTACCAAGTATGGCTCAAATAATATCAACCTGGTCTGCCATCTGCCCTCGCGGTGACCAGCATAAAACCATAAAAATACAGGTAAACACTAAAAGCCAATACCCACAGCCCACCGGCAATGCCAATGCTCAATAATGTATATTCAGGCAACCATGCTGGCACTATCACCCGCACAAGCGTTGCCACAAAAATAAGCAGATAAGCCACTGTTATCATTCGGGGTGGGTTTAACTGACGCCCTGTATGACCTAAAGTCACCCTTGATAACATGCCGAGAATCATTCCGCCAATCGAACCTACGGTAATACTGTGCAGGGCGGCGCTGGTATTTCCCATTAAACCAATACTGTGTAAAGCCAGCATGATAAAACCCAGGGGTATAAAAATATACGCCAGATGCAGAGACCATAATAGCGGCTCAGATTTACTGTGCTGAAATCCCCAGCGAGAAAAACGCCAGCCGTTGGCAATGGCAGCGATAACAGACACCGTTAACAGAAGCATCGGCGGCACATTATCAAAGCCACTAAAGGCAATAAACACCAGCACAATAATGCTCACGATGCTAAAAATTTCCAGCCATTTAAGTGGTGCTTTTTTTGTGCAGCCTGTGGTATTGGCAGTAAAAGCAGGTATAACCCTGCCACCCAGAATCGTGATAATTAAAGAAAAAAGAACAATGGTTCCATGTAAGGACTGTGTCGCGATATGCGGCTGATTATTAATGACAGCCCAGTGCCCACTGGCATTTAATAAACTTAAAATAAATAAAATTGGCACAAACATCAGGTTATGCCACTGCTTTATTTTTAAAATCGGGTAAGCCATTGCAATGCTGGCAAGCAGAAGAAAACTTACATCCACCGCCGCTATGAGCCAGCCAGAAACCCCGAAAGACACTCCAAATGCGAGAAGCAGTCGCCCGGCAATCCAGCTAACAGCTAATACCGCAAGCGGTTTACCCCTTATACCTATCACCCCTGTCCATGTCTGAACCGCGGTTAATAAGAAACCAACAACAATAGCCGCGCCAAATCCAAACAGCATTTCATGACCATGCCACCACACGGGGCCGCCGTGTGGTGCCCAGCCCGATGGGTTTATCCAGAAGTAGGTCCACCAGGCAATGGCGATAACTGAGAAAAACGAGCCCCCCAGAAACAGCGGCCTGAACGCCAGTCGTAATATGGGTGTAATAGACAGGGCAATACGGTTGTCATCAATATTTAAAGGCATGAGAGTTTATTCATCTACAAAGAAGAGCAGCTTACAAAATGCCACAGGAACTGAACAGGACAAAAGTCAAAAAAAAAACAAGCTTCAATTTAAACCCTGTGTGGCATTAATTTTAATGAGCGTATGCGCTAAACGACATCATAAAACAACTTATACGTCATTTTATCTGTTTATTTTCCAAAATTTCTTAATTTTTCCAGCTCATCTCTTTTAAGGTCCTGAATATATATAGCTTTTGGTCCATCACTTCTTATTGCATAAATCACAACCTTTGAATCAGTCACCTGAATACCATGGTTACCCGATTTTATATACACTCCGCCAGGGTAACGGCCAGAGGTGACAAACCAGTCTGATCTGTTCTCATGTAACCATTCATTGAGAAGCATATATACTTCATCTTTTTGAGTGAGACGTATTTGCTGATTGCTCTCATTGCTGAGAATCGCAGTCACTTCAGGTTCTAGCTGAATATCTAATGTTTCACTACAAGCCACTAAACCCAAAACTAAAAGTAAAATAATTATTCTATTCATTTGATTCTCTTAACACCTCGTAAAATCGGAAACTTCGAACTTCAGCATAACAAATTATCCGTGTTTATGCGTTTGTTAGGCAACAACTATTTGATATCCGTCAATTGAATCAACACGGTTACTCTCCTGAAGCGTAAATGTAATGTTCTCATTATTAATTACAATAAGCCCTTTAAGCTCTTCTATCTTCATTTCCTCTACCCTTGAGTCAATAACCTCAAGCAGCTTTTGTAGAGCAAGTCCTATTTCTGTTTGTTTTTTCGGCTCTAAACCAAGTGTTAACCAGCTAGCGATGGCATGTTTTTCACCCGCTTCACCTAAGGTAAAAAAATGCTCAACAAGAATATCACGTAATTTTTTTTCACTGACTTTCTGTTTAAGGTAAGAGATTATTTCTCCATCTGTCATTTCACAAACTGATGGTAATAAATCTTTAAGCTGCTCTGGAAGAAATGTAATTAATGACTCACCATTAACCCTGCCATTAATAATATCTTCCTTAACCATTTGCTCATAATCTGGTTCTGGATCAGAACCTGTACGTTTTGCTAATTGAATAAGCGCCATTGCTTCACTTCTATGACCACTTACCCCAAACCCGGATAGAAAATGATCTAAAATATCATGAACAAAAACTGATGTATTAATTCTTTGACCTGTCTCTCGAGTGCTTGCAATGATTTCAGGGTCATCAATTGTAACGTCAAGTTTCCATCCTCTAGCACCAAAACCATCATCCCATGATTTTTTATAAGTAACGGGAAGCCGAATCCCGTTAGAAGAGATCTGTAAAAACGCTTTAGGGTATTCCCGTATATTGCGAAACGAGTTATTCAAAGATTTCGACATATCTAACGCTCTTAGTGCTTTACTCAGGGGTTAAGCGGCAAGCCACTTGTTGTTTGGCGGGGTTATATATGTTTAACCCCGCCACTAATTATTATTGATACTGATAATAAAACAGTAAAATAACTCAGTGATATTTTCTAAAATATTAAAACCATTTTATCACTGGTTTTACCACTGACGAATAAAAATCGAGCAGGGTAATTTTCCTGTTTTTTACTTTTAAGTCAGGCTTTCTTAATCAGCCTGATTATATATAACAAAATAACGGCACCAATAGTGGCCATAACAATAGAACCTAAAAATCCACCTGTTGTTATGCCGAGCAACCCGAATATATAACCACCCAATACAGCACCAATAACCCCTACAATAATATTGCCTATGATGCCAAAACCCCTTCCTTTCACTATGATGCCGGCAATCCACCCAACCAGTGCACCAACGACCAAAAACATTACTAAGTCAATTATATCCATGTTATCTCCTGTGTTATTTTTTAGTGGATAGGTAGAGGCCGACAACAAAACTGACCGCACCTGTAATATAAAAACTCATAACCCTATCCGTATCAGCACCTGTAACAGCTTGTGTTATTTGTGAGCCTATAGAACCAGATAGCTGATAACCCCATACTGCAAGACCAATACCCAAAACTACCAGGGCAATACCAATAACTTTCATTGTAGCACCTGAACCCATTGCCATATTGAACTCCTGTTGTTGAAGGTAATGAAATGTTTATAGTATACAGCTAACGAGTTTGATAATTAAAGATATTGGTAGTGTAAGTTAGAGTTAAGGCGCTTATTCTCTGGCTCCACTTTTTACACTCCACTCTGCTGTTGATTCTAATCTGCATGGCAGAGTTATACCACACCGTTGAACTTCTGGAGCCATAAATCAGCACACAGAGTAGAAACTTATCCAGACACCCATATTAACTCGTCCCCATGCATCTGCGTGGGAACGAGATAAACAGAATATAATAATTAATTTTCGGCTGGCATTCTTTTGATGTTGATTTTTACTGATAGTCGTTAAAGAATTTTTCAGTACCCACTACTACACATAGTGCACACTAAGGAAAACTTACACAAGTAACTCGTTCCCATGCTCCTGCGTGGGAATGCATACGGATAGGTATTTTCAACCTATCATAATTATTCCCACACGAATTGATACGCAGTAGTCTCTTTATAAAAGCTTTCTTTATGACAGTCTGGTATTTATTGCCTGTTTTGATATAACAGAAATATTGTGAGTTTTTTATGCATTCCCACGCGGGAGCATGGGAACGAGATATAATCCCGCATGAGAGCGTGATGAGCCAGTATCAAGACTGCTAGTTGTAGTTATTGATAGTGTTAGTTAGAAGTTAATTGACGCCAACTATTTTGCTAAAATTACGCACTCAGTTATTCTTATACTTCATATCTTCTACCAAAACATGGCTGCTCCACCAGAGCCTGGCATAATCATAGATTTCTTCAATATCGATATCATCAATGTGATCGAGAAAATAAACCAGGCGTTTATTATACTCATCATGAAGAAGAGCATGATCAAATCTTTCTGCATAACTGGTATCATTCAACATATCCTCTTCAGAGGAAAAATGAACATTAGAATAGTCTATTAATTCAGTAAGTACTTCCATTTTACTTTTAGAACTCTCGTTAGCGAATAGTTCATTTATTATTGTAAATATCAGTTTATGCTGTTCATCCATTTCAGCGTTACCAACTGAATATTCGTCCTCTTTCCAAACTAGTTTTCTTTTCTCTGACATTTAGTTTTTTTCCTATAATTCAATACCTGAATATTTATCGCCATAAGCCTTCTCAAGCTTGATAATCGCTTTCAAAAACTTCTCGTCAATACATAGACTGCCGGTAAGTAATATATTTAGATCTGACTTTGTACTATGAAACAGCATAAGCAAACTTTTTATATAGCTCTCAGGCATGCTCATTTGATGCAGGCTATCTTTTAAGTTTTTCTCATAATTTAACATCATCTCAGATATCTCTATCACCTGACCATCCATCAGGTCCTGAGTTGCTTCAAATGCGCCACGTGTCTTTTTGAAAATTTTATACATATTATGTTTCAAGCCCTCTAACTCAGTTTCTTTGTTTAACGAAGCGAGCCTTAAATTAGAAGACACAAAAACCATCATAGAAAAATCTTTTATTTTTTTATAGTTTTCACTCTTTTCATCAGGCAGACCTTTTATCAAAACGCTAATATTTTCAAGATTAAGAATCAGTTGATTGGCAGCCACCTCCATAAACTCACCTTGTTCTTTATACTTATTCATAATATGAATATTATCTTCTTTATCGTCCTTGTTGCTTAAATAAATATGATCGTCATTTTCTCCATGTATATTCACTGCCAATACCAGATTCAGGCCATCCATTAATCTAAAGATTGAATCAACCAGATCTTTATATCCCGTCAATAGCATACTTTCTTTAATAAAATCCAGAACCGAGTTGTTACCTGTTGCAGCAGAATATTCTGTCTCACCTGAATTCATAATAGTTTTTTTTATATCAGATAAAACGAGCTCGTTCTCCAGGGTAGATACTCGCTCTCTTGCAATAATCAGGTCAGTTTTTGCCTGAAAAAAATATGTTTTGAATTTTTCTATATTTTCTAACCGAGTCTTTAGAAAGCCAACCTCATGTTTAAGTTTTTCTTCTTCTGTAAGATTTAAAACATCTTCAATCATTTCATATACCTATCAGAAATCGACCTTTATTGTTGTTTAAGCAGCCTGTTTAGATATCAAAACTTCAAGGAAGAGAGTTAAGACATACCTGAGTATAGAACAGTATTTCAAACATAATCTATATCGCGGTCATTTACCCTTAAATCAGCTGTAACTTCATGTGCTGCCAAACTGTAGCTCTACAGAATTTCGTAATAATCAGGTTTTTCTATGTATCAACGGTGTAAGAGCCACATAAACTATCTGCAAGGACACAGAGAGGACATTTTAAAAACTAACGACTATTTATCTGCTAGTTTGTTGACACAAAAGGCTTATTCGGACAGATAATGTCATTATCCGTATAAGATTATTGAAATATTTATTAGTCACTTTTATCTTAAAAAAGCAAAACATTAAGGCCCGCCCCATTTTATCATAACCTGCATTTTCATCGCGTTTTTTAACGTTAACCTATTCTGCTTCTTTATTGATCACGTTCAGGCGAATACCCTCGGGCTCAATCGTAATAATTCTTTCTTTATACAAACTACCCAGTGCTTTTTTGAAAGCAGCTTTGCTCATACCAAATAATTCAGCAATGATCTCTGGGTCTGTTTTGTCATTCAGAGATGCAAAACCCTGTTTTGATTTTAAATAATCCAGAACAATACGTTTGTTTTTAGTACGGCTTTCTTCACCACTCTGCAAACTTAAGTCAATTTTTCCATCAGGCCGAATATGTTTAATAAAACCTTTAATGCTCTGCCCAAAACTTAAACGCTCGAAAACTTCATTTTTATACAAAACACCCCAGTGACTATGCTCAACAATGGCCTTGTAACCAAGATGTGTACTATTGGCAATGATAAGGTCAACGGCTTGTTGAGGTTTAAAATCGTGTGGGGCATCATCATCCAGAAACTTATCTATTTTAGATGATGCAATGATTCGCCCATCTATATCACTAACGTATAAATACACAAGGTAAGATTTACCAACTTCCATGGGTCTATGTTGCTCGGCAAAAGGAACCAGAATATCTTTATCTAAACCCCAGTCTAAGAACGCCCCGACTTTTGTCGTATCAACAACACGTAAATAACAGAATTCATCTACTGCGGCATAGGCTTCCTGGGTAGTTGCAATAGGCAGGCCTTCAGAATCAAGGTATAAAAAAACCTCAATTTCATCGCCTATTGTTAAATCTTCTGGTGCAAATTTAACAGGTAGCAGTACGTTACCAAGATTCCCGGCATCCAGGTAGAAACCAAAATCTACTTTTTTAACTACTTCTAAATCGTAATAGTACCCAATTTCAATCATCTTATTTTCTCAGTACCAACAGTACTATCTAATCAGCTGTTATTTTTAAGCTATTATACAGCCGATAACTCAGTAACGTGGCTGATAGTTATCTGCAATTTAAGCAGTAAACTGGCGCCTGAGTACATTACCATCTAATATTAGAAACAACTCTTCTCTGACACAGATATAGTGACAAACACACACGAATTCAGAGTGCCGTTTACGCTTATCAAATGATAAGTATTATTTATATTCACGTTACATAACAACACCAATTACTTAAAACCCGCCATCTTCGATTCTTTAAAGACCAGAGTTATTCAATTAGTGCAGCTTACCCGCGTATTAAATATGGGGATCAGATATTGATACAGGCTAAAATAGAAAACAGAGTAAACAGATTAGCAGTTTATTAGACTGAATTCGTCAGGCACACATTTGGCACTGTGGTTGCTGTGATCTGACGAGCGATGCGTTATTATTACCCAGATAGATTTAAATTAATTAATGAGGACATCAAATTGGCATCAAACAAAGCACGAGCCCACTTTACACTTAGTGGTTATCACTTCAATCCCGACGATATTACTCGCCTGCTTGGCATAGAGCCCACTTCAATCAATGCGGCCGGTGCTAACAGTGGCCTGGACAAACCCGTGATTAGCTCATGGGAGTTATCAACAGAAACAGTTGTTGATGATTTTGATGTTTATGATTTGACGAATGAGCTGGTTAAGCAAATTGAACCGCACAAGGAAAAAATTCTTCAGGTCATAAAAAGTCATAATTTATCTCCCCGGGTTGGTGTAGTTCTGGTTCTGTCGGTCGATAAAAGCGAAACAGAACCCGATGTTGGTTTTGGCGCCAGAACAGTTCGTTTTCTGGCGGATATTGGCGCTTTTATTAATGTCGATTATCAGCTTTCTGAACGAATTTAAGGCATCTCTATTGATAACATGGCCTACTGTATGAGCAGAAGTTTGTAATTGCCAGGTGTTGAGTCTTAGAAGAATGGTTACTTTATTCCATTCTCAAGCCTCGTAAAACAGCAGACTCATGGCTCAGGTCGCGCCCTACGGGGATTTACTGCCATCTGCCAGTACTAAATGCAGTTACAACTAATCCGACCATCAGTTAAGCCGACCATATTCAAATTTAAACCTAATTACTAAAAAAAACACGTAAAAAAAGGTCTGAATCACAAATCATATACAGATTTAATGATTACAGACCTTTCCTTACGAGCTACTGATTAAATCAGGGCTTCTTAGGTGTACTGTAAGGTACTTCTTTCTGGAACGGTTCCCAGATAGTATCGTAACCGACGTAGCCCTTTTCATTAGCTTCTTTCTGACGAGTTGTCAGAAAGCGTGCCTTGCCTTCTGGTACTTTAGGTCTTGCTTTTGGTGCATCACTCATAATATTAACTCCTGAATGGTTGAACGGAAGGAATATAATCAGGTATATCGATCCCTTCCTATTTACTAATATTTGTAATAGAAATTAACGCTCTACTATTACCTGTTTAATCTACCCTGAATTTTTTACTAGCGCTAAACGCAATTATTGGTGTACTTTGCCTTATTAATTTGTTCGTTGCAATGCTTTAAACAAAGAGGTTGCAGAACATTTGAAAAACACTCAACAATTAGCTCAAAATCATCAGCAACTTCTTCGGCTAACGCACTATCTTTTGTTAACTCAGCCAGCACACCGCGTGCAGTCGATCTATTTACCCTGCACAGAACGGCCAGATGAATTGGCAGCTGCTGCTCCAGACAAACGGTTAATGCCGTCTCATAAGATCTAATAGCCTCTTCAAGCCGGTCCGGGTTGGCTTCTGATTCAGCCAGGTGATGCAGCACGGCGCCACAGTTATTGTGTGTCGCCGCCAACTCGAAAGCATTATTATCAGCATCGAATTCTGACAGTGCATTTTTATAGGCAACAACGGCCTTTTGAAAGGTTCTATTACCTTTTAATAGCTTGCCATAGGTGTGAAAAGTGTCACCCAGCTGATGCATAGTGACAGCCCACTGTTCTGGTGTTTCTTTTCGAGAATACACCAATAAGGCACTGGTGTAGTCATCAGTGGCTTCTTTAAGCCATTTTGTGCTATCCAGTTGTCGACCCAGTGCTTGTTTTGCCGTCGCCAGGTTACTTTGAGTTGCAGCCCAGTCCAGGGCTGACTTTTCCTGGTCATATTCAGCCAAAGCATATTTAAAACACTCAATGGCTTTTTCAAATAATTCAACATCTCTAAGCTGCTGGGCCTTCGCCGCAAGAATATTGCCAAGACTATTCTGTGTCTCGGCCCAGGCTAATGGATCGCTATCGTGATATTCATCTGTCAGCGAACCCTCTAGCGCCTCATGCGCCCGGTCAAGAATTCTGGAACTGAAACGATGTTGTTCAAAATTACCCCGGGTATAAAGAAAGTTATCAGCCACGGCTACACGGGTATCCGGAGTCGCAATCTCAGCCAGCTCCTCAGCAAACTTACCTAGCGTGTTTTCTATTGCAAGCTCAAGCAGTTTATTGTCCGGGTAAATTATATAAGTAGTGGAAAATTTCATTTAAGGAGCTCTGTTTTATTCTGCACGAAGCAGGTTGTGATCTAATATATTCAGATGAAAGGTGCCAATCCCGCGTAATAGCGGACTATTGCAAAAACCTGTAAGGCAGAAGCTGATTAATTTAGATATAAGATACGAGTTCATAAATAATTTAGTGATTGCTTAGGCTTTGCTGAGAATTTCTTCGAGAT
This sequence comes from Gammaproteobacteria bacterium, assembly GCA_026195255.1. Taxonomy (GTDB): domain Bacteria; phylum Pseudomonadota; class Gammaproteobacteria; order SZUA-229; family SZUA-229; genus SZUA-229. The sequence goes on along the minus strand of JAPHSS010000050.1, from coordinate 2,567 downwards.
CTGGATCGGCGTCAACCGCGCCGCCAAGATCAAGCTCTTCATCGGTAGCATCACGTATTGACAATATTTCCAGCTTGAACAAAACGTCTCTGCCGCACAGTGGATTATTACCGTCGACAGTTAATGTTTCGTCATCGAAGCGCGTCACGATAAAGGTCCTGGGCTCACCCTTTTCATTTTCCATGGTGATAGTTAGACCGATCTCCCGATAATCTTCAGGCACATTTTCGATGCGATCGGTAAACACCAGTGATTCGTCTCTCTCACCATATAACAGTTTAGTATCAACCGGCACTTCGATGATATCACCGACTTTTTTACCATCCAGATATTTTGTCACCTGCTCAGACAAAACATCATTCACACCGTGTACGTAACCCAGCGGGTAATCAACGGTAACCAGTACGTCACCGGTTTTTTCATCGATGACCTTATAATTGAGCTCAACGAATTTTTCGTTTTGTATTGTATCTGACATAACTAGAAAAACCTGTTTATAAATAAAGCTGCACTACTTTGATCAATCTTAAACTGACCAGACCTGAGGCAACTGATCTTAGAATAAAGTGGCACCAAAAATCTTTACCTTGTCTTTTTCATAACCTAGCACCAGCCTGCCAAGCCATTCGCCTTCTTTCTTTTTATGATGCTGTTTATATAAAACTGTTACATATTCACCACGACGAATAATGCCGAGATATTCGTAATTTTCAGACAGGTTTTTTGTCAGCTCACTTCTGGCGAACTGTTTTCCCATCTCGATTTCATTTGCACCCATCAACATCGCTGCTGCGAAATGCCGGGTAAAGGCACCATAATTTTGTTCATTAGAGTATTTAACAAGGTCTGCCCACATAGGGTTCGCGTGCGCTAAAATCTCTTCATCTGTATTTTCAATAATATTCATGATTCTATTGTTCACTTAAAACATAGTTTCGTTTCGTAAGTCTATCGATCGGACATAAGTTATATACCACAAACCATAGAAAAAAAAGACCAACACAAATATGTTGGCCTTTTTTTAAGACGAGTAAAAATATTTGCTAATTTTTACTCAGCTACTCCTCATCTACCAGATGGTAAAGAGGCGCTTTCTCCATAGTGTACTCACCAGTTTTGCGATCACGATGAGAAACTGTCAGAACATGCCATTCTTTATCATCCAGCTTCATTGCGTCACCACGGTAGTAATAACCAGGCCAGCGTGTTTCTTTACGGAACAACGTATGCTGGAATACACTTTCAGAAGTACGAACACGGTGATTTAATTCCCATGCACGTAACAGCTCGTGAATATTACTAGCAGCAATCTTCTCCATGTCTTCTTCAAGAAGTTTCATTTTCTTGAGACCGATTTGTAGAAGTTTTTCGTTAGTCATGTAGTTAACACCAAAACCACCACAATACTCATCCATCATTTTCTGTAAACGATCCAGACCCTGACGCGGATTAATGAAGTTAGGATTAACTGTACCTGCAACTACTTCATTGCTATAAACCTTATAAGTTTCTAATGGCTTGTAGATTTTAGTCTTAAGGTCTTGAATCTGCTGTTCAGAAACGCGAATACCTTCAGCCTTGCCATCGTCAATATACTTACAGGCAGCTTTTGCCGCTAAACGACCTTCAGTGAAAGAACCTGATGAGAATGCGTGTGGAGTACCACCAACAGCATCACCTGCACCAAATAGACCTTCAACAGTCGTCATACGGTTGTAACCCCAGAAATACTCATCAGGAGAAACATCTTCAGGACCTGAACACCATGCGCCACAACCGGTTGCATGTGAACCCATTACATAAGGCTCAGATGTAGTTAATTCAGGGTTTTCGTATTTAGGATCAACATCAGTTGCTGCCCAAAGTACCGCCTGACCAACAGTCATGCCGAGGAAGTTGTGCCAGCCAATTTCTTCTAGATGCGGATCCTGGAAAGCTTCCATGGTAACCATGTGAATAGGACCACGACCAGCATTAACCTCAGAGATAAATGCATGGTTACGTAAACAGGTCGGAATCGGCTTGTGCGATAAATGCTGACCTTCAGTATCTAAATATTCTTTACCAACCATTTCAGTCAGTTTAGGGAACCACTTAGATTCGTACTCTTCACCCAGACCATTTTGTGTATAAGTCTTAAGGTGTAAGAAGTATGCGCCAACAGGACCGTAACCGTCTTTGAATCGAGCTAATACGATACGATTTTCCATCTGTGTCATCTTCGCGCCAGCTTCGATCATAAGACCATAAGCAGAACCAGAAGACCATGGTGCGTACCATACACGACCTGCGCCTTCACCCACTGAACGTGGTTTGAAGATGTTAGAAGCACCACCGGCGCCACAGATAACAGTCTTCGATTTGAATACGTGGTAGTTACCAGTACGTACGTTGAAACCTACAGCACCCGCGATGCGGTTCTCTTTGGCATCATCCATTAATAGATGAGTTACGCAAATACGGTTGAATACTTTGTCTGCCGATTTTTTCGCTGCTTCTGCAACGATAGGCTTATATGATTCGCCGTGAATCATAATCTGCCAGCGACCTTCACGCAGGTATTGACC
>JAPHSS010000003.1 GCA_026195255.1 Gammaproteobacteria bacterium | reverse complement strand
CTATGCATTCCCACGCGGGAGCGTGGGAACGAGAGAAAACCCAACGAAGATTACGAAGTTCTGGTATTGCTTTGAAATATCAATTCTTACTGGTTTTGATTTATATCCCCTCTGGAGCTAGCCAAAAAATATTTCCATCGAGGGGTAAAATTACAGGGATGTACCATATTTATATTACTCTGGAAGTTCTGTAAGCCTGGATGGCGCATCTGAACGACCCGGTAACAGAGTAGGAATTAAGCAGCAATTAAATAATAGAGTTTAATATCATTAGATTTTTTGGGTATTCTCATCGTTTTTTGATGAGAACTAGCGAATAAAGGGCGGCTATTTTTTGCTTACTTTTCCAAACCTATTAACATGGGCTGCAGGCAAAAAAGTGAGTCGCCAAAAAGGTGAAACTACAGACACCAAATTCCCATAAAGCCATTGTTGTGAAATTAAAAAACCAGTTCTTATCGGTTTTTATTTTTTTCTCGTTCCCATGCTCCTGCGTGGGAACGAGAAAAAAATAAAAACCCAAACTCAAAGAGATTCCTCTTCATCCTGCTGCATATTCCACAAACTCGCATACAAACCATTTTTATCCAGTAATTGTTGATGAGTGCCCTGCTCCTCAATACGCCCTTCCTGTAAAACGATAATATTGTTTGCATCTACAATAGTCGATAATCGATGCGCAATTACCAATGTTGTATGCTCCTCGGCTACTTCTTTTAAAGACCTCAAAATTATCTGTTCAGAATGAGAGTCTAATGAAGAGGTTGCTTCATCAAAAATCAATATTCTGGGGTTTTTAAGAATAACCCTGGCAATAGCTATACGCTGTTTTTCACCACCTGAGAGTTTTAAACCCCGCTCACCAACAACCGTATCATACCCGTCTGGCAGGGATTTAATAAACTCATCTATATTGGCAACTTTTGCCGCATGACGAACCTCACCTATTGTTGCACCCGTTCGCGCATATTGAATATTATGAAAAACGCTTTCATTAAATAACACAGTATCCTGTGGAACTATACCAATATGTCTGCGTAAACTGGCCTGGCTAACCTGTTGAATATTTTGTTCATCAATTTGTATTTCGCCATGATCTGTATCATAAAAACGAAATAACAATCTGGCCAATGTTGATTTACCCGCTCCAGATGGCCCGACTACTGCAACCTTATGGCCACTGGGTATTTGAAAACTCACATCATGTAAAATCTGTCTTTCTTTATTGTAAGAAAAACTGATATTTTTAAATTCAATATTAGCCTGTTTAACCGTCAGGTCTTTTGAGTTTTCTATATCGTTAATTTGTGGCTTGTTATCCAGTAACTTAAACAACAAATCCATATCAGCAAGTGAATGTTTCATTGATCGATAGATAATACCCAGAAATCCTAAGGGTATGAATAACTGCAACATCATTGCATTTACCAATACCAGGTCACCAATAGTTAACGAGCCTTCTGAGACACCTTGCGCTGCTGAGATCATCACCAGTGTTACACCAACTGCAATAATGGCACCCTGACCAAAGTTTAATAACGCCATAGAACTGGTGCTTTTTACCGCACATTCTTCCCATTTTTCTAATGTGTCGTTATAACGATTTACCTCATATCTTTCATTATTAAAATACTTTACTGTTTCATAATTTATCAGACCATCTACAGCTCTTGAATTTGCCTCAGAATCATGAGCATTCATCTCATGTCTAAAATGCATTCTCCATTCAGTCAGCGCCATGGTATACGCAAGATATATAGCTACCGTGCCAAATGTAATCAGTGCAAACTCAGCCTCATATTGACTAAATAAGATAATTGCAACAAGCACAAACTCTGTCAGTGTAGGTATTATATTAAAAGTCAGGTAATTTAAAATTGATGACAGGCTTCTAGCGCCTCTCTCTAAATCACGTGAAATACCACCGGTTTTACGTTGTAAATGAAAGCTGAGAGATAAATCATATAAATGTTTTACTACTTTTTTTGATATATCCCGCATCGCCCGGTATCTTACGCGGGCAAAAATAGCATCACGTAACTCGTTAAACAGCACATTCATTAAACGTAATGCGCCATATCCAAGTAATAACATCAAAGGTAGTTCAATAGCTATTTGCTGAGTAAGCCCTGCCGAGCTACTCACTGGCGTGTCCAGCGCATCGACTATATCTTTTAAAATTAATGGAATACTAACTGTTGCAACCTTGGCTAACATAAGAGAAACAAGCGCAACCAGAACCCTGCCTTTATAACTCCATAAAAAAGGCAACATTCTCTTTAGGTTTATTAGATCTTTGCGTTCTGAATGAGGTGCTTCGGTGGCGCGATGTTTTATATGCATAAAATGGGAGGTACTTTAGAAGTAAATTATTGGTCATATTATACTTAAATATCAACTGATGTAATAATCATGCTTAACGGTTATAGATATCCATATAAATCCTTACAAATCAGGTTATTTTGCTTATATACTGCTATATATTAAGTATAAAGTTGTATCATTCAGTTTATGGGCTGCTCTGAGCGCCTTATAACTATTCTTCAGGGCTTTAATTAATGTCATTAAAAGAAATAAAAGTCAGAATCCCTGATTTAGAACCGGGTATGTATGTATCACAACTAGATCGGCCATGGATAGAGACACCCTATCTTTTACAGGGCTTTCTAATAGAATCGCGCGAAGATATCGATGAGTTATTTAAGTATTGCAAGTATGTATTTGTTGATGTTGAATTAAGTAGCCAGGTTGATAACCAGAAACTAAGTCCTCGAAAAGCAGAAGCTTCTGATATCGAAAAGAAGCAATATCTGACCAATACTAAACCGCTTGAATATAAAGATGAAACGGACTTAGATGACGAATTAAGATCGTCACGTGAACACCATAGCGTACTATCTAATGTTGTAGAAAACATTATGGTGGATATATTCAATAATAAAAAACTTGATTTACCCTCATTAAAAAAAGCAATTATGCCGATGGTAAACAGTGTTATTCGTAATCCTGATGCTTTTTCCTGGTTAACAAGAATGAAACATAAGGATAATTATACTTATAACCACTCGGTAAGCACTGCAGTCTGGGCAGTCGCTTTTGGACGTCACTTAGGCATGCCCAAAAAGGACCTGCAGTCACTGGCTATTGGCGCATTGTTATTTGATGTTGGAAAAATGAGATTACCTGATAAGTTGATCAACAACCCCAACCGTTTTAACCAATATGAATTCAAGTTAGTAAAAACACATGTTGAGCACAGCGTTGAAATTGTAAGCAACATAAACGGCATAAGTGATGATGTTATAGAAATGGTTAAAACCCACCATGAAAGGCATAATGGCAGCGGTTACCCGAATGGTTTAAAAGAAAACGATATTCCTATTTTCGGAAAAATAGCAGGTATTGTGGATTGTTATGATGCCATTATATCAGAACGTCCTTTTGCTTCAGCAATGTCTCCACACGATGCAGTTAAAAAATTCTATGAATGGCGAGATATAGATTTTCAGGCTGAATTAATTGAGCAATTTATACAGGTGGTTGGTATTTACCCTGTGGGTACTATAGTAGAATTAAATGATGGTAAAGTTGGTGTCATTATTGCCCAACACAGGGTATGGAGACTCAGACCCAAAATAATGTTACTTCTTGATGAAAATAAAGATTCTTACAATAATTTCGATATAATAGATCTTTATATTCAAGCAAGTAACGAAGAAGGTAATACCCTGGAGATTGTTAAGAGCCTGGAACCAGGTATGTATGGCATAGACCCTGAACAGTTTTATCTGTAGGAACAACATATGAATGAATCACCCACCTATGTTGCCAACAGAGACTCACTTTTACGTGACCTGGAACACTATATTTCCGATCACCTTACTGAAGGTAAAAAGCTTGCCATTTTACTTATCAACATTAATCATTTCAGACAAATTAACGTTGTTTATGGCTATCAGGCAGCCGACCATCTGTTAGATGAGTTTTCTCAGCGACTACACAAACTTTCTCGTAAACAGGATTATATTGCCCGGGTGGGTAACTCGGAATTCATAATGGTTTTACCCGAAATACTCAATGAAGGACATGTGACACTTGCTGCTCACAAATTACTAAGTAGCCTGGATTCCCCATTTTCGCTTAACGGTCACAAGCATAAAATTAGTGCCGACATGGGCATAGCTCTGTTTCCTGATCATGCGGTAGATATTCAGAGTTTGATACAGAAAGCAGAACTGGCTTTACTGACTGCTCGACATAGTGCTGATGCCTATTCTATATACACAAGCAAAACTCAAAATATTGAAGTCAATAACTGGGATATAGAAGATGAATTACGTAACGCTCAGGAACGTGACGAATTTGAACTTTACTTTCAACCTCAGGTAGATTTAAAAACAGGCCAGTTATTTGGGGCAGAAGCTTTAATTCGTTGGAAAAACCGAGATAAAGGTTATATAAGACCCGATATATTTATTCCTGTATCAGAACAAAGTGGACAAATTCATAGTATCACCTGGTGGACAATTAATGCCGCTTTACGTTTAATTAAAGACTGGCCCGTCACCCAACCACCTTTAAAAGTTTCTGTAAACTTATCCGCAAGAGTATTAAATGATCCAGAGTTAGTCAGCTCTGTAAGAAGCGCATTAAGTATCTGGGGTGCAAACCCGGAACAGCTCACACTTGAGGTTACCGAGAGCGCGCTTATGGAAGATATGGACACCAGTTTCATCACACTTGATGAGCTCAGGTCATTTGGGCTGAACATATCAATAGATGATTTTGGAACAGGTTATTCATCTATGGCCTATTTTAAATATATACCGGCAAATGAACTGAAAATAGACAAGTCATTTATACGTTATATGCTGGATAATGAAATGGATCAGCATATTGTAAAAACCGTTATTGAAATGGCCCACGGTTTTGATATCAAAGTAGTTGCCGAGGGTATAGAAAACGAAGCTACCTTATCTTCACTTAAACGCCTGGGCTGTGATATTGCACAGGGGTTCTACCTTGCCAGACCCATGCCTCAGGAAGATTTTATCCAGTGGTTAGAAGACTATCAGGCATAATATCCCCTTATAATATACCTGCATGCTTTGGGTTATTTTTATCCTAACAATGATACAATTCAGGTAAAAATATATATGGCTCTATACTCATATCTATAGGCCTAACTAAAGGTATGCTTTTGAATTTTCTATCGCTTATGTCTTCTACTCGATCGCTGTGGCCTGTTTTTATCCTGTTGTTAACGGCATGTGATAATTCACCTTCACAAAAACCCTCACGTAAACCAACAACACCGCTCGTAGAAACCGTGAGTGCCAGTTATCATTCTGTTTCTATCAAACAAACAATTACCGGCACACTGCAGGCTATTCGCACCGTCACAATCATAAATCAGGTGCCTGGTTTATTAACTGCATTACCTGTATACCCCGGTGACAGGGTTAAACATGGACAAACTTTAGTTCAGCTTGATGATGCTCTGTTAAAATCAGAGGTAGAAAAAGCAAAAGCCTCTTTAAACCAGGCTAAAGTCGATTATCGTCGGCTTAAAGATCTTGCTCCTAGAAATTTAGCATCAGAAAGTGAAGTAGCACAGGCTCAAACTTTAAATGAAATCGCCAAAGCAGACTTAAATTTAAAACAAACAGAATTATCACATAGTCAGATTAAAGCGCCTTTTACAGGTGTGATTTCACAAAGACTGGTCGAGCCAGGCGATGTGATCCCATTACATAGCCATTTGTTAACCCTGATTGATACAAGCAGTTTAAAAGCTGAAATTCGTTTGAGCGAATTACTGCTACCTTTAATAAAAACAGGTAATCAGGTCGATATCAGTATCGACGCATTAGGCGAGCAAAAATTTAAGGGGCTTATCCAGCGCATCTACCCTGTTATAGATGAGAGCACACGTCAGGGAACGATTGAAGTCACTTTAAATCCTGTCCCGGATGGGGCTTTAGCCGGTCAGTTTTGTCGTGTAACAATATATGCCCAGAGTAAGTCCCGGCTGATGATTCCGTATGATACAGTCCGTCATGATAAACAGGGAGCATATGTATTTGCATTCATAAATAATCAGGCAAAACGAATTAATATATCAACTGGTTTTCAGCACGAAAATTTAATTGAAGTTCTAGATGGTTTAGCTGATCAGCAACAGATAATTAGCAAAGGCCTTTTTGGCCTCAAAGACGGCATGAGTGTGAAACTTATATCTTTACCCTCAACTAAAGGTTAATTGTTTATCCATGAAAAAATTACAACGTACAGGTGGTCTTGCGAGCTGGTCAATCCAACGACCCGTTGCCGTTGTCATGTTATCTATAACCGTTTTAGTTGTTGGCCTTTTTGCTTTCGAGCGGTTAAATATTAATCTACTACCCGATATAATTTATCCAAATGTAAATATACGCTTATTCGAGCCCGGCACACCTGCAAAAGCAATGGAAGATAAGTTCACCCGCCAGCTCGAAGAACAACTCGCCATCACCGAAGATGCGACCCGTGTACTGTCCACCACTACAGAAGGTCGTAGTGCGGTCGATCTGGTATTCCCGTATGGAACAGATATTGATAGAGCATTACAGGATGCAAGTACTCGACTCGACAGGGCAAAACGTTTTTTACCGCAAACAGACGAGCCACCCTTAATTTATAAACGCGACCCATCACAGTTACCTGTAATGGAGTTAGTGGTTAGCTCATCAACTCGTAACTCTATTGAATTACGTAGCTGGGTAGATTATGAGTTTTCTAAATGGTTTTTAAATGTACAGGGTGTTGCATCAACTGAAGTAGGTGGTGGGCTGGTACGTGAAATACAGGTCATTGTCGACCAGGATAAACTAGCCGCAGCAGGTTTTAAAATCAATGATATAAAAACCCTTTTACAACAGGAAAACCAGGATATTTCTAGTGGCATCCTGTATATGAGCACACGAAAGTTAACCGCTAGAACAGAAGGCCGATTTCAATCTGTCGAGTCAATTGCAAATTTACCTCTTAGAAAAAACACACTAGCTGATTCGACTCAAAACAGTCTTGTTCCCGTTAATACCAGTAAAAACTTATTATTGAAAGATGTAGCACAAATAATTGATACTCATCAGGATGAAGAACTACGCATTCGATTAAACCAGCTACCCGGAGTAAAACTTACCATACAGAAACAGCCTGATGCTAATACTATTGATGTTGCCCAACGTTTACACCAGCAAATAGACTGGTTTAAATCACAAAAATTACTACCTGCTGATATTCGAGTTGAAACCGTTGATGATCAATCAGTATACGTAAAACGCGCTTTAAACAATGCTAGTTATGCCGCCTTTAGCGGGGGCATTCTGGCGATGTTTATTGTTTATATATTTTTAAGAGATATTCGTCGCACCCTTATAGTCGCTACGGCTATACCTCTGGCCATATTCATTACATTTTTAATTATGGGTTTGAGTGATATTAGTTTAAATATTATGTCACTGGGTGGCCTGGCACTAGGCATAGGTTTGTTAGTAGATAACACTATTGTCATGTTAGAAAATATTTCCCGGCATCAGGCCTTAGGCGAACCACCCGAAATCGCCGCGAACAATGCAGCAGCAGAAGTTACCGGTGCCATTACCGCATCAACCATAACCAATCTGGTTGCTGTATTGCCCTTCCTTTTTATCGGCGGCCTGATTGGCTTACTATTTAGTGAACTCATCATTACATTAAGTGCGGCTATCATAGCATCACTGGTTGTTGCGCTGACATTGATTCCGGCGTTAGGTGCCATGACGCGATCACCTGCGCAGTCTAGTAAAAAAAGTTTATTCACCTCTCTGCAGGTAACTTACAGAAAAATATTAAAGACAAGCCTTAAGTATTCTATATTGATATTGAGCATATTTACTATCGGTTTAATATTTAGTTCTTTACAGCTGATGAATGCGAAAGATAGCTTTTTCCCAACAATGGATGAAGGAAAAATATCCATCAGGATTATCACTGAACCGGGCACCCGTTTGGTCGAATTTGATAAAACGCTAAAACGTATTGAAGACCTCGCATTACAACAAGCAGATGTTAGCACCGTATTTGTTAGCTCAGGCGGTTCTGTTTTTGGTCGCTCACAGTTTCAGCTTAGTAACCGCGGAACGATTTCTGTACAACTAAAAACACTATCTGAACGTAACGGCATAAGCAGCAGCGACTGGATTAAAAAATTTAAAAAACAGGTTAAAACATTACAACTTGCCGGTTACAGTGTCCGTATGTATGTAAGTGGAGTCAGGGGAATTCATACCAGTTATGGCGATGACGACTTCAGTTTACGAATCCAGGGTGACGATCTTGACATATTAAGTCAGACGGCTGAAAAAATTATTAAAAAAATAAGCGTCATTCCTGAACTTAAAAATTTAAGTCATAGTTATGAAGAACAGAACAGTGAGTTAATTATTAAGATAAATCGCAAACGTGCTGCCGATTTAAATATTAGCGCAGAGGAGATAGGGCTTTCTGTTCAGCTTGCTTTAAATGGCCAGGTTGCTACAGAATTTTTAGACGGTGACAGAGAGTTTGATATTCGCATACGTTTAAAACGTAATGAAATAAACCAGATTCAGGATATTCAAAACATCATAATTTCATTACAGAACAATGAAGCAATCAGGTTATTTGATGTAGCCAGCATTAGTATAGAACCAGCCCCAAGCTCAATAAAACGTGACAACCAATTACGTATAAATGAAATATCAGCCTCTATAAGTTCTGATGTAGATTACCAGAAACTAATGGTAAAAGTTTTTGATATTGTAAACACCATTCCATTAGAAGATGGTTACATCGTTTACGATGGCGGCACACTAGACGCCATAAAAGAGAGCAGCTCAACCAGTTATATCTTATTAATGCTTGCTGTATTTCTTGTATTTGTAGTTATGACCGTACAGTACGAATCACTTACCAACCCAATAATTATAATATTAGGTGTGCCCTTTACATTGATTGGTGTTTATCTTGCAATTGAAATTGCACTAAACAACCAGTTAAGCATGCCCGCAAAACTAGGCATTATAATGTTAGCAGGTATCGTAGTTAATAATGCTATCGTACTGGTTGAGCAGATAGAAATTTGTCGTCAACAGGGTCTGGACAAAATTTCCGCTGTTTTAGAAGCGGCCACTTTACGATTACGCCCAATACTAATGACCAGTTTAACAAGTGTATTTGGTATGCTGCCTTTAGCCTTTGGCTTAAATGAGGGTTCTGAAATGTTAAAACCACTGGCAACTGTTGTTGTTTTTGGTTTGTCATTTTCATTACTGGTTTCATTAATAGTCATACCTGTTCTGTATTTACTGATACATAAAAAGGAAAGACTAACTTGAGTAACTGGTATAGCCAGGACTCCTTCATAGAACTGGCCGATAATGACATTCATATCTGGTTAAACTACTTAAATGTACACGAAGCCAGAATAAAACACCTCTATCCTCTGCTTTCCAGTGAAGAAAAACAAAGAAGTGAACGCCTTAAGTTTTACAAACACCGTAAAGCCTTTATCGCCTCTCATGGTTTTATGCATACTGTACTGGCCAACTATATTGACGCTGAAGCTAATGACATTGAGTTTACTCAAACAGAATTAGGAAAACCCTCATTAATAGATACTCAAAATAAAAACAATATACAGTTTAATTTAAGTCATTCCGGTAATTTAGCCATACTTGCTGTGTGCAGACATCATTCTGTAGGCATAGATACTGAACACGCTGAGAGAAAGGTAGACTGGCGGGGAATTAGCAAACGTTTTTTTACAACTAATGAACTGCAACAGCTCGACGAACTAACTGAAGCAGAACAAAAACAGGCATTTTTCCAGATCTGGACACGCAAGGAAGCGCATATGAAAGTTACCGGAAAGGGCTTATCTCTTGCCCCCACACAATTTGAAGTAAGTGTGCCACCACAGGATGCAAGTTTTATTAAAAATTTAAAAAATAAAGATGATAATTTTTATAAAATGCAGGACATACTTTTGCCGGAAATGTTTAAAGATTACTATGCCTGTTTATCTGCTGATTTTGACTACACAAAAATCACTCAATTTATACATTCATAAATAAAACAGACTAACTTAACAGTTTATTTTTTCGCCCATCAATTCATATGTTACACAAGTATAAATAAACCTGATAAAAGAATAACAAAAAACAAGATCAAACTACCTGCAAACAGGGCTCCATTTTTTTCCTGTTTTTCTTTTACGCTGTCTTCTTCTACAATTTTATGAATATCTTTAAGTACTTTACCTGCGACCACACGTTGAATGTTTTCCTGTTGTTTGTGCATATTACTTACCTGTCAACTTACTGATTTAACTAAAATCACAGAAATATTATCTATACCTCCGTTATCATTAGCTTTGGTAATCAACTCATCTACAGTAGTTTCTAATTGTTGATTTTTGGAAAGTATATGCTGAATTTGCGCATCAGAAACACAGTTGGTTAATCCATCTGAACACAATAAATAACTGGCTTTATCATCAAAATCTAAACGACTAACCTGCACATCTGGTTCAGAGGTTAAACCCAAAGCCTGGCTAATCATATGATGCATAGGACTGGTTTCAAATTCCTGCTGATTAATTTTTCCTTCATTTAACAATTTTTGTAACATAGAGTGATCTTCAGTTATTTGAAGCAGTGTATTATTAGCAAATTGATAACACCTTGAATCACCCAGATAACTAACAACACATTCATTATCATGAAATAACATGGCGACTACTGTTGTTGCCATATTATTTAAATCTATATTTTCCTGCTGCTGTTTGATGAGACGCGCATTAGTTTCAAAAATAGCATGCGACAATGTTAACTCCAACCAGTCGGAACCGTATCCACCACCACTGTGCGCCTGTAATACTGATTTTTCTACATATTCATGGATACTATCGACGGCTAGTTTACTCGCTACTTCACCGCCTTTATGGCCACCGACACCATCTGCAACAACTAATAACACAACATCACTACGCTCAAAACCGGACATCAGGATACTGTCTTCATTTTGAGTGCGCACCTTTCCCCTGTCTGTGCCACCGGCATAATTAATTGTTAACTTTCCATCCGTCATAATAATTCCTGCTTGTCCGTTCTAACAGATAATAAAAACATCAATCTGTTAAGCTGATGGCATACCCCTGTTTAAAGCTTCCGCCATTTCAGCACCACTTGCATAACGTTTAGTGGTTTTCTTTTGCAGGGCTTTATTTGTAATTCTGGTTGCACTAGCTGGTAATTCTGGTCTTATTTCTCTTATCGACCTGTGTTTTTCATTGGTAATTTTATACGCCAGGTTACCAAGACTATCTGCATCAAAAGGTAATTTTCCTGTTAATAGTTGATACATGCTTGCACCCAGTGAGTACAGATCAGCCTGGCCATCAACACGTGACCCGGTCATTTGTTCTGGTGCCATATAAGAAGGGCTTCCCATAAAACTACCGGTACGTGTTTTTACTGAATCGGTTATTCGCGCTATACCAAAATCGGTAATTTTAATTTGTTGATCTTTTGGGTTATACATTATATTGCCGGGTTTAATATCACGGTGCACTATCTTCTGGCTATGTGCATAATCAAGCGCTTCAGCCACCACCTGTAAGATACGATAAACTTCTTGCACCGGAAGCAACTTGTTTTTCTGTGTGAAATCAGATAACGGCACCCCCTCTACATAATCCATTGCAATAAATGCAAAACCTTCTTCTTCGCCAACATCATAAACCGTCACTATATTATTATGAGATAAACGACCCGCGGCCTCAGCTTCTCTAAAAAATCGTGATTTCACTGATTTTAATTCAGCTTCACTAAACTGAGTGTAATCGAGAGTTTTTATGGCGACTTTTCTATTTATTTTCGGATCTTTTCCTAAATAAACAACGCCCATGGCACCCCGCCCCAGCTCTCTTTCTATCTTATAGCGACCAAATTCAGGTAGCTCCATTTCTGGCATTACTAATGTTTTCTGTGCCTGAGAGGGAGATAAAACCTCAGTTCTTGTTGCAGAAAAACCGCTTATTGAGCTAAGTCGTTTATCTATATCTTTATATTTCTTTTTACGGACATTAATTTCTGAATAAATTTGTAAAGCTCTATCATACTGACGTTTACGTTCAAAACTTAAACCTATTTCATATAAATCAGATAAAACCTCCTCATTACCTCGACATTTTAACAAACTGGTTATAGCCGTTTCATAATCACCTTTTTCGTACTGGTAATGCCCTAACTGAAACCAGGCGTCATCTTGTTTTTGTGAAAGTTCATTTAAAATTTTCTGCCCAGACAAATAAACATATACTGATATTTGCCCCAGAACTAATAATAACAGCAGGTTTATAGTTGGCCACCATACTCCGTTTAAAATTAGCAATACCGGTTGTGCTGAAATCGTTGCTAAAATAATAAATGCACCCAGAAAAACACCACTGGTTTTTGAGACTAATGGCAACAGCCATAAAAGATATATAACAATGACTAACATAAGCGCAGGTAAAACCCACCAGCTATGCGCGGGGGTATAATACACAGCGCCTGCGTTAATACTGCTTAACGAATCAGCCAGTACCTGCAATTGCTGCTCATCCTGACCAATTAAAATAATTTTATTTTTAAAATATGACCTTGATTTCGCCTCGGCCGCATCCACCGATAATATATTTATATGCGTATGACGATTCGTTAACTCAGAAAAATAGTTAAACACCTTTCCAGACATACCAGTATTCAGCTGGCTAATACCCATATCTATTCTACCAGCTTCGTTCCAGACAATTTTATTACTCTTCTGAAATTCGGCAAATAACGCCAGACTCAAATCAGGTAATGTGTAACTCTGATCAGGCGAATACCAGATCAGCGCATTATCACCTTGCGATTGATAGTCGAATGGAAATACTCGATAAGGTAATTCGGTTTTAGTTAATCTGAAAATCTTTGTCTGCGGTAAAAACAATGAAGGTATATATTGTCTCCAGCCATCCTGATAAATAAGTGACTGGTTATACGAGATGTTTTTATGCTGCTGCGGTATATTAGAATATTGGGTTAAAAACACATTTTGATTTTCTAACATCCAGGCAAGTTTATTTCTTTCACCTTCAGTCGGTTTCCAGAGATCCTCTTCATCCAGTTTAGCCTGATCCTGTGTTCTGGCTATATTCTTCTCGTTAGTTTCCTCCTGCACAAAGTCCATTTGTGGAAAGTCATCAGTCAGCCATACAATTTCAGCCGCCTTAGACTTACGTAATTTGCGCAGTAAAAACCTGAATTCCTGAATGCCCTGAGGTTTTTGCAACCAGGCTTCATCGAGCTTAATAACCCGCATATCTTTTGACTCTGTTTGCGCAGGCAGTAAATAACTTGCAAATCGAAACATCTGCGCATCTAACCAGCGTACAGTGCTATTTTGTGGGGATAATAAAGCCAGCAAAAAGCATATCAGGATAAAAAGAGAGAAATAGAGTCTGCGGTGTTGATTCAAAATATATGCTTATTTATAGTTATAATTAGTAAACATATTTATAGCAGATTTTAGGGGTCTATTGCAAAAATAGCATAACTTATATGCATATGTTTTTTAAATATGCGGCCATCTTGATCTTTAGCAATATCAGTAGTTATTAATAAACCAGATAAGCAGTCCGTCGATATGATTAATCAGCCCTGACAGAAGAATGGCAGGCAACAATATAAGCTGAATAATCCGCGACACTACACTTACTGACTGAAAGGCATTGGCATAAAACATCACACATATGTTTTTCTAACGCATGTAAACACCAATAGACCGCCTGCTTAGCGAGACGCATGATACGTTGATTGGTAATACCCATTTTCAGGAAAATTTACTACATGTGTTATTAAGTTATGAACAACCGAAAACTGATGAATGCTTTTAAAATAAACATCTATACTATAAGAGTACTTTTACCTTTATATGAATTTCATTTTTTCTAATAAAAACTACTTTTCTATATGATAATCTACGCATATAAACAGGAAAATGAGCATGTCTATATCGGAACCTGAACACTGGCTTGATGAAAATGGCGCCGCGCTTTATTCATTCGTATTATGGAATACACATGATACGCACAGAACAAAAGACCTCGTGCAGGAAACCTTGCTAGCGGTGCTCAACTATTGATGACCCTGGCAAAATTACGAGAAGAAAAAGCTTCAGGTCGCGGCCTGTTTTCGATTTCACAGCTGGCGGCGTGGGCGTTAGCGCCATTTTAGAAGGTTAATAATTTAAATAATTTTTTTAAGGGACAAACTTATGAAACCACCTGTACGAATAGCTGTCACCGGAGCTGCTGGTCAAATTGGTTATGCGATGCTGTTCAGAATAGCCGTAGGTTATTTTCTGGGCGACGATCAACCGGTTATCTTACATCTGCTTGAAGTACCTGCCGCCATGGATGCCGTACGCGGTGTGCAGATGGAGCTGGAAGATTGCGCTTTCCCATTATTACACGACATTATTGTTACCGCCGACGCTGATATTGCTTTTCGCGATGTTGATTATGCCTTTCTGGTTGGCTCAAAACCACGTGGACCTGGCATGGAGCGTAAAGATTTAATACTGGAGAACGGTCAGATATTTGCGCCACAGGGCAAAGCGATTAATGAGCATGCATCACGCGACATTAAAGTACTGGTGGTCGGTAATCCAGCCAACACAAATTGTTTAATCGCCATGAGTCATGCGCCGGATATTAATTCACGACAATTTACTGCCATGACCCGACTGGATCATAACCGGGCATATTCTTTACTGGCTCGTAAATGCGGTTTATTAGTCAACGATATTTGTCATCTTGCGGTTTGGGGAAATCATTCATCAACACAATACCCTGACATTAGCCACGCAACCGTTCGTGGTCAGTCAGCGCTGGACCTGGTAAGCGAAGACTGGATTCGCGACGTATTCATCCCGACAGTGCAACAACGCGGTGCTGCAATCATTAAAGCACGCGGCTCATCCAGTGCGGCCTCAGCCGCCTCAGCCGCACTGGATCACATGCGCGACTGGGTACGCGGTAGTTCTAGCAATGACTGGTGCAGCATGGCCGTACCCAGCGACGGCAGTTATGGCATTAGCGAAGGCATCATCTATTCTTTTCCTGTCACTTGTGAAAACGGTGATTACCAGATAGTACAGGGCCTGGAGATCAGTGAATTTAGTCAGCAAAGAATGACGCTCTCCGAACAGGAGTTACTGGAAGAGCGCGAAGCCATTAAACACCTGTTGTTATAAATCGTTTAGTACGCCGACAAATATCTGCAACATTAATTAGTTTTATTGTTTATTACAGCCTCGTTATACGAGTGAATATCAAAGGCCACTACAATGTTAAATAATGAATACATTGATTTATTAAAAGCCTTGATACGGCAACCCAGTGTGGTAGGTGCAGAACATTCATTCTTCAGGATGTTACAACGTGAGCTCGAAGAGCGAGGTGCAAAGGTCACCTGGTATGAGGGGCTTCTGGTAGCCCAGGGGCGCAAACCCTTTAGCACTATGTTGTCTGCGCATATTGATCGTCATGGTCTTATCTGTACGGGTCCGGGAGAATTCCAGTATGCGGCGTTTATAGCGGCTAATAGATCTGATCTTTTAAACAATTCAGTTTCTGAACAGTTAATGACAAAAGTAACAGAACGTTTTCTGTCAAAACAGGTTTATGCATATGAACCATGGTCCGGCGTATACAGGGGAAATGGCCGCATTAAAAATGCCTCTGTATGTCAATTTAGAAATAACCTGATTTTCGAAGTTGACGGGCTTGATGATATAGTTGCGGGAACCCCTCTCGCGTTTGAAGACAAACTCAAGATTAATAACGATCGACTGGAAGGGCAACTGGACAATGTATTAACGGCTGCAGCACTGGTGCATATATTTAGTCTTGGTTTTGAGGGCACTGCCTTTTTCACCGCCCAGGAAGAGGCAGGAAAAAGCTGGCGTTATTTACTGGAGTGGTTTCGACGATTTGGTCAATCTACGAACCGCCTATTTGTAGTTGATACCAGCCCTTTCGTTGACCTTGAAGCTGCAAATCAGCAACTGCTTTCACTAAGGGAAAAAGACGCTAATGCTTCATTTAATAAAGATGCCATAAAATTCATTGAAGATTTATGTCGAAGAAATAATATTAACTATGCTTATAAAGACAAATACGTAGAAGAAAAAAATAAACAGTTACTAAGCATAGGTGAAAAACCTCAATCTTTAGGCAGCACAGAAATGGGCAGAATAATAGCTGCATCTAACGGATTAGTTGATGGCACCACAATACAAATACCAACCACTGGATATCACACAATAGATGAATCTGCATCCTGCGAATCTATTGATGCATTTTTAAATTTATTAATGTTGTTATCCAGTGAGCTGCAAGAACCGCAAACACAAAATAATTAAACTTTAGCGCGGGTGGCGCAACTAGCAGAGTCATGTAACTTTAACTAATAGATATTCAGGAGTTGTCCACACAAATTATAATAAATCACACATGTCTACATAGTTACCCGTCATGTAAAACATATAAATACAAATTAATAAAACCTGTTACTTTTTAAGGAGAGAATGATTATGGCAACACCTACTCATACCAGTGATGATGCTTCGCCAACAGTGACGTTAATTGACAACCAGAGTCAAAAGCGTATTGAGCTGGCAATATTACCAAGTAATGAAGGCCCAGATGTCATTGACGTTCGTAACTTGTATCGTGACATGAATTATTTTACCTATGACCCGGGTTTCACTTCCACCGCAAGCTGCGATTCTGCTATTACTTTTATTGATGGTGAAAAAGGTATTTTATTACACCGTGGTTATTCAATTGAAGAACTGGCATCACGCAGTGATTTTCTTGAAGTCGCTTATCTTCTGATACAGGGTGAATTACCCAGTAAAAAACAACGCCAGAAATTTGATGCTGAAATTCAATTACACACCATGGTCGATGAACAGTTAATTAGCTTTTATAATGGCTTTCGCCGTGATGCACATCCAATGGCTATTATGGTTGGTGTGGTCGGCGCGTTATCTGCCTTCTATCATGACAGCCTGGACATCAAAGACCTGGCTCAATGTCATTTAGCATCAATGCGACTAATTTCAAAAATGCCAACGATTGCAGCCATGGCTTATAAATATACTATGGGGCAGCCTTTTGTTTATCCAGATAACGAACTTACCTATTCCGAAAATTTTTTACGCATGATGTTCTCCGTACCTGCTCAGGAATATGTACCTAACCCTGTACTGTCACGGGCACTTGACCGAATTTTCATTTTACACGCAGACCATGAACAGAATGCATCGACCTCAACGGTGCGTTTAGCTGGCTCATCACAAGCTAATCCTTTCGCCTGTATAGCAGCAGGTATAGCATCGCTTTGGGGGCCTGCACACGGCGGTGCAAATGAAGCCGTGTTGAATATGCTGAATGAGATTGGCCATAAAGATAATATTCATGAATTTATCGCCCGCGCCAAAGATAAAAACGACCCTTTTAGATTGATGGGTTTTGGTCATCGTGTCTACAAAAATCACGACCCGCGCGCACAGGTGCTGAGAGAGTCTGCACATGAAGTGTTAACAGAGCTGGGCTCAACCGAACAGCCCTTATTCGAACTGGCAATGGAACTGGAACGTATAGCACTGGAAGATGATTATTTTATTGAAAAGAAATTATTCCCCAATGTTGACTTTTACTCCGGCATTATTCTTAAAGCCATGGGCTTCCCGACATCGATGTTTACCGTGCTATTTGCTGTGGCACGTACTGCCGGCTGGGTGTCGCAATGGAACGAGATGATTAATGAACCGGTGCATAAAATTGGCAGGCCCCGACAACGTTATATAGGTTATGGGTTGCGTGAGTATGTCCCCACCGAGAAAAGATAAGCCACTTCATGTTTTTGAAAAAATATCAGACAGGCCGGATAAGTGACGAAATGTTTCTCGACGTGGCACACAACGTGGCTGACGTAGTCGATGAACGTGACTATAAACAAAAACTGGCAACTGCGACATAAGCTGAAAATCTACAGATAATGATTGAGAAACTTATGTTTAACCCAAATTACTGAGGGAACTGAAAATAGTTCCTGCTGTCTGAAGAAGTTAATGAATAATAAACTATCTTTTCAATAATCGGAAAAATATTTTTATATGAAACCTGTATTAACAATCCATTGGAAAAAAATTCAATAATAAAAGGAGACCACAAAACCCGCTTAACTAACAGAAAAGTAACTCCCGATACTATCAAAAAATTTAAAATATAAAACTAAAGGAAAATACTATGGCCACAGCAGCAGAACTATTAATTCGTTGTCTGGAAAACGAAGGTGTTGATAAAATATTTGGTATACCGGGTGAAGAAAACCTGCATGTAATGCATGCACTTCGAGACAGCAGTATCGAATTTATCACGGTCAGACATGAACAGGGCGCTGCGTTTATGGCAGATGTACATGGTCGCCTGACAGGCAAAGCCGGTGTCTGTCTCGCCACATTAGGCCCAGGTGCAACAAATCTTATTACCGGTTTTGCCGATGCCAATATGGATCGTGCACCCGTGGTTGCTATCGCCGGCCAGGGTGCGACTACCCGTATGCATAAAGAGAGCCATCAGATACTGGATTTAGTCAGCCTGTTCAAACCGATCTCGAAATACAGTGTGGAAATTTTAGAGCCTGAAATTATTCCCGAGTTAGTTCGTAAAGCTTTTAAAGATGCACAAGCTGAAAAACCCGGCGGTGCATTTATCAGTTTTCCCGAAAACATTGCGGGTGAAACATTCGACGATGCCATACTACCGCTAAAAGTACAAAGCCCGTTTACACCCAATGCACCTCAGGTAAAAATTCAACAGGCTGCCGAACTGATTGATGCCGCAAAATTTCCGTTAATCATGGCTGGCAATGGCGTTATTCGCAATCGGGCAACAGACGCACTGCTCTCATTCGCCGAATCTTTAAATATACCCGTCGCAGAAACTTTTATGGCAAAAGGTTCTATACCATTTTCTCACCCACTATCACTGGGTACTGTCGGTTTACAGGCACGAGATTACATTGCCTGTGGTTTCGACCGCGCTGATGTCATCATTTGTATTGGTTATGATATGGTCGAATATCATCCGCACCTATGGCACCCGGATAAAGATAAAAAAATAATTCATATTGATCTAAATTACGCAGAAGTTGACGCGCATTACATTCTGCAGTCTGGCGTATTAGGTGATATAACAGATTCTCTGACTCGCATCGCTGCACAAACCAAAAAAACACATGCGGGAAAAACCGACAATCTAAAAGGCATTATCATGGAAGAACTTGATAATTATACTGAAGATAAATCTTACCCGTTAAAACCCCAGAAAATTCTCTTCGATACGCGCAAAGTTCTGGCCGATGAAGATATTCTAATCTCTGATGTTGGCGCACATAAAATGTGGATAGCACGTTTATACCGCGCTGAAGCCCCCAACACCTGCATCATTTCAAATGGCTTTGCCGCCATGGGTATAGGCGTGCCCGGTGCAATTGCAGCAAAAATGGCTTACCCGCAGAAAAACGTATTAACCATTACCGGTGATGCCGGTTTCATGATGAACTCACAGGAAATCGAAACCGCCTTACGTAATAACGTTGCCATCGTCATTATGATCTGGAACGACAGTGAATATGGGCTAATCACATGGCATCAGGAAGAACATTTTGGGCATTCTAATAATACTACTTTTAACAATCCGGACTTTGTTAAGTATGCTGAATCATTTGGTGCCAAAGGTTACCGCGTAGAAAAAGCTGAAGATTTAGTGGGGACACTGCAACGCGCCTTTGACGACAACACGGTTGTGGTTGTCGATGTTGCCGTCGACTATTCAGAAAATATGAAATTAACCGAAAAACTTGGGAAATTTGTTTGCCCTATATAAGCCAAAAAGATTAGTACTAATCTTGAATAATTATCATGCCTGTACGCACTCAATTTATTTTGTTATCAATAATAATCCCCATCGCCACGCTTATACTGGCGATGGTCTGGCCGAATGCCTACGGGTTATTTATTGTCATACTGGCGTTAATTATTCTGGGCCTGTATGACATGTTACAACGTAAACACGCGATATTAAGACTATAACCTGTGATTGGGCATCTACGTTACGTGTTTGAATTAATTCGCCCTGAAATTCAGCAATATTTTGTTGAATCAGACCTCAATGATCAGCCAATAAACCGTGAGTTTCGCTCACTGGTTTACCGTAATGGCGCCGAGTGAATTAATCATTCACTCTCCCCACCGGTAACAGATACCAATCCAGGAATTCGCTCTGGTGGTGCTGACTGCAAACAACCTGATGAAGCTTCACCGCTTAATATTTCTGCCATGAGTTTTGGGAATTAAACCGGACACCCATACTAATAAAAGACCCGATCACGTTCTAAACCATTGTTTTTACTCACGTCTTACCATGGGTGTCTCATTAAGTAAGCGTCATTAAGCAATGCGCATCATCAGTTTTTTTACTCTCTGAGCTGGTTTTCTTCGAGCCAGTTTTTGATCAATTCGCTGATATGAGTTATCTAAAGAATTCCCTCCGATATCCGGGCAGCCACCTTGTCATATAACACACGTCTTACCATGGGTGTCTCATTAAGTATCTATTTTGCGGGATTTTATCAATAAACCACATAACTTCGCCGCCGAGGAGGAACACTTCGGAGAGACGGTCATCGCGCATCGAAAAGGCGCTACGCGAGCCCGCAAAGGAGAATGGGGCATGATTCCGGGCTCTCAGGGCACCGGGTCTTTTCTAGTGAAAGGCAAAGGCGAGGCACAGTCCTTCGAATCGTGTTCACACGGTGCCGGCAGAATCATGAGTCGAACAAAAGCGCGCAAATCACTGAACTTGAAGGAAGAGATAAAAGCCCTCGAGGATCGTGGCATATTGCACGGCATCCGTCATCGTGAAGATTTGGATGAAGCACCGGGGTCTTACAAAGATATCGATGAAGTGATGAGAAATCAGACTGACCTGGTCGAAGTGCAAATCGAATTGCAGCCCCTGGCCGTCGTCAAGGGCTAGACTCGAAAAGAATCTTGGACACCCATAAAAAATAATTCGAGGACTAACCTGTATATTTATGAATTAAACCTGAATTCTAGAAAATGCAATTCAAGTTTAACTTCAGACCCCATTAATTTCTAGATGAAGCCAGCATCATCGCAATTTGCCAGAGCCTTTTTCAGGCTCAGAAAATAATCCGGACACAAAAACTAACAAAAGACCGAACACAATCTAAGCCTTTGTTTTTACTTACGTCTTAGTATGGATGTCTCACTAAGTAAGTGATTATTGCGATATCAGGTAAATAATTTCTTCAGCAGATTCTTTGATTTCAATAATTTCAATATCAGTTTCTGATCCCTGGTATGTTTGCAACAGGATATTATTCTTCAAGAATTACTTCGAAGCCACCATATATTAAACGTTTGCCGTCAAAGGGCATTGGGTTTTGGTCCGGGTGCATTCGAGGGTCTTCCATAATCGCTTGCCACCCGGCATCACGAACTTCTTTTGAAGGCCATACAACTGATGAAAAAACTACTGTTTCATCTTTGCCACAATTAACAGCCATTGGAAATGAAGTTACCTCTCCATCCGGGACGTTATCTCCCCACGCTTCTGTGATCTTAAGCGCTCCATGATCTATAAAAACTTTTGAAGCCAACTTCGCATGTTCTATATATTTTTCTTTATTAACTGTTGGTACTGCTGCTACAAAGCCATCAATATAAGACATTTATATCACCTATTTCTGAGATTGATTGAGACTTACATAACGCTTAGCCAGGCAGACGTACTGTCAACATTAACTGAGTAGTACAGTAGTGCAGCGGCCTTGTTGAGCTTTTTATTATGCATTATTTTATTTTTCTGCCAAACAAATAATAGCTTTTTTTAATAATTTTAGGAAAGCTGATATCTGGATTAATAGTCTTAAGAACTTTAAACATCTTATTAACACTGTTCCCATAATTCATACTGATTTCATGGAAGTCGTCATTCTTCATAAGCACCCCTGTATCAACAATAGACTTGCCGCCGCTTGAAAGGGATTGTCTGTGCTCAACTCTTATGATGTCGTGAATGTTTACCTTGAATGACCATTTCATGGATTCGGGATAACTTACTGAGAATTCTTTGCTAGTAATGTATGCCTCGTATGTTGCAGGATTCTTAATATGCCACCATGCAATATAAAATAATATAATTGCTGCCAATGAAAATACGCTTACCATAATATAATGTACATCTTCAGGTACATTAAAAACAGTGTAATGCTCAACCAGATAAAGTGCAGTTATATAACCTAAAAAAGCCAGCCCCATTCTGATGAACAAAGAAGATCTTTGTTTGCGTGTCTTTTTAAAATAATATAAATGTTCTTCAGGCATCTAAGTTTCTTTTATATATGCACATCGTTTAAATTAGGCGATATAATCTAGCACGGAGCTTTCCCCAGATTTGAAAACATACTTTGTTTGATTTAAGTTCACGCCACACTTCATTGTTAATATCATATTTATTTAATTAGAATCAACCATGTTTTTAATTTTAACTGCTTTTTCAAAGTGGTTTAATTTATTTGTTTTTATCCACCACACAGCAGCTTCCATTAATAACTCGGGGTCATCATTCTTATTTGCAAAAAATGCATAGAACGACAAACCCACATCATTGCCTTTACTGTCTATTTTTTTATTACAAACTTCAATTATTTTAGTCTTTAACGATTTTCTCATTGTTTTATCATGTGCTTTTAGTGCCTGTTAATATATATGCTGTAAATCTAACGCCATGTATTGCTGTTATTCACTTACGCTGAACACAGGGATTAAAACCAACATAGTTATAAACAAAACCATATATACATAAAATAAAATCACCATCTTTTTGCATAAGGCTTCTATTTTTTTGTCATTAATAGTTTTCCACTCCTTTTTAAAGATAAGAAATGATAAAAACGCATAACCAGTTTTAGGTGTGTTATTTCTAAATAATGTAGGATCACCCATTTCACTGTATTTTAGAGGATGATATGTTTTTAGTAGAGAAAAAAGCTTATTCGTTAAATGAAACCAAAGAAATACAAGTGGAAACATTGAGTAAAATATAATGTACATTATGTTTTCCATGATTTATTCCTTTTTATACATAGCGGCTTTGGTTAATGACAGTAGCGTAGTGAAGGCCCAGGCGTGTGAAGCTTTTACATATGCGAACTTGACCATCATGTTAGTCTCTTGCTCATATATGCGTCAAATATAACACGCCCTATAAAGACAAATAGTGCTGCCGGTATACAAATAACACCTACGGCCCACATAAGGTCGTTAGTTATATTATTAAATGTAAGTGAGTTATTATTAAGATAAGTTAAAATAATAACAGGAAAAACAGGCACAACTATGGAAGTTATTGTTATGTTTTTTATAAAATAAATATTAGCATTAGACAACATAGCTAAGGGAATTAGAGTGATAATTACTATTATGTGCGCGCCCATTAAAGGATATGGTAGTATTTTTGCCCATGCTGGATAATTGAGAGTAGTTTTTTGAAATATAAATAATTCTTGCCAATATATTATGGCTATAAATAACAGTATTGAACTACTTATTGTTGCTATGGAATTCCTGTTCATATGATCGTTTTTTCTGGGATAACACTAAGGTATGAGACGAGACGGGCTGTTTGCCTGGTCTAATTGCCTGTTTTCATCGTTCACGGACTTGGCTCTATTGTTTGGCTTTTTAGCTTTTAAATAATTCACTACATAACCGCTCTCTTTTAAACAGGCTTCTAGTGAGTTTGCGTAAGGTTCTATATTGACCTGTGAATAATAAGTCGAATTTTCCTCGTATGATTCACTACTGTATTTATGGTTTATTTTGTTTACACACAATTTCAGACCATTGAGAACACTTTTGAAATCTGAATTTTTCTTTGTGATGTTATATGAGCCACCTACAGGCATATACCTGTCTGTAGATGAATGGCTTCGAGACAGGCTTAATTGATAGCTGCCTGGAAAAAATGCATCACTACTTTTATGGATGTAACCCTTATCACGTATACATAGATTAAATTCCTTGAATAGTGATGGTTTGACATTATCCGAGTTTATATCTGACACATGTAGTGCTTTATTAAATAGACTTTTCTCTTTAAACTGTTTTCGGCATTGTAAAACTGTGCTTTTAAAACCAGTTAAAAGTGCTTCATTAATATCCCAGAAGGTGACATATAAGTTTCCATCATTGTCTAATAACTCAACATAGTTATAGCCGTCCTTGTTAATCCCAATATATGTCTTGTGTTTAGGTAGCAAATATACTGAAACATCTTTTGACGAAGATGTAGCTGAAACACTCATTATGAAAGAAGATAAAAATATAAATGTTAAAAATCTCATATTGTATATTAGCCTAAGGCATTGCCAAGCCGTCGCAACCGGAACGGATAATTTAAATTGTAGTTATTACTGTACTGTAAGCTAAATATGTAATTCAAGCCAGGAAGCTCTCCAAGTATTTAACACATACTTTGTTATGTTTTATTTTGCTTTGAATACTCATAGATTCTGTAAGCATATATCGTGAAAAATGTATTAAGCACAGCATAGATGATGTTAGTTATTGTATTAATAGTATATGTCTTTACTGAGTATTCTTCCTGGTTTAGCGCTAAGGCCATAGAGGGCCCATATAAACAGATAGCTATGACAGCATAACCTGATATTAAGGTTATAAAGTAGTTCTTCGTGGATAGCCAGCTAGTGCTCATGGCATCAAGAGGTTTCAAGTTGTTAAGAATTAGCTCAAACTCTGCAAACGAATAACGAACAAGAAATATAATACCTGGAATAATAAATAACATTAGACCGCCAAAGACAATTAACCCAATAAAGATTGTTATAACTAGATAAGAGCCCCAATATTTTAGACTAATTGAATAAAGCTCTTTTAAGGTGAATTTATTACCTGATATTACTGATGATATGTATACAACAACGGCTACTGAATATATTGGATAGAGCAATATAGATATGCTCATTGGAAGTAGTTCACTCGCTAAACCTTTATCTACGCTTGTGAAGTGATACTGATATAGTGCTGAAGCTATTTCAAATGGGATGACTACAGGTAAAACTATTAAGGATAAAATAATGATATGGTTCTTAAAAAAAGACCAGCTATCCATTAAAGCTGATTTAAACATTGAATCTCCATTTGTGGACATACCTGAACTAACCCCATTGATTTTTAAGCAGCGACCAAACATGTGCGGTTTTTACACATGCGAACCTGGCTGCCTTGTTAACCTCTTTAATTGCCATTTGTAATAGTTAATGTTGTGGGTGTGATAATGGCTTTATAATTGGTTACTATGTTTTCTAAGTTCTTGTTATAACTTAAAGCCTCTTTGGAATATTTATTCATACTCTTCCCTGGTTTACAGATATATGCATATGATCACCGTGACCTGACACTGCATGTAGTTTAGCTAAAGCGCTTATATGCACAGTTAATAAACGATTAAATATGCTTTGTAACTCAGTAATTGTTATAGAAGGAGTATTTCCTGGGTCATTCATGCTGTCTTTTACAAAGTGAACTGACATTTTAAATGACATGTTTCCTTAGAAAGCTTTAATTTAGAATAGCTTCTAAGACTGTAATATCGTTTTGCATTATACCCATTATGAATTTTCCTTGTATTTTTCAACCAATTCAAGAATACTTCTGTTTAACTCTTCGTCGTTTTCTGCTGTTGACGTGCCCATTGATACAGATTCATCAGTACTTCCAATTCTGACTTCAAAATCGTGATTATCAAAAGAGTCAACAAAGATAGCCAATCCTGTTTTTTCATCAATATATGATGAGAAATTATCTTGAACTGACATA
Source organism: Gammaproteobacteria bacterium (assembly GCA_026195255.1). Classification (GTDB taxonomy): domain Bacteria; phylum Pseudomonadota; class Gammaproteobacteria; order SZUA-229; family SZUA-229; genus SZUA-229. The sequence continues at coordinate 17,452 of JAPHSS010000003.1, read as the reverse complement.
TTTATGTCCATTCAATTCTCCTTTTGTTTCATTATGCTAACAGTCGAATTAACTTGCCATTTTTACATAGAGCAAAGCGACGTGTAAAAATGGTTAATGTTGAATGAATTATTATGTGTTTTTACCTGTATGATGTTCATTGTGTATTATTCCCTGATCGATATTCAAACTGATTAAACCTATCGTGCATAAGAGACCCGGTCCATATCAACCACTTCAACCGTTATCACCGAAACAGGGAGCTCCAGTGCTTTTACTCCTGAAAGAATGACCTGACTCATTCGATTTCGGTTATCTTCATCGCGCCCCGAACAAATCCTTGCCTGTATATGAATATAAGGATCAGTGCCATCAGCATAGGTATGCACACCAAACCCATACGCCCGGGTTTTGATTTGACTTAACTTGTACAATCCACTGTCGACAACAGCATCACGTGCAGCTTTTAAGACCGTAGGGATATCAACATCTTTCATCGCCTGTTCCGGATATTCAATTATAATATGTGGCATTGCCTACTTCCTCTTTATTCATTTTTTATAACGAGGCTGCAGAAAAACCCATAAATACCGTCGAATTCATCCAGCCCATGTTTTTATTATTTATTTTAAAATTATTAGTATTTTGCGAACAAGATGCTTAATCTTTTTATATTATTAAGGTATTGCTGTTTTTTTGCAACAATATTAGTTTTGGCTTATTTTTCTTTCTATTATCTCGGTCTATCAGTCCCTTAAGCAGCTATCTGTCCGTAATTCTTTATCTTCTCTATGTTATGAATTAAACAAAAAAGTTTTAACTGGCATTGTACTTTTTCTTTTCCACGTAGGCTGAATTTTGTCAGTCTTTTGTTGGATAAGTTTCCAAACACCGGTTCGATGACTGACATTCTGTGGCTGTATACTGCTTTTCCTTTGTCACTGTCTACGCGTTCTTTCATCCAGTCGGTGTAGGTGGGTTTTCTTTTTGACTCTACTACAAATGAAACTTGTCGTCCGGTTCCATTTACTTTTGTTGCGGATTGCGGGTTACGCATGCAGGCTTTTATTTTCGGGCAGGCTTTGCAAATGCTGGGTTTACAATGGAAGAAAATTGTTTCTATGCCACGTTGGTTTTCACCTTGTTTTTTCATGGTCATTAAATTCCCTTGCGGGCAATGACAGGTGTTGTTTGTTGGGTCGTATTGAAATTCAGAGGCGTGGATAACGCATTTGGATTTTGTTTTATTGTCCTGGTTACGTTTGCCGTGTTTAGTTTTCTGGTTTGAGAATTTATCGTCTCGGCTTCTGAATTGGTTATCTGGGATGTATCCGTTTATAATATTTTCATTGAGGTATTGCATGTTCGGTTCATCGGCAAAGCCGGTGTCGGCGGTAATGACTATTTCGGTTTTGTAAATGTCTTCATTAATCGCCAGTCGGGAGTAACGCTGCTGTATGGTTTCAAGCACGGGCTGCAGTGTGGACTGTTCTGGGCCTCGCCCAAAGGCCTGGGCATCTATGATGATCTGGTGTTTTTTATCAGCCGAGGTTACTCCGTTATACCCTTGTATGGTGCCTTTGCTGGTTTTCATTTTGGCGCTTTCATTATCGGTAATATTGCTTTTAACTTCTGCTTTGCTTTTCCCTGACCCAATCCTTGGTTCAGCTTTTTTTAAGAATTTGTCGACTTTCTTATAGGCTTTTGTGAGTGTTTCAGTAGCCTGTTTTTCACGTTGTATGCGCTCTTGATCATGAGGGGTGTTTTTACTGAGCTGCTTGTCCTGTTCGATATGGTAATTAATTAACTTTTTAATTTTGTTTCGTTTTGCTTTTAACTCTTTAATGGTACCTGACCATTCTTTACTGGCATCCGATGACATTTTGCAGCCATCTATTGCAAACAGCTCATGACCGAGTAGCCCCTGTTGATCACAGGTTAAAAGTATTTGTTCAAAGATGGATTCAACCGATTGCGGGTGTCCACTAATAAAACTTGCGATGGTGGTGTTATGTGGAACGGTATCGCAGGAGAGGGCTTTAAAAATAATATTTGTTTTGCAGTTCCACTCTATTTCACGACTTGAGGTTATGCCTTTTGAATAGGCAAATAGGATTATTTTTAAGAGTATTGCTGGATCATAAGCTGGCCGGCCATTGTCTTCGTTTTTATAAGCCGGAAAATATACAGAGATATCAACTTCATTTTCAACCAGGTAATGTATTGCGTGTTCAAACGTTCCAGGTTGAAGTTGATCCAGATAATTAATAACAACCATTGCATTTTGGTTGTAGTCATAAGGAATAAATTTTGGCATTTACATGACTCCGTTTATGTTGAGTCATTGTAACAATTTTGGAGGTGAAAAAGTGATAGTTTGAGGTTTTTCTGCAGTCTCAACGCCTTAATAACCAGCGACTTTGAGGTGCGGCCTGCTCTTTAGGCCGTAGCTCAAAGTTGTCTGCGTTAATTTATTTGTTAGCATTTTTATTTTCGAAAGCCTCAGGGCATTTAGCTTTTTTGCTAAAATCTTTTATGTTTTCTATAAACACAACATGAATTTTATCAATTAACCAGTTCCCCATATTTTTTTTATATTTTAGACTGAAAATTACAGGCGCCTTATCTTTTCCATAACCATTAATGGTTAGACAGCCATTGTTGTTGTTTATCTCTTCAAAGTGATTAACCACAGAGTGCATATAATTTTTAAACAATAACTGGCTCGATGCATCAGGGTTTGTGGCGTAATCGTCACCTAGCAGCGATTGGGTAAAGTATAGTTTCGCATCGTCATTAATGTTATTTTCATTTAGTGACTCATTGTATAATGTATACGAATGATAAAGTGCATGCAGTGGCTGAGTGCCAACGGCACAACTTATAAGAAATAGAATTGAAATAAATCCTAGTATTGTTTTTTTCATTTCTAATGCCCCATTATTTTCTGTAACTCTAAATCATAAGCATGATGTTTGCCTTTTAGGGCGCGAGCTGCTTTGCATAGAAGCCCAGAGCAAGACGTTATCAGTTCTTCCAGATCAAACTCACCCATTACGGTTAATTTTATATACAGCAAATCGAAAGTAGCACGATACCCTATGTTCATGCCGCCTTTATTATTAAAAGAGATGTTAACGCGCTTTATTTTCACTCCAATTCTATCTAAAACGGGCGACCCAGAAAATGTTAATGCACCTGTGTTACCTGTTAGGGTAGCTTTACCATTTTGATCTATAGTTAGTTTTGCGCCAGCTTTACTTGCAACTATTTTAGCTGTCATTCCTTTATCCTCGGAATAAGCTAACTCCAATAATTTTGCAACTGTTATCTTTGCCTCTGCTCTTGATAGAGCCATAAGATTCTCCTTGATTAATTTATAGTTTTGCTAACAATTAATTAGACAGAATCCCTGACATTAGGAATACTTGCCATTATTATGGATAAGATGCCATATATGGTAATAAATTACCATATATGGCATCACAATATAAACCATAACATTTACTTACGCCTTAACATGAGTTTCTAATTAAGTGACATTAAGTGTTAAGTATAACTTACCCGAAAACCTTTATATATTTGAGAGCATCACTCAAACTAATCAACCACTTCTGTTATATCAAAAAAACGCCTTGCTAGCTGAGTCGTTTGTTTTGCTACCTTTAACGGGTCTTCATTTTTATATCTGGCCAGGGTTTCACAAATGTGGGGTAACACTAGCGGTTCATTTCGCCGATCAGAGAGTTTCTTTAAGGTTTCTTCGGGTAAATCTCTGGGTAATAAATAAGGGGCATCTGTTTCAATCATTATATGAGTGAGGGGTATTTCTTTTACGGCCTGTTGCAGACTTTTTCCTCGTCGCTCATCACATAACCAGCCTGTTACACCAATATATAAATCCAGTTCCAGGTAACTTTGTGCTTCTTCAGGTGTACCGGTAAAACAATGGGTTACGCCACCAACTAACTTGTCACGCCAGCGCGATAAGATAGCTAAAAAGTCATCGTGGGCATCTCGTTGATGAAGAAAAACCGGCAGGTTTAGATCTGCTGCCAGTTCTAGTTGGGCTTCAAAGCAGCGGCGTTGGTCTTTAGGGTCAGAGAAATTACGATTATAATCAAGCCCGCACTCACCTATTGACTTAACGCAGTTTTGCTGCGCCATAATATGTATTTCCTGAGCTGTACTGTCTGTCCACTCTTTTGCATGATGCGGATGAACACCTGCTGTTGAAAACAGGGTTTTCGGCCATAACTCACACAGTTCAATAGCGGTTTCACTGTGTTGCAGGTTTGTTCCCGTGACTATCATTTGAGAAACGCCTGATAAATTAGCCTTTTCAATAACGCTGCTTAAATCTTTCTGAAAAGACTTTCCGGTTAGATTCACGCCTATATCAATTAAATCTTCCATTAATAGTTATTCCATTAATTATTATTTTTTTGTATGAAAATATTCAAGGTTTTATCTATGACCAGTTTTCAAGTTTTGCCTTGTGTAATTTGGCATAACCATCGAGTAATTTTTTATGCACTGTAAAACCCTCTAAACTTAAACCCGGGCTATGTAATCCATAAAATTTATCTTTACCTTCAATCAGCTCAATGCCACTTTTAATGGTCTCTTCTCCGTACATCAAATTAAGACTTTGAATATAATCGTCATATTGACGTGCGTCATCCAGCTTAATTTCCAGTAATGCCTGCAACCCTCTGTAAAAACGAATACGTTCTTCGCCTAACTGATCCATCTGTAAACACCAGTCATTCCATTCCATTGCCTGCTCAAAGTCTTCTAAAGCCAGGCATAACATGGCTTTTAATTCACCAATTCTTAAGGTAGCCCAACTGCTGCCGGGATTAGGCGCAACACCAATGAACTCAGCGACTCGCTGAACTTCGTTATAACCACCCTCTTCCAGGCGTTCTAATATATCCTGCCACTGATCTTTATGAAGATTTTTCAGTGATAATATTTCTTCTCGAAATAACGCACCTTCATTGTTATTACTCCACTCCAGATCATCTACCGGATAAATATCTGACATTCCCGGCACTAAAATTCGACAGGCATAAACATTCAGGTGATTGTAATCTGATATATAAATATCAAAACCCATTTCATGAATAATACGACTGCAATATTCGAACTCATCGTCTGTAGTTGAATTGTGATTCCAGTCAGCAAACTCATAATCAGGCTTGTTCTTAAAGAAATCATAAGAGATGACACCACTTGAATCGACAAAATGGCTTTCTAAATTATGAGGGTCAGCGCACTCATCTAAATCAAAGGTAGGTGGCAGAAACTCATCCAGTTGATCAAGACTTCTGCCTTGCAACAATTCCGTTACAGTGCGTTCAAACGCCACTTCAAAACAGGGATGCGCACCAAATGAGGCAAACACCGCGCCATCTTTCGGGTTAATTAAGGTGACACTGATTACCGGGTATTTACCCCCAAGAGAGGCATCCGCAACTCGCAGGTGATAACCATGAGACTCTAATTCATCCATTGATTTTTTTATACCCGGAAAGCGCGCTATCACATCGTCCGGTATCTCGGGTAAACAGATGCCTTCTGCAATTATTTTATTTTTAACATATCGCTCAAACACTTCAGACAAACTTTGCACACGGGCTTCGTTTTGTGTGTTACCCGCAGACATGCCATTACTGACATAAACGTTACCGATAATATTCACCGGTATATAAATCGTTTTTTTATCAGACTGGCGCTCATAAGGTAACGCACAAATACCCCTCTCACCTGAACCAGAATTGGTTTCTACTATTCTTTGGGGTTTTAATACCTGCTCTGGATCATAATATTTCCATAATGAATCATCCATTAAACCTTCAGGCATAGTGTCGCCCTCGGCAGAAAACCACTTTTCATTCGGATAATGAACAAACTCGGCTTTTGCAAAATCTTCACCCAGGTAAAAGTCAGCAAAAAAATAGTTACAACTCAAACGTTCAAAATACTCACCCAATGCGCTAGCCAGACACGCCTTGGCAGATGCGCCCTTGCCATTGGTAAACATCAAACCACAATCTTTATCTCGAATATGCACGGAGTACACATTAGGCACCGGGTTTAACCATGAGGCTTCTTCTATATCGAAATTCAAATCTTTCAATTTCTTCTGCATGCTCTCTATAGATGTTTCTAAAGCCTGGTCTTTACCTATGATAAAAGTCTGTTCGCTCATTTTTTAAATATCCTATGGATAGTTCTGGAAATAACTCTGGGTTTAACCCTGTGTATAACCCTGTATATAATTTTGGGAATAACCGTATGAATAGCTCTGTGTATAATTCCGGGAAGAGCCCTGCAATTTATATATTGGCGCTAAGTGGCGAATCTTATTACAATTTGACTAATGAAAACACCAACACCTCAGTTATTAAGCGTGAGTTATGCGCATCCGGCACAGAAAAAAGCCGCAGAAGCCTTTGCCAGCGAGCACGACCTGGCCTGCCAGCCCTTACACAAGGCCCAATCAGAGCTCACACTTAACTTTACCGAGATGCAGCTTGAGATAATTGACCTGCAAAACAACATGACCCTGTCAGTCGACTTTGTGGGTGGCAGTTTAGGCCACCGAAAGAAGTTTGGCGGTGGCAAAGGCCAGACCATAGCCAAAGCCATCGGTATAAAACAGGGAAAACCGATTCCATCTGTATTAGACGCTACCGCAGGTTTAGGCAAAGACAGTTACGTATTTGCCTGCCTTGGCTGCCCCGTGACACTGGTTGAACGCTCACCGATTGTTGCCGCATTAGTTAAAGACGGCATTGAGCGAGCCAGTCTAAATATTGAATTTTCAGACACCACTAAACAAGGTTTCAAATTACATAACTGTGATGCACTGGAATATATACATGCGATAACCGAAGACAATAAACCAGATGTCATTTATTTAGACCCCATGTACCCCGAAAAAAAGAAATCTGCATCGGTTAAAAAGAATATGCAAATTTTACAGAAGTTACTTGGCCACGATCTGGATACAGAAGAGGTATTAAAAGTAGCATTAGAAAAAGCTGATAAACGTGTTGTTGTTAAACGCCCTAAAGGCGCACCTGAATTACAGATCGGGCGATCGCCGACATTGAAGTATGAGAGTAAGGGTACCCGGTATGATGTGTATGTCATATAAGGTTCGTTTTTAAAGATATAGAAATTAGCACTTCAATACAATTTATAAAAAAAGTTAGCTATAATATTTCATATAATATTTAAAACAAGGCTGCGATGGTGCTGCTAAACATCAAATCTTACCTGCTAACTTTAATATTTGTTGCTCCCCTTATAAGTATTACAGCCTTCGCTAATATTGAGCCTAACGTCTTAGAATTAACTCAATCTGAAAAAAAATGGCTAAGTGAAAACCCAAAAATAAGCTTCACAGGTGATCCTAACTGGTTACCTTATGAGGCATTTGATAAAGATGGAAATTATATTGGTATCGTCGCAGAGCACTTAAAAATAATTAGTGAAAAAACGGGCATCAATTTTGAAATGAGCCTGAGCAAAACCTGGTCCGAATCAACTCAAAAAGCCAAACAGGGTTTAGTCGATATCTTATCTGAAACCGATGATTCCGATTTAAAAACACACCTTAACTTTACCTCCCCCTATATTTCCAATCCGATCGTTATTGCTACAAGGCATACGGAAAATTACGTTGAAAACATTAGCAGTATTAAAGATAAAAAAATCGCATTAATCCGTGAATATGGTTATACCCCAAAAATTCGCAGAACTTATTCAAATATATCTTTTTACACCGTTGAAAACATTCACGATGGTCTACTTTCAGTCTCAACAGGTGAAATAGATGCCCTTTTATGCACCCTGGCATTATGCAGTTACACTGTTTCTGAAATGGGGCTTAATAATGTAAAAATTTCAGGTAAAACAGAGTTTGAAACAAAACTGGCTTTAGGCGTTCAGAAACATAAACCTGAATTACTCTCCATACTAAATAAAGCCATTGCAACAATAAGCCACGAAGAGCAACAGGAAATATTAGATAGGTGGATAAAAGATAAGTTCGTAGAAAAAATTGATTATACACTTGTCTATTATATTACTGTCGCTTCAGCCATATTGCTGGCAATTTTCGCTTACTGGATTTACCGCTTGTCTAGTGAAATTAAACTAAGAATCCAGACCGAAAAAAAACTTAATGATAGTACACGACGTTACCAGTCTCTTTTTGATAAAACCACCGATGCCCTTCTAATAATAGAGGGTGATAAATTTGTCGATTGTAACCAGGCAACTTTAAATATGCTTGGTTATGATTCTAAGGAAGAGCTTTATAATACTCGCCCCTCAGAGTTATCACCTGAGTTTCAGCCTGATGGCGAACTCTCTGAATCAAAAGCAAACACTATGATTCAAACCGCTTTTAAAAATGGTAGTCATCGTTTTGAATGGGATCATAAACGAAAAAACGGCGAAGTATTTCCCGTAGAAGTTCTCTTAACTGCTATCCCGTCAGGTGACACACAACTGTTACATGTTGTCTGGAGAGACATAACCGTTCGCAAACAACAGGAAGAAATGCTTCGTCGCAGTCAAAAAATGGATGCACTGGGTAAATTAACAGGTGGAATTTCACACGACTATAATAACTTATTAGGCATTATAAGCGGCTACTCTGAACTATTAGCTGAACGACTTGTTGATGACCCTAAGTTAATTAAATATGTAAATGATATTCAGAAAGCAGCCTCACGTGGCGTTAATTTAACTAATAAATTACTTTCCTTCACAAAACAAAAAGCAACCAAAGCAATTGTTTGCAACATTAATAATCTGTTAACTGATCAACAGCTTATGATTGAGAAAACATTAACACCTAAAATAACCCTTAAATATAACCTGCAAGAAGACATATGGCCGATTGAACTTGATACTAACGACCTTGGTGATTGTATTATTAATATAAGCATAAACTCCTTACATGCAATGGCGTCAGGCGGTCAATTATCCATTCATACTAGCAATGAAGTTCTAAATACTACAGATGCAGGTAACTTAGACATTAAAGCAGGGCAATATGTTGTACTAAGCATATCTGATGTCGGTCATGGCATGAACCAAAACACACTTGATCATATTTTCGACCCTTTCTACACCACGAAAGGTGAGTTAGGAACTGGACTTGGCCTGAGCCAGGTATTTGGTTTTGTGAACCGCTCCGGTGGAGCCATTAAAGTTTTTTCTAAACTAAAACATGGCACCCGCATTGTTATATATTTTCCGAAGAGCAAAGATGACGTCCAAACACCTGAAAAAATTGAATCTAACAACAGAAACTTAAAAGGAAATGAATACATACTGGTAGTAGATGACGAAATACAGATGGCCAATGTAGCAAAAGAAATGTTAAAGATTAATGGTTATAAAGTAATAATTGCCAATAATGCTGAACAGGCTCTCAAAATTTTAGAAAAAGAGCCAATCGATCTTGTTATCACGGATGTCATAATGCCAAATATGGATGGTTATGAGTTAGCATCTCGTATTATGAGTAAACACCCTAAAATAAAAATTCAAGTAGTCAGCGGCTTTGAAGATAATCACCATATCAACAATGAGCCTGGTGATCTAAGAAAAAACATTCTATATAAACCATACAGTTCTATCAAATTACTGACAAACGTGAGAAATTTGCTAGAGACAAAAAATCAGGATCAGATCTCAGTTGTTACTAATATTAGATAAAACTGAGATCTGACTCTGGTTTTCCAGAAGTTACTCGGCCACGACCTGGATACAGATGAGGTATTAAAAGCAGCATTAGAAAAAGCTGATAAACGTGTTGTTGTTAAACGCCCTAAAGGCGCACCTGAATTACAGGTGGAGCAATCACCAACATTAAACAATGAGAGTAAAGGTACTCGGTATGATGTTTATGTTGTGTAAGTATCGCTTTTAAAGGATTATTCAAATTGATTAAATGTAGCTGCTTATATCTAACTTAATAAAATGGATAATACGTTATGTCTGGATATAGCAATTTATGGCTATATATGGCATTTTATAGAGAATATTGGGGATTATTCCTATTATTAGGAGTTCTGTCTGATTCACTGTTATGTGAAAAGAGGTACTAAAATGAATAAGATAGTTTTTATAATAATTGCCGTTCTTCTCCAAGGCTGCGCAACTTCTTACCAGAAAACAGGATTTAGTGGTGGCTACTCTGAAACACAATTAGACGAAAATGTATTTAAAGTTTCATTTAGGGGTAATGGCTATACTGGGCGTGAGAGAGTTGCTGATTTTACATTGCTTCGAAGTTCTGAATTAACATTGAAAAACGGATATAAATATTTTGCCGTAATTGATGCAAATAGTTATACATCAAATAGCATATATACTACGCCTACTACATCATATACAACGGGTAATGTTTATAGTAATGGAAATCAAGCTTATGGTAGTGCAACTACAAACACATATGGCGGCCAAACTTACAACATATCAAAACCAAGCTCATCAAATACTATAGTTTTGTTTAAAGAAAAGCCTAGTAATGTTTTTGTATACAATGCAAAATTTATTTATAAAAACATACGACAAAAACATGGAATTAAAGATGAAAAAAAATAAACACATACAAGGCGTTTAAGCCGTGCGTGCAAAAAGCGTGCACACACTGGGTCCAAGCAAACAGCTCGCTTGGCCCCTTAACTGGGCGTCTAGGCGAAATAATATGGAAATAGAATGAGTGAACATTTAAAAAGAGCATTAGAAAAACAATCAAGGGAACTCGCTGGCCCGAGCCCAGTTGAGCAACATATTATATTATTGAAGCTCTCTGAGCTTATGGACAATGCGCCAGACCTTTCTTATAAACCCAATGCGGGTGCATCACCTCAAAGACAATGGATTGCAGAAATTGGAGCTCTCATAAGCAAGGCAGGCTCTTCGAGGAAAATCAGCTTTGAGAGATCCAAGTCAATACTTGGTCAATATTGGAATTTTTCAATAGAACAAATTCAAGGCTTAGCACTTGATGTAATTGAAGAAATTAAATTGGAGCTCGAACTTTCAGGTAGAGCTGATGTTGGTAGCGCTTATGCACCTGGTGAAATATATAGATTTTTCGCTGATCTAAAGTCTATTGTGAGTGGAGCTCAAACAGAAATATTTTTAATTGATCCATACTTTGATGGAGAAGCGTTTAATAACTATTTAGCTGAGGTTGGTAGTGATATAAAAGCTCGAGTATTTGCCAACAAACATACGCAAGAAGTCAAAACGTATATTGATAAGCATCAAGCCCAATATAATTCAAATATAGAAGTAAAAAAGAGCAAGAAACTACACGATAGACTCATTATCATTGATCGTGCAGATTGCTGGATTACTGGAGGCTCTGTAAATCATGCCGGTAATAAAAGCCCTGCATATCTTATCCCCGTCGGTTCTGAAATAGCTAAAGACAAACTAGAAATATATGAAGACATTTGGGATGCATCACAAGAAATCGCCTAACAATGCGCTCGTTCGGACGCAAACTACGCTGCGCTTCGTTTGCACCGCACAGCTTAAACGTTAGGCAAAATAAATTAAATGGAAAGTTTAATGTGTGAAGTCTTTAGCTGGAATTGGTCAGGAATAATACCGAGCATTACAGGTATGATAACCGTTTATATTGCCTACTTGGCCTTAACATCTTGGAAAAAACAGCATAAGTCACAAAGAGTTACTAAATTTCTCGATGAATTAACGGATTCAATTCATGAATTAGTCCAATGCATCAACGTACCAACTCAGCACCTTATGATGATACATATAGGTTTAGAAAGTTATAAATATAATACTGACTTAAATAAAGAGCTTGCATACCCAGAAGCTGTTAGCTTTATAGAAAAAGAAGGTAAAGAATATTCTGAACGTTTAAATGAAACATTAGAGAGCTGTGAAAAAACAGTGCATAAGTTGCGTTCCTTATTAGTCAAAGGGCAAGTGTATGGTATTAAAAATTATAACGACTGCCAAAATTCATGTAACAAAATAATCTGGCAATTTGATCGTCTGCAAGTTGTATCTATAATACTAGGAAACAGAAACAGAAACTGGGAGCACCCTAAAGTCATAAAACAAATAAAAACTCTATTAGAAATAAATCCTGAAAGCATTGGAGATTATTTAAATGAGAACCAAAAAGAGTTTATGAAATTTGTGAAAAATGCTTATGAAAATGAATACAGCAATGCCTAACTAGGATTAAAGGGGTCGGCGATTAAAGGGGTCGGTGACAACTGAGAATCATTAGTGTTATCGTTTGTCACCGACCCCTTTTCTATTAAGAAAGAAATACTGATATATTTTATTGTATATAATAGCCTTCGTTGCTTGATGATAGACGCAGCAAAGACGAAGTCCGTAGACTATAATAAAGTAAGTTTTAAAGCCAGTTTACAAGCACTACGCCAATGGGAGCCTCATTTAAATCAATCATCAATAAAGAGCACAGATAGAGTGCGGCTAATCGATTTACTTTATGAATCTATTGCTAACAATTTAATCATTATACGCCCTGGTAGAAGCGAGCCAAGAGCGGTGAAACGAAGGCCAAAACCATTTCAATTATTGACCGCTCCAAGACATGAAATGAAGGTGATTTCTCAGAGGAGAAAGCACCGTGATAAACAGGCTTAACTTAGTGCCATTCATCTCTGACCCCGATTAATTACGGTTAATTAAAGGAAAATTTAAATGCGAATAAAAGGAGACCATCAAGTAATCATAGCTATAATTATCTTCTTTATTGGCTTCATTCTAAGAGGTCTTACTGAGGGTGATCAACTACCTATAAAAGATATAATTACAGGTCTTATTGCCCTAATTTCAGCATATGCAGGTGCTAGTTTTGCTTTTAAACTGCAACACGATAAAGAAGAGCGCGAGAAAATAGCTAAACAAATAGCATCATCTAATCGAGCTATTCATACACTGTATGACATCTGGAATGTTCAAAAGCAATTCCAAGAAGAACATATAAAACCATTTCGAGAAAGAGACGATGCTTGGCTAAATATGTCTCCAATAATCCCTGGAATACATACCAGTATTAAATTCAATGTAGAAAACCTTGAATTTTTGCTATCCTCAGGTGAACCTGAAATATACGCCGAATTAATGCTCGAAGAAAAAAGATATAGAATAGCCATTTCCGTTATCGAAGAAAGATCAAAGCTAGTTTTCGATAAAGTATTCCCTAAAATGGAAGAACTAGGCTTTAAGAAAGGTGAAAAAACAGAGCAAGTTAAAATAGAAGAAGGCCTAGGCCCTGATCTAACTAATAGACTGCAAAAGATGACACCAGCTATAATAACTATTATTGACGAAAATATTGAATCATTAATTAATGTCTATGAAAAATTACAAGCCTATCTTAATGAAATATTCCCAAATGAAAAATTCATTAAGGTTCAATTTACTAAGCCAGATGAACAGCAAAACTAACAATCACATCAAGCCGTCAAAAAAAAATTAATGGGGGTCAGGTTATAAAAATCTCGACTTAGGTAGACAGTTTATACTGTTATTAACCTATTTTGGAGTCGAGAGCTATGGAGTTCTGGGGACACGATACTTAATTATTTATTTTGAAATTAAGTATCGTGTTCAAAGCTCATTAACATGGAAGGTTAAATATTATGGCAAGACTAGCCAGAGCGTTACCACCTGATTATCTGCATCATATAACTCAGCGCGGTAATCGTCGACAACCCTGTTTTCAAAGAAAGCGATTATATCTATTACCTTGAGCTGTTAAGGGATGGTGTGCGGCAGGTGGGTTCTGACAGCTTATAGAAAGAGCTGAGTTGATTTTACAACGGCAGTTAAAAAAGAAAAAACCAGGACCAAAAAGTGCTGACAGTACTAATTAAGTATCGTGTCCCCATAATTCTTCACTTGTAAAGTCCCTGGCACAGACCTAGACCCATTTATATTTAATACAAAGTCTAGAAAGTTAATTCATCCTGAAATATTTAACGATTCAACTAGTAAAAAAATTAATACAAAATTCTCTTTAAAAAATATCACAGATGAGTATCTTCTTTTAGAAAGAACATATAAAGGCAAAAAACACCGTGAGACTGGCATGGTTAAAGAGAAAATATACATCCTACGATATGCATCTAAAATAGGTGCAAAATATGCTGTTAAAGCAAAATCTAAAATTTTTGTAAATAATAGAGAGCTCTCTGGCAATGATGGAAAATACGAGATTGTAAAAAGACTATTCTAGTGAGCTCATTAACATGGAAGGTTAAATATTATGGCAAGACATGCCAGAGCACTACCACCCGATTATCTGCATCATATAATCCACTGCGACAATGGTTAACACCCCAGTTTTTCAAAGAAAGCTATTCTATCTATTATCTGGGATGTGTACGGCAGATGGGGCCTGAACAGTTTGTAGAAAGAGCTGTGTTGATTTTACAACGGCAGTTAATAAAGAAAAACCAGAACCAGAAAGTGCTGACATGTCTAATTAAGTATCGTGTCCCCATAATTACCATAATTACCTAATTAAGTATCGTGTCCCCATAATTACCGAAAATTTGATTCTAGTTTACTTAAAAGGGGGTGATGTCAATTGAGAATTATTAGGGTTATCCTTAGTCACCTAGCATTTAACTTTACAAAACCATTCTTAACTTTATATTTCAGCTAATTCTTCAGCCAAAATATCGTATACCATGCGAATGCGTAGATTAGTTCTAAGTTCTTTGTGAGTTATCAGCCAGATTGGTACAGGGATGGAACATTCTGGATAGACTTGCTGAAGGTTAGGGTTCAAGTCAGCCACATGCCGATAAAGCAGGCTTATTCCTAACCCTTGTTTCACTAGCTCCAATAAGGTTACACCACTGCTTGTTATAATTTTAAAATTTTCAGCTGTTAGCCGCAAGCCAAATGAATTCAATATTGGCAAGAACCATTCAACACTATTGTGTCCTATGAAGTTGGCTTTATTTAGAACGTCAAGCGTAATTGGATGTTTGAGTTGTGTAAGGTAGTCTTTGGATGCATAAAAGTGACCAGTTGTATTGCAAACCAGTTTTGCTATTAATTCGGGTTGTTCTGGTCGTTCATGTCGAATGGCGATATCTGCTTCTCGCTTTGTTAAATCATGGACTGCGTTAGACGATATTACTTCGATATTTATTCCTGGCGCTTTTGCTCTAATTTTCTCTACTACTTTGGGTAATGTGTAAGTTGAGAATAGATCTGGTGCGGTGATGCTGACGTCACCTTCAATCGCTTGTGATTGACCTGCAGCAGCAAGGGAAATACGCATTGCTGATTCGCCCATCTCTCGGGCATATTCAACCAGCTCCAGTCCAGACTGGGTTAATGTCATATTTCTTCGATTACGCTCGAAAAGAATAACCCCAAGCTCCTCTTCCAAACAGGCTACTTGCCTGCTCAGTGTAGGTTGAGTCAAGCCTAAAGCTCTTGCTGCGGCTGATAGCGAGCCTTCCTCTACCGTCGCGAGGAAGGCTCGAGTTTGATTCCAGTCGAAAGATACGGCACTCCAATTCATGCATTTATGTATACCACATATTGAAAATTAGGCAATGTATCTTTAATTATTCTATATGTAAACTGCCCCAATACTTGGAGAATAAACAATGAGCACTCGCACACAAACACTACTTTCAACCCTCTGGATATTCGTTATCCTCAACATGTTCGCACGAGACTTTCACGAGCTTGGTAGGCCGGGTATGCTGGAGCAGGTAATGTCCGGGGTGGTTGATGGGGTGATCATAACGGAGGAGCTCATGTTGCTTGGCGGCATCATGTTCGAGGTTTTTATTATCATGGTCGTTCTATCCCAGGTGCTGAAGTACAAAATCAACCGGTGTGTAAACATGGTCATGGGCTTGATCGCAATCGCGATTGTTGTGATGACCAATCTTTCTCCTGATCTGGACAACATTTTCTTTATGATTATCGAGATCATCGCTCTAGTGGCAATCATCGGCATCGCATGGAAATGGAAGATCGAAACGCACTAAGTACGACTTCTTGTTGGTTAACAACTCGCATGTTCCCTTAGCTTGATGTTAGATAGTAAAGAGATACAATCATGATAAACCTAAAAAAATCAGAATGGATCATATTGATTGGATTGCTTGTACTAAGCTTCGTTCCAGTTATTGGAGGCATGTTTCGTCTGGCAGAACTAGAACTGGGCGCTACTTTAGAATTTTTGCCTGAAAACCCAAGAATTCAGTCAGCCCCAATTCCTGTTGAATTTCACATAAGTAGCTCTATCACATTTTGTATTCTTGGAGCCTTTCAATTTCTCCTTAGTATTAGGAAGAATTACCCGAAATGGCATCGGCTTGCAGGTCGGTTTTTAGTTTGCGCAGGTCTTGTTTCCGCATTATCTGGACTATGGATGACACACTATTACTCTTTTCCGGGTAGCCTTCAGGGAAATCTCCTTTATTTAGTACGCATTATCGTTGGGTTTTCTATGACAATGTGCATTTTGTTAGGATTATCATCAGTTCTCAAAAAGAGAATTGCACAGCATCAAGCCTGGATGATTCGTGCTTATGCTTTAGGTCAGGGAGCAGGAACGCAAGTACTGATAATGACGCCATGGATGTTAACTGTTGGAGAACCTGGTGGGTTTACACGAGATATTCTAATGACAGCTGCATGGGTGATTAACATAGTAGTGGCTGAATGGATTATTAATAAACAAGGTTATAGGCATAATTTTTCTATACCCCGTTCACTAAAAACTGAATCAATTTAACAAAGCTATAAAGAGTTCTGGGGACACGATACTTAATTATTTATTTTAAAATTAAGTATCGTGTCCCTATAATTAAGAACCTACAATCTGTAATCATCCAACACCTCAGGATGCACCAGATAAACCCCTTTTTTAACCCGAAACACATATTTAGTATTAGTCACACTTCGTTGCCCTGGCTCTATAGTCGCCGCGGGTAAAAACGAATTAATATAATCTGATGTAATATCGTTAAAGTGTGCTTTAAATTCTTTTAGTGAAACGATTACACCGCTGTTTTCAACTCGGCCTATGTCACCATTAACCACGGCTAATAGAAACCGATCTTTCAGCGGTAATTCACTCTGCCCTGCTGTTTCATTATTTAAGGGTTTGGGTTTGGGTTTGGATTTAGTTTCGGTATTAATTATTTTTAATTTAACTTGTTTCGTATACATGCTCACGTCTCCATTAAGTGATTTTGTTAATCTCTCTATAAGTCATGTAAATCGTCTGTTAAGCCGGTTGTGTTTTGTGTTTGATAATTTATAGCTATTAAACAAAGTGTTAAGGAAACCCGGTGCTCAAAGAGCACCGGATAATCACCACAGGCTAAAACTGATTTACGGTTTTAACCTGTTACGGCGAGTTTATTGGCCCTGGCTG
>JAPHSS010000035.1 GCA_026195255.1 Gammaproteobacteria bacterium | reverse complement strand
GCCTGATTTCGAATGGGTGCCTTGTGTTTTACCCTTTAGAACCAGACCTGGCAAGTCTGTAGAGCGAGTGCGGCTATTTTAACCGGACACTAGTGACGCAGGAGCATGGGAACGAGAAACTCAGCAGCTTCTCGTTTATTACAAGAGTGGGGTTTCACTCGCTGTGGTTTAAAAAATGGAATAAGTTCTGCACCTGAAAACGTATGGAGTGTGGGCTAGTACATCGAAACCTATGCATTCCCACGCAGGAGCATGGGAACGAGAACTGATATTTCAAAGCAAGTCCAGAACTTTATAATCTGCTTTGGGCTTTATATCGGGCTTCCAGCCCTCTGGCCTTCGGCCCATGCAGAGCTTAGCCCAAGGTTGAAAGTCGCTCGCCATAAGTTCGAAACAAACACAGTAAGATCAAATCTAAATCTGTGAAGTTTATATTGCTAACCATGTTATTGCTAATCCGAGAATTAAAAATAATGTAATATTTATTTTCCAGCTTATTACAAATGATTTGCTTTTTTGATTATTTAAAACCTGCTGAAATAGTCTGCTTACAAGTGAACCTGAATTATTCCATAAAGATTGGACTGTTAGTTTTAGCTGGCTTGCCAGTTGTTGAGTTGTTTGATGCCATTTTTTTAATTTATAAAATAGTTTATTTATTAAAATAAATGCGTCATCAGTTGATTCGGGTTTTCTATGGGTTTTTCCAGCGACTAAAATTAGAATAGTAAGAGTCATGCTGGTAACAGCGATAAAAGGATAAACAAGGTAAACGTATTGTTGCCATAAAGTGGGGTTCAGTAGCGCGGTTCCTAAGATTAAACTAAATAAACCCGTCAAGGCAATAATTAACCAGGCACCGGTGAAATAAACCATACCGTGCCTGAATAAACCCTGTTTAAATATGAGTCGTGTGAAGATTTTCAAAACCGCATGTAAAATGGCGGCAACCCCAAGTAACTGCATAACCATACCAGTAATGTAAATATCATCTCGGACTGGCAGCCATCTTAATAAACCAAACATACTAATTGTAACTGGGCTGGCAATTAGTAAAAGCGCGATGGTTCGTGTGCCTGAATTAAAAGCTGCGGTTAACCAGATATAAAAAGGCCAGATACCTGCTTTGAGCATGAAGCCGAGTAATACCATGTAGAGATAAACAGGTGAAGATGAAATGTCTGACATGGCCTGACGTGCCACTTCAAATTGAAAATGTTGTGTCGTAAATGCGACAAGTAGCAGCGCTTCAAACAAAGCTAAATCAGCGATAATTAAAAAGTATAAATATAAACGAGCGGTTCGTTGTTGTATTTTATTTGCATTCTGCCTTAAAAGACCATAAAAACCATAACCCATGAGTGTAGAAAAACTGAAGAAACCAACCAGGTCAGTGGTTAACAGGGCACCCAGGCTTCCAGTTAATGTGAGTAAATAGAGTGTGCTGGAAAACGGCGATTTTTTATTTGATGGTAATGTGATTGACACCGTGGCAAACCAGATCACCACAAATGCGCCGAGGATCCAGCGCACATTTCCATCAATGGCAAAACCTGTGCCATATAACAGCCAGGGTATGTTTATTGAAACGTCTATGGGGGTCACTGTTAGAATGACTGCGGGAATTATCGCCAGGTGTCGGGGCCAGGGCAGTCGGTTATGCAGTGACGGGATGCTCAGCAGAAGCGGCCAGATTACCGCAACCCACAATGTTGTTGTATAGAATTCTATATTCATGGTTGATAGAACTCTCGCGCTGCAATTAATTTTGCCCATTCCAGTGGGCTAAAGGGCAGAGTCACCAGTAAACCTACAGCCAGTGCAAACACTGCTGTAATCAGTGGGGGCAATAAAAGCGTCCATGCGGTTTCCTTATTACCAAAATTATGGTCTTCTGGCCATGACTCGGGTAATGGCATAAACCAGGCTCGATGTAAAATGGGTAAAAAGTAAACTGCATTTAACAGGCTGCTACCAGCCAGTATAAAAATAACCCAGCTTTGACCTGTGTTGAGTGCGCCCAGACCCAGATACCATTTACTGATGAAACCCGCGATCGGAGGCGCACCGATCATACCGAAGGCACCAATGGTAAAGGCGGCCATGGTCCAGGGCATGCGCCTGCCAACGCCGTTCATTTCACTGATTTTGTGGATGCCCAGTGTTTCAGCCAGGTTACCGGCACAGAAAAAAAGCGTGATTTTCATTACACCCTGATGTACCAGATGAACCACACCACCGATGGCCGCAATGGGGCCTGCGATGGCTACGCCCAGAGTTATGTAGGATACCTGGCTAACGGTAGAGTAGGCCAGTCGACGCTTGAGATCATCCTGGTAGAGGGCGCGTAGTGATCCATAAATAATTGTAAATGCCGCCAGCCAGGCTAACGGTGTGAGAACACCCAGAGCAGCTGAAAACTCTACACCGAATACCTCATAAACCACCCTTATAATGCCAAACGCACCTGCCTTAACCACCGCAACCGCATGTAATAAAGCACTCACCGGCGCAGGTGCTATCATCGCCTGGGGTAACCAGCCATGCAGAGGGAAGAGTGCGGCTTTTACGCCCAGCCCCGCGATTAAAAGGATGAAGATGGTGATCAGGGCAGGGTAATGTTGTTCTCCCATATTCGTCAGGAAACCTTTAGGGGTGAATTCGAGGTTGCCGGTTAAGCTATATAACCACACCGTACCGATGAGCAGTAAAGCGCCTCCAGAAATAGTATAACGAAGATAAGTTTTTCCGGCCTGACGGGCCTCTTCCGTACCTCGATGTACAATCAAAGGGTAAGTTGCCAGGGTGAGTAATTCATAGAATAACAGGAAGGTGATCAGGTTACCCGCCAGAGCTACACCTGTGGTGGCGGTGACGCAAAGGCTAAAAAAACCGAAAAAGCGACTGCGATGAGGTGAGTTTTCAAGATAACCAATGGCGTAAACCGTGGTCACCAGCCAGAGTATGCTGGATAGAGTAACGAATAACAGTGCAAGCGGACCGGCGCGTAACACCAGTTCAAGGTTTGGCAGCAGTGGTAGTCGGATTTCGTAGTGATATCCATTGTAGACCCCCCATAACATTAAACCCACGAGTAGGAATTTGACCAGCGCACCAAACAGATTGAGCGTTATACGAAGTCGAACCTTATCTTCTGGGAGACTAAAAATAATTAAACCCGGCAGTAGAGAACTGATTACTACCAGCAGTGGAACCCAGGCATTCGAGTTCATAATCCGACCCCACTCGTTATTGTGGCGTCGCTAATGTTTAACAGAGATAAAACCGGTAATGACAGAAACCCCAGTAACACAGCGCCAATAGCCAGAAGCAGTGCAGACCATTGCATTCTCGCAGATACGTTATGTGCTTCATGTGTAATCTGTGCCGGACTGAATGTATAACCTATGACTTTGAAAATATAAACGGCTGCCAGCAGGCCACCGATGATTATTACTGCGACGAGATCCCATCTGCCCTGAATTATTGCAGTTTCAAGTAATAACCATTTTCCAATAAACCCACCACTGGGTGGAATCCCCATAATACTCACACCGGCCAGTGCAAAGGCCGCTGCGGTTAATGGCAGGCGTTGCACTACACGATCCAGGTCAGCGATGCGATCATGTCCACCAAAGCGCAACAGATTACCCGCACAAAGGAACATGGCAGATTTTGCCAGTGCATGCGATATGATCAGATAAGCGATAGCATTCCAGGCAACGCTACCCATGTTAGAGGCCAGTGGAAATACCAGAAATAGATAACCAATCTGCGCAACCGTAGAATAGGCGATGAGTAATTTCAGCCGTGTCTGGCGTATAGCCTGCACTGACCCCCAGAGAATGGCAGCGCAGCCCAGCAGACCAAGCAGGCTGTTGATTGCTTCGCCGTCCACAAGGGGTTCAAACAGGGTGAACCATAAACGTAGCAGAATATAAAATGAGGCTTTTATCACCAGTGCTGATAGCAGTGCACTCACCGGTGCAGGCGCGCTGCCATGCGCAGGGGGGAGCCAGAAATGTAACGGGAAGATGGCCGTTTTTAGCATTAAACCAGCGCCCATCAGGCCCAGCGCAGCCCATACAGCGGGAGTAGCTGCAGCCAGGGTAGCGGAGGGCGCCTGCATCTGTTGGGTTAGTAAACTGATGTCTACACTGCCGAAGCTGTGATAGAGCAGAACAACACCCAGCAGGTAACTTAGTGAGGCCAGTAACGAGGCCAGCAAATAACGCATGGCACCATTGAGTGCCTCTTTGCTGCCAGTCAAAGCAGTTAGTGCGACAGCCGATAAACCCATCAGCTCAAGGGTGACGTACAGATTGAAAATGTCGGCGGATAAAAACAGCGTATTTAACGCCGTCAGCAGGCACAGCCAGATGGGCCAGAAGCGAACGCCAACTGCGGGTTTGAAATAAGCTGTAGAATAAACACTAATCGCAAAGCCTACCATTGCCGTTGTGGCGAGCATCAGCAGGCTTAATCCATCTGCATACAGCTCAATGCCCAGTGGCGCACCCCAGCCGCCCACCGCATGGCGATAGCTGCCATGTTCGAGTAGTTGCCAGCCCAGGCCACTAACTGATATAAGATTAGCAAAGCTGGTAAACAGTCCAAGTGTTCGACTTATACGCGGCAACAAAAAACAACATATAACACCCGCTAATGGCAACAGAACGAGTGTGACTGCCCAGATGGATGCCATGGGGAATGCCATAAGGGCGTTTTCTATTGCCACTATTTGTCATCCTCATCGGGCAGTGTGGCCTGCCCGGTTTGTGTGGCAACTTTTATCATTAATGTGAGTGCTAAAGCGGTAGCCGAGACAGCCACAACAATACCGGTAATCACCATTGCATGAGGTACCGGGTCTGCGGGCAGATTCTCCGCACGCCTGCCTAGTGCCACCAGTACCAGGAAAACACCACTTCCCATAATATTGAAAGCGAGAATTTTTCGCAGCAGGTGGCTGTTTATAATCATGCCAAAGAGTCCGATACAAAAAAGCCCGATACCGACAAGAGCATAAAAATTTGCAGGATTCATTTGTGTTTCCTGTCTTTGTTTTTATTAATTTTTCCAGGGCGCACTCCAAGAAAAAGAGCCGCCAGTGTCGCGCCAATAGAAAGTGTTGCAAAGGTTTCGAGAATCACAATGAACAGACCAGCCTGTGCGACTGGATATTTCAGCAGCTGGCCTTCAAGTACCATAGAGAGTGCTGATAAAATAATAAATACACCCGGTCCGGCTACGAGTACGATGCGTAGTGGTAACGCGGTGAGTTTGTCTGAGAGTCGCCAGCCAGCCAGT
Source organism: Gammaproteobacteria bacterium (assembly GCA_026195255.1). Taxonomy (GTDB): domain Bacteria; phylum Pseudomonadota; class Gammaproteobacteria; order SZUA-229; family SZUA-229; genus SZUA-229. Next base: position 83,073 of record JAPHSS010000035.1, on the reverse strand, counting down.
GAAAGTAATACAGCCGATGCGGCGAGTACTGAGCCAGCCTGAAATGCCCCCCCCGGAGCGTGGGCGCCAACCCATAATAGATAAGCAGTGACCAGAATTAACACCGGCGTGAGTAAACGGGTCAGTGTATCGAGTACCAGACTCGGTGCTGTTTTGTGTTGGGGGTCAGCCATATCAAGTGACCAGACAGCTAACAAAGCCAGTAACAACACCACCATTTCCAGTAACGTATCGTAAGCCCTGAAGTTAAGTAATACGGCTGTCACCGGGTGACTGACGCCACTGTCGGCCATATTATCCATAACCAGTTGCTGCAGGTATTGTGGTTGTTCTGGTAACGATAACACCGCATAACCAAGACCCGCAGCGAGTGTCAGTAAGAGGGGTAATAATACTATAAGGAGCAAACGATTTCTGTTCATCGAATCGCCCGGGTATGTAATGAAAACTGACCAATAGATTTGTGCATGAACTGGATTGTGAACAGGCCCGTAACATCACGAGGTATTTTATTGAGTGTTGTTTGTACACACTGCAAGAAGATAGTCACAAGCTGTTTAAACGTAATATGGCAGTCAATCATTGTGCGTTTCGTCCGACTCCGGGGTGTTATTTTGACTGGCGTTTTGCAAACGTGCCAGAGCGGCCATCATAAGTGCACCGGTCAGTCCAGCACCAATAGCTGCTTCAGCGAGTGCCACGTCCGGGGCTTGTAGTCTCACCCAGGTCAGCGCCATTAGCAGCCCAAACGCAATGAACAATACAATGGCTTTAAACAGATCGGTGCAGGAGAGGGCCCACCAGGCCAGACATATCAGCCCGCATCCCAGAAAGATATCAAAACCCCAGTTGAGCAGTGTTAACGTTTCCATAAACGAATTCCCTTACGTAATGCGCCGTTCGCAATCAGGTGGGCCACGCTGGCACTCGCAAGTAATACTAATAACCAGATTAGTAACAATTTACCTGCAGCTGCCCAGGTTTCTGCCTGTAACGCAAGGCCCGTTACCATCAGCCCCAGCCCCAGATTGTCTGCTTTGGTCAGGGCATGCAGGCGGGTATATACATCAGGGAAACGTAATAACCCCAGCGTACCCGCCAGAAAGAAGATGGCTCCGCCCAAAAGTAGTGCAATGGAGAGATAATCAATCATTGTCAGGGGTTTCTTCTATATCAGGCCAGGCTCGCTGCACGAAGGCAACGGCTGTCACTGCAGCCAGTAAAGCAAATACCAGTGCGACATCACGCATGGCCGGGTTTTCTGTTGCATGCGCCAGTAGTAATAGAATGGCTACAGCGGTGGTGCCGAATAATTGCCCGGCCAACATGCGATCTGCAATACTCGGGCCGCGTAGTATGCGCCACATGCCGGCGCAGAGATTGAGTAGTAGAAATAATGCCAGTGCCAGATAAAGAGTCTGCATAATCAATCGATCAAAGTGGAGGCAAGTTGTGAAATATCTTTATAATTTATTTTAGTATCAATTATATAACTGATGTTTTTAATGTGTTTCATTAGATTGGCCTTTTGAGGGAATATTCAGGGATAATCCGAAAATACGAGCTACGTGTTGCTCCACTGCTTCAAGTTCGCCGAGGAAATCTTTTTGGCCGTCCAGTACGTGAACTTTTATGATATTTCGTTCAAGTGCGGCACTGAGTGTGCCGGGTAAAAGATTTATTGTATTGGCCATAAAAACCTGCGATTGTCCCGCGGGTAATGTCAGAGGATACTCTATGAGATCTGGAGTAATAGGCATACGGGGATGAAACGCGCGCCAGGCTACATCGATTCCCCCAATTAGGGATCTTTTAAGGAAAAAGGGAATGAATCGGAAACATTCATACCAGAGCAGATTCATAGGTGGCATTAGAACAATGCTACTGATAAGTGCAAGTAATACTGCGGGCGCACCAAACCACCAGGATGAAGTTATGCCATCGGTGAGAGCCCACCATATAAACAGGAACGTTGCGAGACGCATCACAATACTAAACCCGTTAATTGTTATTTTGCTTGCTTTCATACTCTTATACGTTTTTTAGATTTACGCCTAAACCCGTGGCACATAATATACGTGCTGAATGTGAAACTTCAATTATCCTCAATAAAATAACATCTTTAAATATTTAATGTAGGCTTATCTCTTTGAGCGAAAATTGAAATAACACCTCAATAAAGAATGTTAATCATGCTCGAGTTGTAAGTTATTCCTTTTCTTTATTGTCCTGTTTTTATATATTTTCTTAATACCCATTTTTCTATTTCCACCAGCACTAATACCGAAGATGCGATAACAATGATACGCAGCCAGGCATCGATGCTTATGGCTGTGGTAGCAAACAGTATTTGCATGGGCTGAAGGTAGGTAAAACCTAGCTGGAAAACGATTAACAAACCAATGGCGTATAACACATAACGATTACCGAATATTCCCTCATACGTCATTGCCGGTGCCAGCAGGTAACGCGCGCTGAACAGGTAAAATATCTCAAACATCACCAGGGTATTTACCGCCACAGTACGTGCTAGCTCTAAACTTGCGCCCTGGTCTCGCTCCCACAGGAAGAGGCCGAAAGTACCGATAACGATGATTACTGAAACAAAAATAATACGCCAGATAAGAAAACCGGAGAGGATAGGCTCTTTGGGGTTTCGTGGTGGGCGCTGCATGACATTACGTTCTGCTGGCTCAAAAGCCAGAGTTAACGCCAGGGTCACCGCAGTGATCATGTTAATCCAGAGGATCTGTACCGGGGTGATAGGCAGACTGCGGCCCATGACAATGGCGGCGATAATGATTAGTGATTCGCCACCGTTTGTAGGCAGAACAAAGAGGATGGATTTTTTCAGATTGTCGTAGACCTTACGGCCTTCTTTAACAGCATGGGCGATGGAAGCAAAGTTATCATCCGCAAGCACCATCTCCGCTGACTCTTTGGCCACTTCGGTGCCCTTGAGTCCCATGGCAACGCCTACATCAGCGCGTTTTAGTGCCGGTGCATCATTGACACCGTCACCCGTCATGGACACCACTTCGCCAGCAGTCTGCAATGCGGTTACCAGTCGTAGTTTCTGTTCAGGTGAAACACGTGCAAAAATATCGGATCGTTGTACCGCATCCTGTAACTGCTCGGCATTGTAGCTTTCCAGATCTGCGCCACTAACAACGGTGACACCGTCACCTATACCCATCTGGCTGCCAATGGCGCGAGCGGTGATAGCATGGTCACCGGTGATCATCTTTACGCGAATGCCGGCTGACTGGCAAGCCTGAACGGCCGCCGTTGCCTCGTCACGAGGCGGATCAATGATGCCCACCACACCTAACAGGGTAAAACCGTCTTTCACATCACTGAAGGCAAGGCTTTGCTGTTCTTTAGCCGCTGGCCTGGAGGCGATTGCGAGTAGGCGTTGGCCACGTGTGGCCATCTCGAGCATAGAGGCTTCCCAGTAGGTCTTGTCTAGCGGAACATCTTCACCGCGCATGCGTTGCAGCTGACACATCTCCAGCAGTTGCTCTGGCGCGCCCTTGAGATATATGAAACCATGGCCAGCATGGTCATGGTGCAGGGTCGCCATAAAACGGTGTTGCGACTCAAAGGGGATAGCGTCAGTGCGCGGATACTGGCTCTGCATATAGTCGGGATTAAGGCCTGCTTTTTGTGCCAGGGTTATCAGGGCACCTTCAGTGGGGTCACCCTGTATTACCCAATGCTTGTCGACCTCTGACAGGCTGGCATCATTGCATAGCAGTGATGCCTGTGCGATCTCATGTAATAATGGAAAATCCTCCGTGGTGACATCGGAGCCGTCGAGGTTAAAGGTTCCGTGAGGATCATAACCAGCGCCGCTGACTTCACAAACGCCGGCCCCGGTGGTTACTGTTTTCACAGTCATTTCATTGCGCGTCAGGGTGCCGGTTTTGTCTGAGCAGATAACGGTGACCGAACCCAGAGTTTCTACTGCGGGCAGTTGGCGGATGATGGCGCGTTTTTTAGCCATACGTTGCACGCCGATGGCGAGAGTGATGGTCATGATGGCGGGCAGCCCCTCAGGGATACCCGCTACCGCCAGGCCGACAGCAGCGAGGAACATCTCACTGGCGGTATAGTTCTGTAACAGTACGCCATAAGAAAAAGTAAGCGCAGCAATAACGCCTATGGCGAGGGTAAGCCATTTTGCGAATGTATCCATCTGCCTGAGTAAAGGTGTAGTGAGTGTTTCTACATGGCGCAACATGTTACTGATGCGGCCAATTTCGGTGTTGTCACCGGTGGCGATAACGATTCCCTGACCTTGTCCATAGGTTACCAGGGCACCAGAATAGGCAATACATTTTCGGTCACCAATGGTGGCATTTTCTGCAACAGACTGGGTAGACTTTTCTGCGGGTACTGATTCACCAGTGAGCATGGCCTCGTCTATACGCAGTTCACGAGTCTTGAACAGGCGCAGGTCAGCAGGTACTTTGTCTCCTGACTGAAGTAACACAACATCACCGGGAACTAACTGTTCAGCTGGCAGGGTAATGAGCTTATTATCGCGTTTTACCATCGCCTGCTGTGAGAGCATATTACGGATTGCATCAAGCGCCTTTTCTGCTTTGCCTTCCTGAATGAAGCCGATAATGGCGTTAAGAATGACTACACCGAGAATCACACCACTGTCTACCCAATGTCCTAACAGGGCTGTGACGCCGCCAGATGCGAGTAGTACATAAATAAGAACATTGTGAAACTGTGCCAGAAAGCGAGCCAGTGGCCCCTTCTTTTTCGCGGGTCGAAGTCGGTTGCTTCCATACTTCTGCAGGTTGTCTTCAGCAGCCTGTTGCGTCAGTCCATTCATCGATGATGACATGTTCTGGAAAACAGTTTCAGTATCGTAGCTGTGCCAGGGTTCTAGCTTAGCGGAATCTTGTTCATGCATTATTCATATAACCTTACTTAATTATCAACTACCGACGGCACCGAATAGCTGCAATTTATATCAGCAACAGAACCGTCAGTTAAGAAAACCTGGAATCCCACTACATTTTTTATAAGTCTGCAGGGGGTATTTCAGTATTTAATTTTTCTTCATCTTCGCGGCTTAGTTTCTCAATGAGTAATTTACCCACACGGTGGTCTATCATGTTTTGTATAGTAAAACGGAAGCCATATGCAGTGAATTCATTTCCGGGCTCTGGCATTTCTCCTAAAGCAGACATGCACAAACCAGAAAGCGTGTTAGCATCCAGTCCATCTGGAACAATCAAGCCAAAGTTACGTTCAGCATCAGACAATGACGCCAGGCCATCAGCTTCCCAGTGCATTTCATCAATTTTGCTGATGGCATAAGTTTCAGTGTCTGCATCGGTTTCATCTTCAATTTCACCGACAATTTCTTCGAGTAAATCTTCCAGGGTGACAATGCCAGTCAGCTTGCCATATTCATCTGCGACCAGGGCCATGTGTGCACGTTTGCTGCGCATAACATCAAACAGGTGAGCCACTTTTTGTGATTCGGGAACGATAAAGGGTTCACGACTAAACGTTTGCAGGTGACCCCATGGCACTTTGTCATCGCTTAATAAAGATGCGTATAAATCTTTGGTGAGTACGATGCCAATAATTTTTTCATTATTATTACTATCAATCAGGGGGAACCTGGAATGACGACTATCACGGATAATGGCGAGATTTTCATCTGCACTATTATTTATATCCAGTAACTTCAGTGCAGTGCGCGGAATCATTACGCGACCAACAAGGCGTTGATCAAATTCGAAAAGATTTTTCAGCATTTCTGCCTTGTTTGCGCCCAGTTCACCATGCTCTTCAGAGGTCGCCACGAGTCCTTTTAGTTCATCGTTACTAAATATGTCAGCATGGGTTGCTTCTGCTACTTTAAATAAGGTGAGAATTTTTCGGGTAGACGAGTTAAGTAACCAGTTAAGTGGATATACTAATATATACGTTATATGTAATGGATAGGCGACCCACAACGCAACCGGTTCAGCTTTGCGTATGGCCAGTGTTTTTGGAACCTGTTCACCGACTACTATGTGCAGTGAAGAGAAAATTAAAAAGCCGATAATAAATGCAGTGGTATGTAATATCGATTCAGGTACACCCATATCTCGAAACCAGGGTTCAAGCAGTGCGGCAACAGCGGGTTCGCCGACCCAGCCTAATCCCAGAGAGGCCATGGTAATACCGAGTTGACAGGCCGCTAAATATGCTTCCAGATTGTGCTGGATTCGCAAGGTGAGTTTAGCTGTGGCGCGGCCCTCATTTGCCATGCTTTCAATACGAAAACCTCTGGCTTTTACCAGCGCAAATTCGGCAGCAACAAAAAAACCATTGGCCGCAAGCAAAACAACAACGGCGAGCAGGCTAAGCGAAATGTTATCCATTTATATTCCTGTTAAATATAGAAAATGCTGAACACAAAGTAACATTAACTAATAAATAGATATATACGACTGACCTGTCTTTAATGCTCGACTAAACATAAACGAATTTTGAAAGAGGTAGTGATAACTGTTATTACTTTGTTGATGAGGTGATATTAATGGTGTTATAAAGTTGTGTGAAGTGAAATATCATTAATTAATGTAATTATTATAATTAATTACATTAATATACTCAGGGCTTTTGTTTTGTTAGTGAAATGCCGGATAAAAAAATATACTCTATGATTTAAAGAGTCATCAATCAATATACAATTTCGAGTTTAAATCATACTGATCCCAGGTATGCAAGAGATACTACATGTTCGCAAAACCATACTGCTGTTTTATTAAGGTCATAAGTTATGACAAATCTGTAATTCAACGATTGTTATTTTCAGGCGAAAAAAATCATGAATGAATCTGTTTTTACATTTGAAGCTTTAACTGCAGTGTTTCAAAACATGTTAGCTGAAACCATTTTGTATATGCCCAGAATTGCAGCTGCAGTATTGTTGCTGCTGGTCGGCTGGTTGTTGGCACGATTATTAAGTTTTCTGGTCGTGCGCACAATCAGAAAACTGGACGTTCTGTGGCAACGGCTGGTTTTGAAACGGGGTATTGAGTATTTGCAGCCCAATCATCCACCAACACGTATTGTAGGTCAGCTGGTGTTCTGGTTGTTAATGCTGGTTTTTGTCACGCTGGCTACTGAAATACTCGGGCTGGGTATTTTTGGTACCTGGTTAAAGAAAACGGTCACCTACCTGCCATTGGCCGTCGCCGGACTACTTATCATGCTGGTGGGTTTTGTGGTCAGCTCACTGGTTCGAGATCTGGTGGCTTCAGCCGCAGAATCAGCGGGTTTATCTCATGGTGATTTACTGTCACGAACAGCACAGATTAGCATCCTTTTATTCGCCATTATTCTGGGTATTGATCAAATTGGTATCGACATTATGTTTCTGTCGATTATCGCGGGGATTGTGCTTGCTGCTATGTTAGGTGGAATAGCACTGGCATTTGGTCTGGGAGCGCGTACGCATGTGAGTAACATTATTGCCGCTAATCAGCTACGGCAAATTTATCAGATAGGGGATAAGGTGCGCGTTGGTGATATTGAAGGGCGTTTGATGAATATCATGATGTCACGGGTGATTATTGAAACGGAGAGCGGCACTGTTGATATGCCGGCAAAAATATTTGATGAGCAGGTCACCATCATCATTGAGAAAGGCAGTTGATGTGAAAGTCGATAATCCGCTATCCCGAGAATTTCTCACATCATACCCCAATGAAGCAGCACGTGTTCTTGAGCAGGTACCCGATGAACATGTGGCGGCTCTATTTAATGCCTTGCCATTACAAATATGTTCGCCTGTACTGGCAGCCATGGTGCCAGAGAAGGCAGTTGCCTGTTTTTTAATGTTTTCAGATGCCCTGATGGCAAAACTGGTGAGTGTATTACCCATCGTTTCGCTTGCTCGAATTTACCGTTTACTATCGAGCACTAAACAAGCTGAATTGCTGGCAGTTTTATCAGATAAACCTAGAAGTCAGTTGCGACGGTACATGGCTTATTCACCCACATCAGCGGGTGCGCTTTTGAACCCGGTGGTTGACCTGTTGCCAGAAAATATAACGGTTGCCGATGCTATTCGACGTTTTGAAAAAGTTGAACATACGCTTGCCTGTGACATATATATTGTGAACGATGCTCACAAGTTAACTGGCGTGGTTGAACTGGGTAAGCTTTTTATCACGAGTCACCATGTCCTGTTGCGGACTATTATGAAGCGAAAAACACTGTCGATCCCGGCGCACGTAAACGCATCTTCGTTGTTGTTACACCCCGGCTGGAAAACGCATCGCAGATTACCCATGGTGGAACGGGATGGCACCTTGATCGGTGCGCTAGATTACAGTTATCTGCAGGAAACGTTAGGTGAATCTGATGGCATGGTTATGAATGATCCACTTGAAAACATGTTGTCTCTGGCGGGTCTTTACTGGCTAAGTCTGGCGCAACTGTTAGATAGTGTGCTGGGCATAGCCAGGGCAAACAGAGGTGATAAAAAATGAGCGCTAATGCAATGTACGCTGTTCACGCCCTGAATCAGGATTTTCTTCAGCGTCACCCTCAACCTGCGCAACAGGCGGTTAATCAATTACCCGTGGATGATATTGTTGAACTGTTACAGACACTGCCTGCCATTGATATGATTAGATTATGGGATGGTTTATTGCTGGATGTCGCCGGCCTGGTATTACAACGACTGGCTGAAAAAAATAGCCGACAGGTATTACAGAGAGGTGACCCGATACATGCCGCCCGGGTATTGTCGAGATTATCTGATGAGAATCGCCAGCCAATGTTAATGCTGGTGGACAGTAACCGACAACGTGAGTTAAGTACCCTGGTACAGTACCCGGAGAATAGTGCGGGCTCATTGATGAACCCACGTTTTCTGTTATTGAATGAAAACCTCACAGTAAGAGAAGTGTTACACAGGATACGTAAATTTAAACCTCATTTCACTCGACAGCTTTATATAATAGACAGTGAAGGTCGGCCACAGGGTATGGTTGAAATGCACCGTTTGGCGCTTGCCGAAGCGGAAGATATCTTGCTTAACTTAATGAAACCTGTGCCGAGTATGGTAATCGCCACAGCGACCAGGGAAGAGGTGGTGGAGCTGCTGGAAAGTCACCGTATTACTGACCTTCCGGTGCTGGATATTACTGGCCGCCTTATTGGTATTATTCACTATGATGCTTTAGTTGAAGCGGTGCGTGAAGAAAGTAGTATCGATATTCTGACCATGGTGGGTGCAAGTCGAGACGAACGAGCACTGTCACCAATTCGTTTTGTGGTGAGTAAACGTCTGCCCTGGTTATCAATCAATCTGTTAACTGCCTTTCTGGCAGCCTCGGTGGTCGGGCTGTTTGAAAGCACGATTGCACAATTTACCGCACTGGCGGTGCTGCTACCAGTGGTGGCAGGGCAATCCGGCAACACCGGTGCACAGGCACTGGCGGTTACCATGCGTGGGCTGGCATTGAGGGAAATTGGCACCAGCCAGTGGTTACGTGTTGTCTGGAAGGAGGTAGGGGCGGCATTTATTAACGGGGTTTCTATCGCTGTGCTGACCGCGCTGGGTGTGCTGGTCTGGAGTTCGTCTATCGGGCTGGCGCTGGTGATTGGCTCTTCCATGGTGATTGCCATGGTTAGCGCTGCATTCTCAGGTGCCATTATTCCGGTTATTCTTTCATCACTGGGTCAGGATCCAGCCCAGTCATCATCTATTATTCTGACAACGGTGACCGACGTGGTGGGCTTTTTTGCCTTCCTGGGGATAGCCACCTTACTTTCGGGGATGCTTTAACTTTATGCAACTGAATCTAATGACCATAGGTATGTTAGCAGGTGGTCTGGGGCTGTTCATGCTCGCCGTAACCATGATCACCGATGGCCTGAAGACGGCAGCGGGTCATGCCTTGCGTGGTATGTTGGCAAAATCAACCCGTTCACCCGCTCGTGGCATTGTTACCGGCATAGGGATTACAGCCATCGTACAATCATCCGCCGCTGTTACCGTGGCGACCATCGGTTTTGTTAACGCGGGTCTGCTGAGCATGTACCAGGCTCTTGGTATTGTTTATGGTTCTAATATCGGCACCACCATGACCGGCTGGCTGGTGGCGATAATGGGCTTCAATATTAAAGTGGAAACATTTGCCTTGCCATTAATAGGCATAGGCATGCTCTTGAGCTTAACCGGCGGAGAAAGTCGGCGTAAACCACTGGGACTGGCGCTCGCGGGATTCGGGCTTTTCTTTATTGGCATTGATGTACTTAAAGAGATTTTTCAAGGTATCGCAATGGCAATTGATCTACAAAAAATTACTGTGGATGGTATTGCAGGTGTCTTCCTGTTTGTCGGTATTGGTTTTCTTATGACGGTTCTTACACAGTCATCAAGTGCAGCCATTGCAATAACCCTTACCGCCGCAACCGGGGGCATGCTGAGTTTATATGCAGCGGCTGCTATGGTTATAGGCGCAAATGTTGGCACCACATCAACCGCCGCTATTGCCGTGATTGGCGCAACTGCCAGTGCTAAACGTGTCGCAGCAGCGCATGTGATTTTTAATTTTGTAACCGGGATGGTCGCCTTATTAACTTTACCCATACTGTTTTTGATCGTGAAAACAACGAGTGATTTATTTGGTCTTGAAGAAATTCCCGCTGTCACGCTCGCCTTGTTTCACACGGTATTTAATATACTTGGTGTGCTCATAATGTGGCCAATGAGCAGCAAGCTTGCGCGCTTTCTCGAAGCACGTTTTGTTACCCAGGAAGAAACCGAAGGGCGTGCCAGGTATCTTGATAAAACCGTAGCGGTTTCACCTATGTTGGCGCTGAATGCGCTGGCGCTTGAATTATCACGTATTGCAAGTGTAACAAGGCGTATGGCACTGGAAGCGTTAAGTGCAGATTCTAAACCCGGGAAACGCTTTAAATCGGATTATATGGTTGTAAAAAAATTATCCTCAGCGGTAGCGGAGTTTATAACACACCTCGAGAAAGGATTACTCAGTGGTGATGTTGCAGAGCAACTGGCTAAGGTACTGAGGGCAGAGCAGCATCTTCTGGCCTGTGCAGATCAGGCAATGTATGTTGTTAAAGCTCAGAGTGAACTGCCCAGGCTGGATGATGAAAAATTATTAATAGAAATTTCTCATTATCGTGTTGAAGTTGTTAGTTTAATTTCCATGGCCAACCCGGATGAAAAAGATTTTTCTATTATAGAATGTGAAAATCAGCTTCAACAGGTGCAAAATGTTTATGATGACGTAAAAGAAGTTTTGCTGTTGGCAGGAGCAGAGTTGCGTATACCTGTGGAAAATATGATTGATATTCTGGAGCAGAATAGTCGCGTCCGTAGAATGGCTCGTCAAATGATTAAAGCGATGACACTGCTTAATGAATTGAATGTGGTCGCTGAAGTGCAGAGACCTGAAAAAGATAATAGTGAATTAGAAAAAAGCAGCTAATAACACGGCTGGCTTTATTCTAAGCTAAATATTTTCTAGACAGTAAAACAACGTAAAAACATTGTGTTTTTACGTCAGTTTTGAGCAGATTAAAATCTTCGTTTAATTATGAATAAATCTTAACCGCCAAGAGCTGGAAAGAGTTGCTTAAGACCGTTTGCCATAATTTCTATAGCAATGGCAGCCAGAATCAAACCAAATAAACGATTTATAATATTGAGTCCGGTTTGCCCTAAAAGTTTACCAATTTTTCCAGCCATGCGAAACACTATCCAGATCGACAGACATACCAGGGCTATGCAAAGAATAACCAGTGCAGCGTGAAACTCTGTATCTGAGCGATGCATTTGAATAATTACATTACTGATAGAACCAGGGCCGGCCATTAAGGGAATGGCTAATGGCACCACAGCTATGGCATGTTTGTCTTCTGCTTCGGCTTCTTCTTCAGGGGTAGACCTCACCGCATCTGGTTGCGCACGCAACATAGACAAGGCCATCATGAGCAGCACAATACCCCCACCAACACGAAACGATGCCAGGCTTGTGCCCATGGTTTTTAATAAAGCTTCACCGGTTAGAGCGGAGACAACCAGCACAATGAATACCGTGATCGCGGAAATATTGGTGATTCTGTTGCGTTCAGAGGAACTATAACCTTTAGTCAGTACTAAAAATATGGGTACGGCTGCAAACGGGTCGAGGATAACGAACAGGGCGATTAAAAAGCGTGAGTATTCAGTCCAGTGTTCCATAATGCGGTTAATTTTCTACTATTAGTTTATGGTTGACGTTAAAGTATACGTTATTCGAATAAATAATTGGGAAACTATAAATGGAAACATTGTCTGTAAATGCATTAGTGTGGATAGGCATCTTGTTTTGTATTACTCAGTCGGCAATGTTCTCTGGTCTTAATCTGGCATTACTCGGTATTAGTCGTTTACGTCTAGAAGTAGAGGCCTCAACTGGAAATGCTAATGCACTGAAAATTCTGGCATTACGTAAAGACTTCAATTTTCTACTGACTACCATACTCTGGGGAAATGTTTCTATTAATGTTTTACTGACCTTATTGTCCAATTCAGTGATGGCTGGAATGACGGCTTTTTTATTCTCGACCATTCTTATCACGTTTCTGGGGGAGATTTTTCCTCAGGCCTATTTCTCGCGACACGCCATGAGAATGGGTGCGTTGCTGGCGCCCATATTACGCTTTTATCAGTTTCTTCTTTATCCGGTAGCCAGACCAAGTGCCATGATACTGAATATGTGGTTAGGTAAAGAAGGTATTCGTTATTTCGGAGAACGTGATTTACGCACTTTGATTCGCAAACATATTGAAGCAGAAGAATCGGATATTGATAGGCTGGAAGGAATTGGCGCCATGAATTTTCTGGCCCTGGATGATATAAATGTGACACAGGAAGGTGAGTATGTAGATCCTGAGAGTGTAATAAGTCTACCAACAAAAAATGGTATTCCGGAGTTCCCGGAGTTTGCGGGACGTGCAGAGGATGCGTTTTTGCAGGAGGTGAACAGCTCTGGTAAGAAGTGGGTAATTATTACTGATGAGAAAAATCAACCCTGTATGGTATTAAATGCAAATGCTTTTCTGCGTGCAGCTCTGTTTGATGTAGAAACCATTAATCCACATATTTATTGCCATCGACCTATTATAGTTGATAATGCTAATACCTTACTTGGTAAGGTGTTATCCGGTTTGAGGGTTTACCCGAAATCTGAAGTGGATGATGTTATTGAAAATGATATTATTCTTATCTGGTCTGATGAAAAACGTGTCATTACAGGTACCGATATTCTTGGTAGATTATTACGCGGTATTGTGCCAAGAGATATTAAACCTGATGTTGGTAAATCTGGAAATATAGGATTCGCGGGTGCCTGATGAAAATCGAGCGGTGCTGCATCGTTTTAGTTTTATAAGTTAGTCTCAAAATAGTTTAAGTCATGTGTTAAATATTTATTATAGGTGTATTTTATTATGATGAAAAAAACATTTTTAGAGAAATATCATCTGACAATAGGGCTGATAGGTGTGGCGTTTATTCTATTATTTATTTTGCAAAACTCAGAAATAGTCAGTATAAATTTTCTTTTCTGGAAATTTCAAATGTCACGTATTATATTGATTCTGGTGTTATTAGTTGTTGGTTTTTTATCAGGATATGTTTTTCATGGGATACGAAAAAAATTAAAATAATTAGACGTGGTTTATTAATAGATTAAATACCTGTTATTATCCGATCAGATTAATTTCTTGCGAATTACACCCGCTAATAAAAAATAACCATTTTAGTTTTTATTAGCGGTATTTACGCTTCGTTATTTAGATACATTTTGTAATCTTATTTTTCTATTACTGGTGCAGGCGTGTGAGACTCAAGCATTTCAGATTTAATCATCCAGCGATCCATTAATTTAGCGGCAACCAGATCGCCACTTACATTGACAGCTGTGCGACTCATATCAAGAATACGGTCTACGCCAAGAATCAGAACAATGCCAGCTGTTGGTATACCGGCTGTTTCTAACACCATGGCAAGAATGATAATTCCAACACCAGGGGTGCCTGGTGAACCAATTGATGCACCAACGGCAGTAACGATAACTAAAATGAGAGCACTCATGCTCAGGTCTACACCAAACACCTGCGCTAAAAATATGGTTGCGACACCCTGGTATAAAGCCGTGCCATTCATATTGATTGTTGCCCCTAATGGGATAACAAATTGAGAAACTGAAGGGTGTACATTTAGTTTTTCTTCAGCCGTTTTAATAGAAAGGGGCATGACGGCTGCAGAACTGGATGTGGAAAAAGCCAACAACAATACATCTTTGGTACTGTGTAGAAAGTGAAAGGGTTGCTCTCTTGTAAGCGGAAATATAAGAACTAGATAAAATGACATCAGTATTAGTAGTCCAAGTAACACCGTTCCAACATATACACCCATACCTAAAATTGCATTTAAACCTATCTTGGTGGTTAACTGTGCCATTAGACCAAATACGGCAAGGGGGGCCAGTCTCATTGCCCAGCCTACCACTGTCATACTCACCTCCTGAAGAGATGCCATTAATTCCAGTAAAGGTCTTGCCTGAGCGGCATTCATCATTACCAGTGCGACACCTATGATCATCGCGAAAAGCACAACCTGTAACATCTGGCCTTCGACCATAGAGCTCAATGGATTGCTGGGAAGTATAGTCACCAGCTTGTCTGGTAGTTCAGATAAAGTCGGTGTAACGGCTTCTACAGGCGCTACAGATGAAGCGCCGGCTTGCGCGGTGATTTTCAGGCTGTCGGCATCTACAAAGTTGCCGGGTTTGATTGTTGAAGCAACACTAATACCAATAATAATTGCAATAGTTGTGGTAATAATGAAATAAACAACAACCCCTATGCCCATCTTGCGTAGCTGCTCAAAGCTTTCACTGGCGGTTAAACCGAGCACCACTGAAGCAAAGATTAATGGCATTACAATCATTTGAATCAGGGTAAGAAATAGTTGGCCTGGCAAGGCTAGCCAGTTTCCTATCGTTGTCGCGGTATCAGCTTCAAACCATCCTGTCGTGGGGCCAATTAACATGCCTACAGAAATGCCCAAAATCATACCAATTAAAACTTTTAACCAGAGCCTGCCTTTTACCAGTCTTGTGAGGTGGCTACTAAGGTAGTTAAATGGGTTGTTAATGCTGCTTATCATAATTTTATTTAAAACCGTTTTAGAGATTATGTCTATTAATAATACAGGCAATTGAAAAAAATTTGAATCAAATGACTATATTCGGCCATAATCCGCTATTCACAGTCTGCACTAATGATCAGGTAAATAATGTATAGTGTGATTATGCTGAGTGATCTGAGTGATAGAGCCAATGTTGGCATGGTAATCAGATATAGCGGTTAAAATTAAAAGCAGGTCTTTACTCGTACATTGTTCAGACTTATAAAAATTGAAAAATATAATTGAGTCAATTATGAAAAATAAAACAGGCGTAATGTTTATTCTGAGTTTATTGTTAGCTTCCTCATTTGTTATCGCTAGCGAGCCAAAACTTATACTGGAATCTGACTGGCTTGAAGCCGAGGTTGGTAGTACAGGTGATGTGCTTGGCGCAAAAGTAGTCGACGTTGAAAGTCATGCAGATACTGATACAACTATTATTGAGATTATACTGCCTGTTAAAAATCCGCAGGACTTTGATAATATCGAGGTTATTGGGAAAAAATCAAAGCAACCCCTAAAACAAAAAAGTCAAGCTGAATGGATTAAAAACGATGAGGAAGGAATCTACGGCCTACGCCTGCATTTAAAAAAAGTCCCCAGGTTTGAGTTCCAGATCAGGCTTATAGATAATGTTAATGAAAATGAATAATATATTAACTAATATTTTAGAACAAAAAATACAATCGAATATTTGTTAGATATTGCCCAGAAGGCTGGACCATGGGAACCCGGCAATAAATGACTAAGCGTTAACTCTACTGATAGAGTTTTATCATGCTGCATAAAAGCCTGGATATACTCATGCTTTAATAAATTATTGATCTATATTTCAGGTTGTCACGATCGCTTTTTATAATTAGACGTAATTGTGAAATTTCACTAGCATAACTTATCTATTTTGAGTTGTTAAATTCATCATGTTAGTTGAGCGTAAAGCAAACATTACAGATCTTGGTTTTATCAATGGCTGCGTTCTATATGGCGCGAGGAAGGGGCATTATTCTTTTGACGCTGAAAATCAAAAAATAGTTACATTGATGAAACAGGAAATACAGTCTGTTGTGCTCAGAAATGAATTGCTGGATAAGAGGCGTGCATTTGCTTCGATCTTTACGCTTAATAACAAACGTATCGGATTATTGATTTTAAGTGAAGATTGTTTAAACGGTGATGGCATAGAACTTTATGCCATGTCGATTCTAAAAAAACATCAAAATAAGGGTTATGCAAGCCAGCTCCTTAATAATATGCTAAATTATTATGTTCACGAAAATATCTATGCTCGCTGTTCTCTAAATTCAGAAAAAATGGCTCAATTATTATATCGTAGAGGTTTTAGACTAGATTCTATCGATGGCGAATATAATGTCCTGATACGTGATGCTATTGCCGATCACGATTTAAACAGGTGTAGTGCAGTGTGAACGGCTCTAGCTGAGCATGAAAGCAGGGTCACTTACTTATCTCTGATTCAAAATACTAATCGTGACGATCTAAATTATTAGCTTTACCTGATCGTCATCCTGGATGATATTCACAACTGTTGTTATCTGTGTTTTTAGAGAATTTAATTATGGCTAAAAAAGTTATAAAAGAAGATGCTTTTGAAAGTAACAATTATATGACCGATGATGACTTTGAAGTCATCGAAATTAATGAGGTTATATCAACAATTAACCTGGACGCTCGCCGTCGACTTGAACAAATTATGGAGGAAAGAGAGCTTAAACGATTAACTGACGATAGTTTTAACTATTATTTTTAGCGTTTATTAAACCAGTTTAAAGAGTGCTCTATAGCATCTTGCTTAACACTGGTATGTGAGTAAATTGCATAAGCATCTTTATGAATGACTGGGGCATCTTCAACTTTATGTAGAGTTAGCCCCAGTTTTTCTTTAACCATCGCTTCAGGTAAATAAGCGGCTCCGCCAAATTTACCAAGAAATTCTAGCGCAATTCTACCTACGCCGGCTCTAAGTTTAGGCGGAGGGATGTCAGGGTATTGGCTGGCATGCAATATTCCAAATGAGGTTCCCCAGTCTACAAAAATATAGTCTTTCTGTACTGCTTTTTCAGCGCTAATAGAGGGCTTATTTGAGACCATTATTAAAGGAACGGGTATGAGTTCTTTAACAAGTAATTGTGGCGTTTTAGGTGGGTCGAATACAAAACCTAAATCTAATGTGCCATCAAGCAGGTTTCTTGTTAAAGAATCTGCTCTCATTACATCAGCCTGTAGGGCGATGGATGTATTATTTGCATGTACCCAACCTAACCAGTCTGCAAGAAAAATGTCCCAGATACTGGGTAATGCAGCAACACTTAGTAGAAGGTCTACATTGTCGGGAATGGCTATTTCCTGTTTGGCCTTATTCCATGTATTTAATATATTTTCTGAATAGATAAGGAACTTTTTGCCTGCAGTGGTCAGTTCAATGTTATTTCTGTCTCGCGTAAATAAGCGAGTACCAAGCTCATCTTCAAGTTGTTTAATTCTCGCACTT
Source organism: Gammaproteobacteria bacterium (assembly GCA_026195255.1). Lineage (GTDB taxonomy): Bacteria > Pseudomonadota > Gammaproteobacteria > SZUA-229 > SZUA-229 > SZUA-229. The sequence continues at coordinate 65,323 of JAPHSS010000035.1, read as the reverse complement.
ATCGCTGATTGACTAATGAAGAGACTCTTAGCAGCTCGGCCGAAATGTCTTGAACGATGCACTTCAATAAATGCTTTTAATAGTCCCATATCCATTAATTTGTCACCTGATATTGAATTCTTGAGTTTATGCTGGAACTTGTGATGAGCATTAACAATGTCAAAGGAACTTATATTAATCGAAAAATATGATCGTGACATGCTGTTTTATTAACTTTACTAAAAATAATTCTTAACGTAAAAATACACTGCTTTCACCCTCATTATAGAATTATAAATACTGGAGTTAATTTAATGAAGTTTATCCAACTTATAGCGATCTTATCTCTATCATTAAACCTCTATACTGCAAACGCTACAGATAATGATGCTGCTGAGGATGAATATAGAACCTACTGTAAAGAACAGGTTGATACCTATGCTATCGAAAATGCCGAAGAAAAAGCTGTTTATATAAAGGAGTGTATAGATAGTTTTGAGGTGCCGGCTGATAATGCACCACAGGAGGATCAGTAAGTAGTATTAATATATACCCTGTTATGTTGTTGTAGGCTCAGTAGCCTCGGGTAACGCTCTATTTATGGCGTCTCAATAGTAGGTTTTCCAGGTCCTGCCGCTTATAAAGCACGTGAATTATTTAGTGCTTTCATGCACTTAACCTTTCTTCTATTTAAAGCTGGAGCCGTTGTTTTTTATCTCGTTCCCATGCCCCTGCGTGGGAACGAGTTATTAATTTAATATTTGCAGTTTCTTTACCTTTGGCTTTTCAGACTGTTTAACTGGTCGAGGTTATTACATCGAACATCTTCTGGTGGATTGTGTTAATGGGACAGAGCGCTCCATGTCCATTGAAAGTGGGTAGCGGTCTATCACCGATAGGGATGCGCCTTTGCCACGTAATACCCCACACTAAATATTTCGTTCATTTGCGGTTTCTCTAACCTTCTGCTTTTGACTTTTCAATACTTTAACTAACCACTGAGTAACACTGATGCTTTTTTATGCTTTATACTAAACAAAGTATATTGGTTTACATTGTATAAATGAAATAAAGGCATACATGAATATTAAAATATTCGATACTCTGAGGCATATCATTCAGGACGTTAATAATGCGCCTGATTTTGAACAGGCGCTTAATATTATTGTGCAGCGCACCAGAGATGTGATGCAGGTTGATGCCGTTTCGGTTTATTTTCTTGATGACAAAACTAAAAAACTGGTATTGATGGCAACGGATGGTCTAAACCCTAAGGCAATAGGTAAAATACGCTTTAATCTGGACCAGGGACTGGTTGGTTTGGTGTTTAAACAGGCAGAGTCCGTTAATATAAAGGACGCACACGCTCACCCCAATTATTGTTTTGTTACAGAAACTGACGAGATCTCCTTTCATGGCTTTTTAGGTGTACCCATAATTCAACATCGTAATGTTCTGGGAGTGCTGGTGGTTCGGCAAACCAGGCAGCGTCGATTTTCTGCTAATGATGAAACTTTTCTGATAACACTGGCAGCACAATTGGCGGGTGCTATCTCTCATGCAGAAATAAGAGGTGAGTTAACTCATTTTCTTGAAGATGATGAAGGCCATTCATTTAACATGAAAGGTTTAAGTGGTTCACCGGGTATCGCTATAGGTGAGGCAGTGGTGGTCTACCCACCTGCCAGTCTGGAGGCTGTGCCTGACAATATTATTTCTGCTGATGAGGTGGATGATCAAATAAATTTATTCACTGAGGCAGTCGAAAATGTCGACAGTGAATTCAAAGAGCTATCTAAAAAAATGCAAGGGGTTATATCGTCTGAAGAGTTAGCGCTGTTTGATGTATTTAGCTTAATGTTAAAAAGTGATTCCTTAATAGACTCGATCATTAAAAGAATTAAAGCCGGGCAGTGGGCACAGGCTGCCTTGCGAGAAACTATTGGCGAACATGTAAAACAATTCGATGAAATGGATGATGCATATTTTCGGGAACGTGCGATTGATATAAAAGATCTTGGTCGACGAATCCTGATGCATCTACAGCTACAAACAACAGCACTCCATGAAGTCTCGGGCCCCGTCGTGCTTGTCGGTGAAGAAATAACCGTTTCTCAATTTTCTGAAGTGCCTCTCGAAAACCTCGTGGCCATTATTTCAAGCAAAGGTTCTGCTTCATCTCATGTGGCAATTTTATCGAGAGCACTGGGTATTGCATCCGTAGTGGGTATAGACAATTTACCAGTGAATCATATTAAAGGGCAGCAGATTGTTGTTGACGGTTATAACGGGCAAATTTATGTAAAACCATCAGTAGTCATTCTCGATGAATTTCGCCGTTTAATCAGTGAAGAAAAGTTACTTGATGACGAGTTAAATGAATTAATAGATAAACCTTCAGAGACCCTTGATGGTGTTCATATTCCCTTATATGCGAATACAGGATTATTACAGGATATTTCACCGTCATTAAAATGTGGTGCAGAGGGTGTAGGTCTTTACCGTACAGAAGTGCCTTTTCTTATACGAGATGGTTTTCCTGGTGAAGATGAACAAACGGAAATTTACAAACAGGTTTTACAGAGTTTTTCACCTCGTCCGGTTACATTCCGTACACTGGATATAGGTGGTGATAAGGCGCTGCCTTATTTTCCTATCGTTGAAGATAATCCATTTCTGGGCTGGCGCGGTATTCGTATCATGTTAGATCATCCAGAAATTTTTCTCACACAAATTAGAGCTATTTTAAAAGCTAATATTTATGAAAATAATCTTCGCCTTATGTTGCCAATGATAAGTGATATTAGTGAAGTCGATATGGCGTTGGAGTTAATTAATAAAGCCCATAAGGATTTAAATGATGAAGGCATTGATACAGCCTATCCATTAATTGGATTAATGATCGAAGTGCCATCAGCTGTTTATCAAATGGACGCTTTAGCTAAACGTGTCGATTTCTTTTCAGTGGGCAGTAATGATTTAACCCAGTATTTACTGGCGGTAGATAGAAACAACAAACAGGTTGCAGGACTTTATAACTCTATGCACCCGTCGGTATTAATGTCTATTCAACAGGTAGTGAAAGTTGCTCATAAACACAATAAACCGGTTAGTGTGTGTGGTGAAATGGCTGGTGATCCCGTTTCGGCATTAGCGCTTGTGGGTATGGGAATTGATAGTTTGAGCATGAGTTCCGGTAGTGTCTTAAAAGTGAAATGGACGATTCGGTCTTTTACACAGCAACAGACTAAGGAACTCATTGATAAAGCACTCACTCTGGAAAATGTTTCTGATATACGTTTGTTATTTGAAAAATCTCTTGATGCTGCCGGACTGGGAAGTTTAGTGAGGGCGGGTAAGTAGTTTAATTTTTTTACTGATATACGATTTATAGTATTTTTAGGTTGCCGTGTCTAATGAGTGTGATATTGTGCCGACTATAGACTCAGGCATATCAGCAATTCAGTGCCCGGGTATTGGGTGTTATTGAAAGTAGTAGCTTGTAATGGCTTTGCTTCAGATCCATGCATAATTCCAGTTATTCCACTTACGGAAATAATAAACAAGGATAGTGATCTGTTGTTTTTGAGATATTAATGACTGATGTTTCGTTGATCGGGGCTTCTTTACGTTTTGGATAATTCTTTATGTTGAAAAAAATACTTATTGCAGGCATTGCGGTTAGTTTACTGGTTGGCGTACTTGTTTTCGTTAAACTCGGGCAGTTTGCTGCCATGGGTGATGCAGCATCGAAGATGACTTTTCCACCTGAAACCGTTACCTCATTTAGCGCCAGTGAACAATACTGGGAGCAGTTTATTCCTGCCACGGCCTCGGTATCCGCCGTACATGGGGTGCTTGTCAGTGCCGAAGCGGCCGGTCGTGTTACTAAAATCAGCTTCGATTCGGATGACACAGTTAAAGAAGGCCAGGTTCTGGTGTTACTGGATAGCAGTAGTGAAAATGCACAACTCGCTTCAAACACAGCTTCAGCCGCCCAGGCCAGAGCTGATCTGAAACGAGTGCGTAGCCTGATTGCTAGAAATCTGGTTTCTGAAGATGCGGTTGATCGGGCGACTACCCATGTCAAAGAAACCGAAGCTCAGGTTGAGGTGATTAAAGCTTCACTTGATAAGAAAACGATTCGCGCACCGTTTGCCGGACGTCTGGGTATTCGACAGGTCAACCAGGGACAGATTCTTTCTATCGGTGATCCGATTGCCGCATTACAGATGTTAAATCGGGTATACGTTGACTTTTCTGTTCCGCAGCAAAAAATGTTGCAGATAAAACGCAACATGAAAGTGCGGGTGAAATCAGATTCCACACCTGATGATATTTTTAATGGCGTGATTACAGCGGTTAACCTGGAAGTTGATCCGCTGACTCGTAATGTAAAGGTCCGTTCTGTGGTCGAAAACCCGGATGAGAAACTTCGCACTGGCATGTTCGTTAATGTTGAGTTGATATTGCCAGAGACGAAAAAAGTATTACCGATTCCTGCAACGTCTGTACTCTATGCGCCGTTTGGCAACTCGGTGTTTGTTATAGATGAGAAAAAAGACGAAGAAAGCGGCGAAACTCAAAAAGTTTTGCGTCAGCAATTCGTTATTCTGGGGCAGAAACGTGGTGACTATGTTGATGTTACGGATGGTTTGAAAAATGGCGAAACTGTCGTTACCAGCGGGGTGTTTAAATTGCGCTCTGGATCGTCGGTAGTTATTGATAATAAGCTGGCTCCTGAAGCCAGTCTTGAGCCCAATCCGAAGGACTCCTGATGTCACCAGTTAAAACCAGTTTTACGGATTTATTTATCCAGCGCCCGGTGCTGGCTCTGGTAATCAATCTGTTAATTATTATCGCCGGTTTAAGTGCCTGGAACTCGTTAAGTGTTCGGCAATATCCGTTAAGTGAAAATGCAACGGTACAGATATCAACCGTATATGTCGGTGCCAGTGCCGAACTGGTGCGTGGCTTTATTACCACGCCGCTTGAGCGAGCCATCGCCGCAGCTGAAGGCATAGACTATATTGAATCAAAAAGTTTGCAGGGTGTTTCAATAATTAATGCACGCCTGAAACTTAACCATGACTCTACCCGCGCACTGGCGGAAATTTCGTCTAAGGTAGATCAGGTTCGAAATGATTTACCTCTCGAAGCACAATTGCCAACCATCAGTGTGCAGTCTGCAGACTCCGAGTTTGCTGCTGCCTATCTCAGTTTCTGGTCGAATATTCTCTCACCAGAGCAGATTACCGATTACCTGATACGTGTCGTGCAGCCAACCCTGTCCGCGGGTGCCGGTGTTCAGCGCATAGAAATTTTTGGGGCGCGCACTTTCGCCATGCGTGTCTGGTTAAAACCCGATCGAATGGCAGCTTTGCATGTCACACCGTCCCAGGTCAGTCAGGCGCTGGCGGCAAACAACTATCTTGCGGCTATTGGTAGTACCAAAGGCGCATTAGTACAAACCTATCTGGCAGCCAACACTGATTTGCATAACGCTGAGGATTTCCGGCGGCTGGTGGTTTATAAAAGTAACGGCAGCATCATAAGGCTTGAAGATGTAGCCGATGTCGAACTGGGTGCGGAAGACTACGACACTATGGTGCGATACTCAGGGGATACCGCGGTCTTCATCGGTGTGTTCCCTCAGCCCAATGCCAATATAATTGATGTCATTGATGGGGTGCGTACTGAACTGGAGAAGTTAAAACAGGAAATGCCAGCGGGTCTTGATGCCAGCATTGGTTATGACGCTTCACAATATGTTAGTGATGCTATTGATGAGGTTACAGGCACACTCGTTGAGACGTTGCTGATTGTTATTATCGTTATCTTTTTATTCCTTGGCTCGGTGCGTTCAGTACTGGTGCCAGTAATGGCGATTCCAGTTTCACTGATCGGTGGCATTTTTCTGATGCAGATGTTTGGTTTTACGCTGAACCTGTTGACCCTGTTAGCGATTGTACTTTCAGTTGGACTGGTGGTTGATGATGCCATTGTCGTGGTCGAAAATGTTGAGCGTCATTTACGTGAAGGGCGCACGCCACGTGAGGCGGCTATGTTGGGCGCGCGTGAGCTAGTGTCACCTATTATTGCCATGACCTTAACGCTGGTCGCGGTTTATATTCCAATCGGATTACAGGGCGGATTAACCGGCTCACTATTCCGCGAGTTTGCTTTTTCACTGGCCGGGGCTGTTGCCATATCCGGTGTGGTTGCGCTGACATTATCCCCGGCCATGGCGGCGAGATTATTACCCAGTGCCAAGGAAGAAGAGCGTGGTTTGAGTGGCTGGTTAAACCAGCGTTTCGACCAGCTTCAACAAGTGTATGGGCGATTTTTGGGCACAACGCTTAATGCCAGACCGGCAGTTTATCTGGTATGGGCGGTGATCAGTCTGAGTACGATTCCGATGTTCATGTTTTCTCCTAATGAACTGGCGCCAACGGAAGATCAAAGTGTCCTGTTTGGTATTATCAATACAGCATCCAATGCCACCGTAGACCAGAATGCGGTTTACGCCGAAGCCGCTGAAAAAGTGATGCTTGAGGTTCCCGAAGCCGCATTGACCTTCCAGCTGTTATTCCCCCCTTCAGTCGGCGCAACGATTGGTGCCGATGGTTTTAGCGGTGTGGTGGTAAAACCCTGGGGTGAACGAACCCGAACGGTTACCGAGATGGTGCCGGAAGTGCAGGCGAAGGTATCTCAAATACCCGGCCTGCAGATGTTTATAACCACGCCACCCGCATTACCCGGCGGCAGTAATTTCCCGGTTGAGTTTGTTATTACATCAACTGCAGATGCGGATAAACTGCTTGAGTTTGCCAATACCTTGCAACAGAAAGCCATGGCGAGTGGGCTGTTTGCGTTTCCCCCGGTCATCGACCTGAAACTGGATCAACCACAGGACACAATTGTTTTTGACCGGGATAAAGTCGCTGATTTGGGTCTCAACCTGTCAGAGGTTGGTGCTGACCTTGCCGTCGCCACCAGTGGCAACTTTGTTAACCGCTTTAATATGGATGGACGTAGTTATAAAGTGATACCCCTTATCAAACGCGCGGACAGGTTAAACAGTGAGCAGCTCGGGGAAATTCATATCGCTGCCGGACCTGACGGTCAGATGGTCCCATTGTCATCGATTGCTCATATAGAACATTCGGTAGTGGCACGTTCGCTTAATCGATTCCAGCAACTCAACGCGGTTAAGTTATCCGCTGTGAGTACGCGCACATTAGACGAAGCCTTGAGTTTTCTGGAAAAAGAAGCGGCTGAAATTCTTCCACCAGGTTATAGCTTTGACTATACCGGTGAATCCCGTCAGTTGCGTACCGAGGGTAATAAGTTTCTACCGGCTTTTTCACTGGCGATTTTAATGATATTTCTTGTACTGGCGGTTCAGTTTAATGCCTTCCGCGATCCGTTAGTTATTCTGGCTGGTTCGGTTCCATTAGCCATGTTTGGCGCGTTAGTGTTTACCCTGTTAAAAATGCCAGATCCCAATATGCCGTACTGGACGAATGGCTGGACAACCACCATGAATATCTACGCCCAGGTCGGGCTGGTGACACTGGTTGGACTTATCGCAAAAAACGGTATTCTTATTGTTGAGTTTGCCAACAAGTTGCAACTGCAAGGTGTTGATAAGCTCGAGGCCGTGCATCAGGCATCAATGATACGTTTACGCCCGATACTAATGACAAGCTTCGCGACCATCGCCGGGCATTTTCCATTGGTGCTTGTAACCGGTGCTGGTGCTGCTGCACGTAACTCCATAGGTCTGGTGTTAGTGGGTGGTATGGCAATCGGAACCCTGTTTACTCTGTTTGTTGTGCCATCACTTTACGTGTTACTCGCGAAAAAACACACAAAAGAAAACGAACAGTAAGCTCATTTTTTTCAAGCCAGCAGGAACAGAATATTTATGAATTACTCACTAGCAGCAATGCTGCTTCTTATGGTTGCTGTGTGCCTCGGGTTATATCTGGTCATCATTGGCATCCGTCAACACAAACGATTACCCGCCCTCGGGCTGACACATGCGGCACTGGCCATATGCGGTTTCATCGCACTCTGTCTGCAGATAGCAGCAGATACTTCGAACAAATTTAATAACGCCGCCGCGTTTTTTCTTACTTTAGCCATCATAGGCGGTTTGATGGTATTCGCCTTACATGAAAAGGGCAAGGCACCCTCCATGCCCATAGTCGTACTTCATGCCATTATGGGATCAGTCGGATTAATTTTGATAGCTGTTGGTGTTTTTAGTTAAAAGGATATCAAAGGGTAAAACATGAATGTTGGCCCCAGTATAATATTAAAAATAGTAAAGGGAATGTTTGATGAATATGTTGAAGCTTATAAAAGTAATTTTTTACACTTGTTTGATATGGCTGTTATTGGCAAGTGATCTATATGCACATGGTTTTATTCCGTTGCCGTTAGAAACAGTTGAAAATATCGAATCTAAAAACAAAGCTAATAATTTTAATTTAAACATAAATGCAACAACAATTAAGCAAGATATCGACGCACTGCTTGATAAAAGAAAATCACAGGAAGCAGTACAGCGACTCATAGCCAGAGGTAATTCAATTATACCGGCATTAATGAAGGTTGTTTCAAGCGATCAGCTTGAGTATGAATTAAAATCCACAGTATTATTTTTAATTTATAAGGTTGCAGATCAATCAGACGTAAGCACTGTTATAAAAGTAACTGAAATAATGGAAAAGACGAAACAGTCAAAAAAAGCTACTTCGCGATTTTTTCCTTATGTATATGCATTTCGAGCACTGGAAAAATTCGAACAAACAGAAGAAATATTAGCGTTTGTAAACAAACAATTAGAAAATGAACACCGTGACCCCTCTATACAGGCACCGGCTTTACGCTATTTTATAAAAAAACCCAATAAAGTCGCTTTTAAATGGGTAAAACAATATACAACAGACAAAACAAAACCGGAAACACGGTATAACGCTTATTATCTGGGTGCAATGATGGGTTTGAAAGTGTTGAAGTATGGAGTTATAGACCTGCTTAAAAACCCACCGGAATCAAGTGTGTCTTATAAGTATGAAATATTAAATCTTCAGAAAGGCTTGATAGAGTTAACCTCACTTACTGAGTTTAATGAAATTATAAAAAATAATAACATCACTATCAGTGATCAAAAAGTACATCGCTATCTGTATCTCAGGCGGGGTGATCAACAGCAGCGCAAACAAGTTGTTGATGAGGTGATGCCAAATACAAATAAAGAAACTAATGAAACCATTGATTATCTAATAGCGGTGAATGATGCTGATCCATTGGCACAACATTGGCAGTTTGCTAACCCATGGTTAAAAGAAAAGTTATTAAATGCCGGTCTTGAAATTAGCATTAATGAACAAGGTGCAAGTTTTGTTAAAGCAGCTAAGAGTCAGGAACAGAAATTAACTAAACAGAATACACCAGATGAAATCGCAGTAGCAGTTGCGAAAAGTTTGACTTCAAATGATAAGCAAAAGTTTATAGAAACGCTTGAAGTAGATAAAAGTGTGCAAGCATTACTTGGAATTAAACACCTGCCAGAGTTAACTACTGACTGGCAGGTGTTAGTTAATGAAGCCAGCAAAAGCGGTGTGAACTTCTCTGAAATAAGTTACGTTGCAAATTCATATCAAATTATGGTGGGTAGGAACAGGTTGCAGGTCACCGATATTGAAATAGCATTCACCAATAAGGGGCGCTATTTCAGCGTGATGTTACCCGGGTGTGTTTATATTAATGAAAAGTGGAGTTGTACGCAGTCAATACAGTGGCAAGATGAGATAAATAATTCAAAAGATGCCTTGAAATGGCTGGCAGTTGTTGATCATAAAGGTAATAAAAAAGCATCACATGAATTTAGTTTGCTAGCCGATAAATCAGATAATGGAATTATTAAATGGATGAAAATGCTTGCCAGTTATGGTGACGGCTCAATGCAATATAAACTTTATCAGGCTTATATGCGACAGATAACCAGTTCAGCTAAAAATGAAGCATTACAGTGGTTATACAAAGCAGCAGATAGTGGTGACGGTCGTGCTCGGTATGATTTATCCATGTTTTTATCGGGTAAGAAGTCGGGGCTTAAAATAAAGGTAGATATAGAAAAATCACGACATTATCTTGAAAAAGCTTCAGACAGTTTTCATCTATACGGCATGCTTGAATCGGCTGAAAACTATGCAGGTGGTGTCAACGGCTTTCCGCTCGATCTAACTAAAGCAGAAAATATTTTAAAGAGAATAGCATATACAGATACAGCATTAATTGTAGGTGAAGCTGATATTCGCCGGATAGAAGATTACAAAAAAACGGCACTTATAAATTATAATAAACTCACCAGCACTAATTTGGCTTCTAAAAATAATGATCCTAAGTCATTAAAAAAACTGGCAGTTATGCATTTAAGAAACAATAACCCAGACAACTATAAAAAAGGCCTGGCGTATTTCGAGCAGGCTGCAAAAAATGATGCAGATATTGCTCATGAGTTAGGTGTGAATTATGGCTATGGAAGAAGTAATGTTAAAAAAGATTCTGATAAAGCTATTTATTGGTTACAGTTTGCTGCAAAACAGAACCATATTCAGTCACTTGAAATTTTAGCCCACACCTATATGGGGTCAAATGCTTTTAATGTAGTGAAAAGTCCAGAAAAAGCACAGGAATATACTAAAGCATTAACACGAATTTATAACAATGGTCTCTTCAATACGCCGATGAACCTGAGTGAAGCTAATTTCTGGGAAATGCGTAGCACAGACCTACAGCGCGAAATAGATAAGAAAAACGGTGAGTTTGATGAATATCGATACAATGAATTATCTAGAACAGGTGGATATCTGGATGTTAAAGGCTGGAAAAGAGGGGATGCGAGTACAAAGAAAATTAAAACGTATCTCAATATAAAAAACAATGAAGAAGTCATAGAGTTATATGAGAAAGGTTATTTTTACACTAATGAACGTGGCAATGAACTAACTGGTAAGTATATATCCAAACCAAAAACAATCGTGTTTGAGTATGGTATAGCAATGGACAGTATTTATACTGTTAATAATAATAGAATAACGGGTGACGGAAACACCTGGGAGCTTAAAAGGTAAATCAATGAAATATATTAACCCCTTTTATATATTGCTTTTGCAGTGTTTTATTATCAGGCTGCTCAGGTTTGCAGGTGATGATTGAAACTGAACAGCCTGAAGATGATTTTGTTGTTGAGTGTAGTTGGTCGAGCAAATATTTTTCTTTGCATGGTGGTAAGTCAGAGGTTAAGAAAAATGTTTTTGTAGCTTCTAGTGGTGAGTCGGTGGATTGTGGGACCAGTTGGCGAGGTGATGGTCCTTATGTGAATGTTTCACATCCACTCTATATGGGAGCATCAGGTTGTGAAAATAGAGTTATGTGTGATACGCCTCGCTCAAGGATGGAAAATGACATATTAATAATGATACCTTTATCAAAAGAAAAATATCTAGATGAGTTAATAAGTAAATATGAGGGTGATACATTAGTAAATGCTGCAAGAGACTACTTAGCAGGTAATTTCCCTGGTCAATATTTAAGTCATTATAATTCAGTAAAAAAAATAAAGCCTGAACACTTTAAACAAGCGTATGAAAAACGATTAACTGAATATTGGGAAAAGTTGTTGCCTATTATTCAGGATGATCTCTCTAATCAAATTTTGAGGAATTATACGGTCTAGGATTTTGTAAATAATTATTGGAAAAGAGTAAAAGTATATGAATAAGGTCATACTGAGCATTGTTGAACTTTCAAGGGGTCAGACTCGTTGTTTCAAGGGGTCAGACTCGTTGAAATGTTTCAAGGGGTCAGACTCGTTGAAATATAAGGTTGTTAGCAGGTAATTTACATTTAACTCAAATTGTATAGGACGATTACTATGGCACGTTTACCTCGTTACGTTTTAGTTGGTCACCCGCAGCATGTTATTCAGAGAGGGAATAATCGACAAAAAATATTCAAAAGTGCAGGTGATTATGAATACTATCTGGAAAAATTATCAGACGCAGCGGAGAAACATCAATGTGAAATACATGCCTATGTGTTAATGACTAACCATGTACATTTATTAATCACACCACATACAGAAAACGGCATCGGCAAAATGATGCAAATGATAGGGCGTTATTACGTACAATATTTTAATAAAAGCTACAATCGAACAGGAACACTTTGGGAAGGTAGATATAAAGCAACATTAATTAATACAGAGCAGTATCTACTTACCTGTATGCGTTACATAGAAGAAAACCCCATTCGAGCTAAAAATATGGTTAAGCAACTGTCTGATTACCCTTGGTCTAGCTATGCATGTAATGCATTAGGTGAAACAAACGAATTGCTTACACCTCAAAGAGAATATAAAAACCTGGCTAAGACAAAAGCCGGCCGTAGCTCGGCATACAGTAAGATATTTAGAAAGAAGCTGGGTTCGCAGGAGTTAGATGATATACGAGAAAGCACGAATAAAGCCTGGGTTTTAGGTGATGATAAATTTAAGGAGAAAATTGCAAAACAACTTGATCGCGCTGTGAAGTCCGTAGGACATGGTGGTGATCGTAGGTCAGAAGTTTTTTTCGAAGATTAATCTATATTCCAATTAGTCAGATCCCTTGAGCTAGTCATAATTATAATAAATTCAATGATATAGATAATTAACTTAAGATGATTTATATTCTAGATAAGCAGTTAAATTTAAGCAAGCTGTGCTTCAAGGAGTCTGACCCCTTGAAAAAGACCCCTTGAAATTTGTCTTCTTTCAGGGGTTAACCCGTACTCCAGGCGCGAGGGCGTTGCATGCCGGCGATTTTGCATGCCTGTTTAACATAACCGTATGGGAACAGGCTGAACAGGTGTTTTTTGGCGGCTTTTTTATCCAGCTCTTTTTCTTTTGCCAGAAAATCAACTACATGTCGTACATCTGGAGCTACCCGGTGTTCCAGCCAGTATTCACGCATAAAGTTAAGCACGAGCCAATAATCGGCACCGAGTTGAATGCCTTCATCCGAGGCCAGGGTAGCGGCTACGGATTCATCCCAGTCGAGTGGGTCGACTAAATAACCTTCATTGCCGTATGTCGCCTGCGTATTGGTGCTCATAGTGTCGTCTCCAGATTAGTACTTGTTTATGACTAGACTATAAACTCAGCTATTGTATCGGTCAAATGGTATAATCCTGTATTTGATATCGGAAAAACAGATATTAAAACCGACAGAATAGTTGTTATTCTGTCGGTTCATTAACTGCTGGTTTGAAAAGGGGGGCGTTTGCGCTCACTCAAACAGGCCATCTACCTGTAACGTTTTTTGTTGCTCCAGTTTGGCTTTTTGACGCAGATGTTTGACTACCTGTTCGAGCACAACTGACTCGCTATTGTGGGGATAAACCATATACGCGGGTAATTTAAACTGTGGACTGTCGGGCATAAGAAATAACTTACCCGCGCGGATTAGTGGCTCAGCCATACGTACTGGAACAAAACACGAGCCGCCATTGCTGAGTATGATCTGCACACCCAGCCAGCCGATATTGACTACCTGGGCCGGACGTTCCAGGTCGGGATAGTTACTACTATGCTGGGCATAGAATGATGGTCCCCAGTCCACGTAAATATAATCTTCATTAGGCCAGGGTTTCGTGGGGTCGGTGGTCAATAACACCAGGGTTTCGTCGAAAATGCGCTCGACCTTGATGCCCGGGCTGTGTTGGGGTGTGTACATGAGTGCCACGTCGATATTGCCCTCAATAACACGGCGCATCAGATCTTCTTCAAAGCCGATTTCACTACGGATGGAAATATCAGGTGAGGAGAGTCGCATCTCACCAACCCATTGCGGTAGAAATACCTCCCATAAGGCAATCCGTGCGCCGATCGTTATACTGGCACGGTAGCGGCTGGGTAAACCCACATCATGAAGTGCCTGATCAAGTGTCAGCACGATGGATTTTGCGTGATGCACAAAACGTTTACCTGCAGGCGTTAATTTCGCTCCGGAACGATTACGCACAAATAGAGTGGCACCCAGAAAGGTTTCAAGCCCCTGAATACGGCCGCTTACGGTTGACTGAGTGACGTGCAGGCGGCTGGCGGCTTCGAGAAAGCTGCCATTAGCCACAACAGCGAGAAATGTTCTTACCTGATTCATATCCATGAGCTTAATATCGATTGTTTCGATAATAATGTCCAATAAAAATCGGTTATCTAATATATATAATGATTTATACGTTAAGGTTTTGAGAATGTCCTACGACAAGTTTTAATTCTTTAAACTCGGCTATTGCATGTACCTGTGTCAAAAGCAGAACACACTGATAGCTTTTCGGTTTAATGTGGCTATTTACAAATATCGATTGCCAGTTTGATAATTTATTTATATGATTCGCGGGTTGCTGGCGACATAGTCTGGATATGCGTGCCCCGTCTGGTTATTATAATCAGTCACAAATCTGGCACCGGCCCTTGAGTTGCGCATATAGGAATATGGTTCGACGAGACCGTGCTTATTAAATAATGCAGACGACCTGAAATAACATCGGGTATAAACTGTAAATGGGTAAATAATGGTTTTTTTTCAGACAGAATGTAAAGCTGCTGATTATGCTTATTAGCACCGGTTCTATTTCATTATCAGAATTAAGTAAAATTCCTCTGTTATCTGGTTTAACCGACTTGCAACTAAGACGTGTGCGCAAGTCTACCCGAGTCTCTCTTCTACCCAAAGGCAGCAGATTGTTCACCCAGGGTCAGACGGCGAATAGATTTTTTTTCGTTAGATCCGGGCTGATAAAACAGTTTAGTGTGACTTTTGACGGTAATGAACGTGTGGTTGATATCATACAGCCCAGGCAGATTATTGCGGAAAGTCTTCTTTTTGTGGATCAGCCGGTATACCCTTTTTCAGCGGAAGCATTGGCTAATACAGACTTGCTGACATTTGACTCAGAATCATTTATCAAAGTTCTTGGTACATCTATAGACACCTGTTTCAAGTTGATGTCTACCATGAGTATGGATATACAGCATTATATAGAGCAGGTTGATTATTTAACCATGCAAAACGCTGGAAATCGCCTGGTCAATTTTTTATTAAAACAAATACCTGGCAGTCACCAGGACAAGCACTCATACACAATATATTTAGAAGCCCCGAAATGTGTTATTGCATCATGGCTTTCGATTCAGCCGGAAACCTTGTCTCGTCAGCTGGGCACACTTAAGGCTCAGGAACTGATACAGGTCGAAGGTAATGCCATTACCATTAATGATATTTGTCAGTTGAGGCAAATGGTGGTTTAGAGGTGTGCGCTTTAAACGACAGGGCTGAGTTATTTTCAATTGCTTAGTAAAGAAGCAGTTATAAATTGTTTAGCGATTACATATCCGACCGATACTCTCCATTACCTCAGGCTCAAGTTTGTTCTGGCAGGCTTCGAATAATTCCTGTTCCTCGAATTTAACATGCTCCTTTAAAATTTTAGAAAACATAAGAAGGTTTCCGGGTTCCTCCAGTTTATCGACCAACTGGCGTAGTTTGAGGTGATCGTCCAGTGTTCTTTTTACCAGCTTATGCTCACCGATCTTCTCCAGTTCGGGAAGTATAGATTTCTCTTCAAGGTCAAAGTGTACGGAAAGCTCGTTATCGAAGATCTCTCTAACCTGTTTAATTAATACAGAAATATTATCATTGTCGCGAATAGCGTGATTGATTTTGCGCGTTAACCTGAGGGCGTGATGGTGATCTGACGATAGGTCTCTAAGGTTTTTATCTCGTTTCATGAGTATCTCCCCAGTTTGTTTGAAACTCAATATGCTAGCTTATACCGTCAGTATTTCAGTAAATTGATGACTGGAGTTCTCCATTTCTCACATAAGGTGCCTGGGTAAATATTTGGTTCTGGCTAATTAACGAGCCGTGTGGGATTGTATAATTATGCAACTGAAAACAAGTCCTATGTCCATACATGAGCTAATATTACATCTGCGTATTTAAGTGTCCATATCATTCATCGTGTGTCATGTTATTTTTATTTACCGAGTTACACAAGGATATTGCACATCTCTTATGCGCTGTCTTGCCCTGTAAACCTGTTCAGTATAAGAGTACGTATTATTACTAGTTACATTTTTTTGTATACAGGGTATAAGTGACACGAATTAGAAATATAAATTTTATAGTGAGCCGCATTATGAGTATCCATGACGAACTTCAAGACACCATCACTGCCCTGGTGCAAAAGGGTAAAGGTATACTAGCTGCAGATGAGAGTAGCCCGACCATTGCCAAACGTTTTCAGGCCATAGATGTTGAATCGACCGAGGAAAATCGACGTGCTTACCGAAGTATGATTCTGTCAACGCCAGGGCTCGGTGAATACATTAGCGGTGTTATATTGTTTGAGGAGACTCTGGGGCAGCGTAGCGATGACGGCATCATGCTGCCAGAACTGTGTGCACAGCAAGGTATTGTTCCGGGTATAAAAGTTGATAAAGGCAAACTTGCACTGAGCGGCGCACCAGGTGATGAAATCACCCGGGGCCTGGATGGGCTGGAACAGCGTTTAACAGGATACAAAGAACAGGGGGCGCGTTTTGCAAAATGGCGCAATGTTTATCACATCACTAAAACCACGCCGAGCCAGCTTGCTATTGAGGCCAATGCGGAAGTGCTGGCCAGTTATGCGGCGATTTGTCAGGCACAGGGTATTGTTCCCATAGTTGAACCCGAAGTGTTGATTGATGGTGACCACAGCCTGCAACGCTGCGCAGAAGTTAGCGAAGCGGTTTTTCATGAAGTGTTTCATGCGCTGCACAGGCATCATGTGGTACTGGAACATATATTGTTGAAACCCAACATGATGGTGCCGGGTAAACAGCATTCACAAAAATCCAGTGCAGAAGAAGTCGCAATACAAACTGTTAAAGTATTGCGGCGTACCGTACCGGCAGCTGTGCCCAGTATTAATTTCCTTTCCGGCGGTCTGTCTCCTGAAGAAGCTACAGAAAATCTTAATGCAATGAACCAGCTGAGCCCACAACCCTGGGAATTAACTTTTTCCTATGGCCGCGCTTTACAGGAACCTGCATTACAGGCATGGAGAGGGGATATGGGCAATGCTGCCAGCACACAATCAGCTTTGTTTCAGCGTGCCAGGTTTAACGGTGCTGCGCGTTATGGTAAATATAACCCGCTTATGGAATCTGAATCTAGCTAAGAAATAAATAATACTAACACCGGGTTATTGAAGCGTGTTTTACGTATCGGAGTAATGTTTACTGGTTTGAACGAGGCTCTATGAGTTTTTCAGAGTGACGGAGCATCATATTAACTAAGGTTCAATTATGAAACCTGAATTTGTGTAGAGAGAAACTTCGAATATAAAATTTATTTAATATTATTTAGTCAGGAGAAAACAAGATGAAAGTTGCAAAAACTCTGCAAAGTGCTGATCAATCCAATATGGGCAAGGTGATTTTAAGTCGGTTTGTGGTGAAACACATCACAGCAGAAGAGCGACTGCAAATGATCTCAGATGCAGCCTACTATCGTGCGGAACATCGCTGTTTTCAAGGTGACAAGCAGAAACAGGACTGGTATGAAGCTGAACATGAAATAGATAAGCGCCTGGCAACTGATCCGCATTTTCAGAGTATGCAATAGTTAAGAGTCCTACTAGCCAATATTGACACTGGTTTAATATAATTAGTATGGATGATGTACTCCTGTCGGTATATAACTGTTTCTCCTGGAAAATGTATAGCGCTCTCACTCCACAAGATATTCGTGTCCCCAACGCAAAGGCTGGAATATTTTTCCATGTGTAGTTGCGAACAGCAAAACATCAGCAGCATCCATTGAAAGCCTGATTAGTGCTGCATCACTGTCACCGGTAAATTGATAACTGATTAGTTTAAGCATAAATATACCTGGCATGTCACCCGACATTTCACCCGACATTTCACACAATACCCACATGTTCGTTAGCCGCTTTTCCGCTGGATCATTGTCGCAGAGTAAATTGCCAGAAAACGTCGTACACATATCTAATTACATTGTTTGTTAATGTGCTTACTACAACCCCATCATTTGCTCTCCTGAATTAATTCAAATTAAAAGGTGTATTAAATATACATCTTTGGTATATTAGCGCTTCATTTAATACATATAGTATACATCTTTAGGAGAAAAAAGCATGAGTAGTTTATTTGATCGGATTGGCGGGCAGGTTGCTGTGGATACTGCGGTGGAAATTTTTTATCGCAAGGTACTGTCTGACGATCGCATCAATGGGTTCTTTGACGGTGTCGATATGGAGCAACAGGTTAATAAACAGAAAGGTTTTTTGACCATGGCTTTCGGTGGACCTAATAATTACACCAGCAAAGACATGCGAGACGGACATAAACACCTGGTTGCCCGGGGTCTTAATGACAGTCACGTGGATGCGGTTATTGAGTTACTTGGCAATACGTTGCAGGAGCTCGAAGTAGCTACTGAAGATATTCAATCGGTTGCGGACATTGCCAATAGTGTACGTGACGACATTTTAAATCGGTAAGATGATATGACACACATAATATTCAATGATAAACATATCGACCTTGAGGAGCAGCAGACGGTACTGTCTGCTCTGCTCGAGCAAGGTCATCAGATCCCTAATAGTTGCCGTGCCGGTGTTTGTCAGACCTGTATGATGCAGGCACTGGAAGGTAATGTTCCGGCGAAAGCTCAGGAAGGTCTGAAGGATACCCTTAAGGCACAGGGTTATTTTCTGGCCTGTAGTTGTATGCCGCAGGAGCCACTGCATGTGCGTACAGTGGATGTTAATATGCTGCGAAGTCCGGCTACTGTAATTGAGCATGAACTATTTGCCGAGGGTGTTTTACATTTACGCCTTAAACCCAGCGAGGCTTTCGACTATCGGGCTGGCCAGTATATTACGCTGTGGAAGGATAGTGTGCTTGGGCGTAATTACTCGTTGGCTAGCGTAGTTGAGCTGGATGATTCGATTGCTTTACACATTCGACGTATTCCGGATGGCGTTATCAGTAACTGGTTGCACGATGAGATTAAAGTTGGCGACACAGTGGATATTCAGGCAGCGACTGGGAACTGTTTTTATCTTCCAGGTTCACCCGAACAGAACATGCTGCTTGCCGGAACAGGAACCGGCCTGGCGCCACTAATAGGTATTGCTCGCGATGCGCTGCGCCAAGGTCATGAGGGTGATATTCACCTTCTTCATGGGGCACGTCAAATCGATGATCTGTACTTGCACGATACCCTGATGAATATGGCACAGGAGCACCCACAGTTTCATTATCACGCTAATGTTCTGCAAGCTGAAAACATAACGCCCCCCATCAGTAAAAATCCGCTCATGCAACAAATCAGTGAAGTTGCAGCTGAACCGGCTGACTGGCGTTTTTATCTTTGTGGTGATGCACCCATAGTGAATACGATGAAGAGAAATTTATTTATTGCGGGGGCTAGCATGACTAATATCTACTCCGACCCATTTGTCAGTGCCAATGATGTATAATAGGATACAACCCAATATGTAATTCAGGTTGTAGTTCTATATGCAATTGACTCACTATACTGACTATAGTTTGCGCGTGCTCATCTTTCTGTCGTTGCAGGATGATGAGCAGCGCATCACCATTACAGATATTGCAGAACACTTTTCGATACCACGCAATCATCTGGTTAAGGTTGTACATAAACTCGGTGTATTGAAATATATTCATACAACACGAGGCAAAAACGGTGGTATTCGAATTGCTAAACCCGCCAGTCAAATCGTCATTGGCAGTGTAGTGCGACAGATGGAAGCAAACCTTGATATTGTTAATTGTCAGATGCCTTCGCCTTGCCCAATCCAGTCCGGATGTAAGTTAAAGTCTATATTGAATTTAGCCACCCAGGCTTTTCTGGATGTGCTTGATCAATATACAATCGCCGATCTAAATCAGAAACCGGAGCAACTCAAACAATTACTGCAATGGAATATAGTGCACAGCTGATTTATATATTTTTGTTTACGTCTCAGAAAACTGCACTATCTCTGTTTTCATATTTTCATATAATTAAATAGATTAAAAAAAACTGTAGGAAAAAGATCGGCAAAAACAGTTGGAAAAATTCCTGTTATACAAATATAGATATAATTACCACGAATATTATTTATATTTTTTATTGCAGAAGTTCTTTTTTTTTCAGCTTAGTTTTTTACACGAACAGTTAAATCTTTTCTAGCGTTAAAACAATATCCCTGGGTTTAGTTAACTGTAATAATAACGATGGTAATTCAGGTTTTAGAAAGTTTTATCATTTTTATATCTGCTAAGCTGTCGTTAACGCTTATAATTGTGCAGTGAAATTTAAAAATATAATTTCTACAAAATCTACTTTTCTTTAGCGCTCATCATCGAGAGTCGCCATTTTTCAGTCTGCGAGCGCTCTGTAAGAAACTCGATTAACAAACGTAAACGATTTGGCATAAGTTCTCTTTCAGTGTAAACCAGATAAAATTCGGGAGTAGGGCCAAGCCATTGAGTGAGTATGTGTTGCAAACTTCCTGATGCCAGAGATGCTTTACAGACAAAAAAAGGAATCATCGTAATACCGGCACCTGATTGCACCAGTCGTTTATTGGTCGCCATATCATCACAGCGTAATGCGGAGTGAAAGTTGAAACGCTGTGACTGCCTGTTATTAGAAAGCACCCATGAGCTTTGTCCACTTCGATGCTCACCGAAACTAATACATTTATGCCTGCTTAACTCCTCAGGTGATTCTGGATAACCGTAGAGTTTTAGATAGTCTGGTGATGCCACTAAAATACGCTCACTTTCTCCGAGTTTGCGAGCGATAAGAGAAGAGTCAATCATTGGCCCAACACGAAGCGCGAGGTCATAACCCTGTTCATACAAATTGACTGTGCGATCAGTCAGATCTAGCTCGATATGGATATGTGGATATTGCTGAATAAATTCCGCCAGCCAGATACCCAGAAAATAGCCCCCGGGGGCTTTTGGTGCAGTCATTCGCAGTGTGCCACCTTCCTGCTGCGTACCCTCCGATAAACGTTCGGTGGAATTAGCCACGTGCTCAGTCAGGCGGCGAGCCTCCTGATAAAATAAATGTCCAGACTCGGTTAATTCAAAGGTGCGTCCACGGCGGATTACAAGGCGTGAACCGAAATCGTCTTCGAGTTTTGTCAGTCGACGACTCAACGTTGATTTTGGAACGTCCAGCAGGCGGCTGGCAGCGCTTAGTCCACCTGCTTCAACGATCTGAGCGAATATTAACCAATCATTTAAGTCCATCTTAAATCCATTATCGTTCCATATATGGAACATTGTGTTCGAATATACCCTGTTTTACCGTTCAAGCAAGAGGAATACAATTAACACTGGTGTGATCTGTTTTTGAAGATATGAAAACATGTTATTGACAGAAAACTGGCCGCTTATACTGGTATTGATGTTATTCGCCGGCGCCATTATTGGTGGCGTGTTTACTGCGTTTGTACGTTTTACTGATACAAATACATCAATTGATACGGGCCTGTTACACGGAAGTTTAGGGGTTGTGGGCATTCTGCTTTTGCTGCTAATGATATTAATGGGTAGAGAATTTAAGCTGTCAGTAGAACCCGCGCTTGGGTTATTTGTGTTTACCGCTATGGCTGGAGTATTACTGTATTTTATTATCAGAAGGAAAGGCATATTACCCTGGCCGATTATATTTGTTCATGCTGCGTTTGCCGTAATATCGCTGGTGGTATTACTTTTTGGCTTACCCTTTTAATATGAGTTTTGCATCAACATGACTGTTTTATTTTTAAAGTTAATGACACGAGGAGTTATACATGGCTACGTCAAATACATCACAGCGTAATATCGGTATCTGGATTTTCTCATTACTGGCAGCTGCGTTTGGGTTATTAACCATTAAATCTGGTGGTGAAGTATTGTTTATTGATGGCGAAGCCAGACTGGCAGCCGGTCACTACGTACCTTTCGTATTGTGGTTTAACTTTTCTGCCGGTTTTGTTTATATTATCGCCGCCATTGGCCTGTGGAAAATGCGACCCTGGTCGGCCCAATTATCCTTTTTACTGGCGATGTCGACACTGATTGTTTTTGCTGCTTTTGGCCTGCACATCGTTAATGGCGGTGAATATGAAATGCGTACCGTTATTGCCATGTCGTTACGCTCTGTTGTATGGATTGTGATTGCTGTTTTTGCAAAGTGGTATTTTTTACGTTTTAATAAAACAGCCATTTTTATACATGAAGCAGATTAACTTTAACTGTTTGCGGCAGAGTTGCGGGAGGTTCTAGATGTTACACATCGGGCAATTGAATAAATATTATTTTAATGAATTGTAAATATAACAGGAGCAATACCATGAATAAATCGATTCACAAATTATGCCTCGTGCTGTTTAGCGGTTTTATATTTTTGGCTAACGCTGGATCATTACAGGCCGAGACAGATATGTCTGATCATCAGCACAGTCATGGACATGACGCACATGCCGAACATGGTGTCTCAGGTTTAAGCCTGGATCATGGCCAAAAATGGAAAACAGATGCGCCCTTGCGTCAGGGAATGTTAAGTATCAATGATGCGGTAATGAAAAACGTAACTGCCTATCATCATGACAAACTAACTAAAACTGATGCCCAGCAACTGGCCAGTCATATTAATGATCAGGTGAACTTTCTGGTCGCTAACTGCAAGCTGGAACCCGGCGCAGATGCCACGCTTCATGTATTGATCGGTGATCTGTTAACAGGCGCAGATAAAGTAGCTAAAGAACCTTTGTCGGTGCAGGGCATGCCGCAATTAGTTAAGGCCCTGCAGTTATATCCGGATTACTTTGAACATCAGGGCTGGAAAAAATTCACTGTTAAGTGAATACATAATTAATAACTTAGTTGCACAACACTATAGTTATAAAATTAAAGGTGACGCAGGGATTTAATAATGAGCAAAAATAAAGTGCTTGTTAAATAATCTCTTTGATATTTTTTTGCGTCATCTTTTTTGATAATTTTAGCGAGATATTAATAATAGAAATCAGTTCAATACTGAAATAGTCATCTTAAATTATTTGCTAAATACATTAACGGCAAGACAGTCACTAATTTTATTTTATAGTTAATATCAGAAAATTTATTAAAGTTTTCTTTTTATATTTTGAGTGGTGGTTACTGCCGGGTCAGACTTTCTGCTGGTGTATATATAAACAGCAGAAAGTCGCGCCCCCTTAGCAGATTTTAAAAACCGGCATCAAATCCAATCAGTGCATAATTCTCACCGGTAAGGTGCCCCGTCCAGTAAGTTCCGGTTTGATCAACCGTATCTAACAGGTCGTAGTTTAGTTCTATGACACCTTTTACATTACGCATAAAGTAGTAGGAAGCGGAAAGTGTTACTGAATTAATGTCGATGCCTTCGTAAACAGTATCTGTATTTTTCAGATCGTTAGCATCGGCGTAGTTGTACAGAAATGAGTAAGCCCAGCGATCACTGTGGATGTAATCTATACCGACAAAACTGCCAAACCAGCTGTATTCGGTGTTGGTATTTATAAAATCATCCCAGTCATTTTGCAGAAACTGTGCAAACCAGTAGGTATTATTACCTGCCTTGCCGGACAGGTCGATGCCGTAAGAAATTTTATCCGTGTCGCGATTACCGCTATCCATACCGGCAACCCCGATGGCGTTTTTCTGGGTGGCGGAGTAACCAAATAAACCCACGTTAACACCGGCTACTTCACCACCAAGCCGACCAAATACAGCTTTGTTATCGTTATTGTCAAACAGGTGATCAGGGCGTTGATAACCGGGGCTATTTATGGTGTGATTTTGTTTAATACCATTACCGTTAACAAGACCAAATGAGAGGTCAACAGGGCCTGCTGCGTAGTCAAAAACCACACCGCGATCATAGGTTAAACCCGCCATGCGATAGACCATGAAATCCTGAAAAGTTAGGCGGGTTTCGCGCGGGAACATCAGGTCTGATACCTGGAACTGCCCCAGCATCATACCGATATTAGTGCCAAAGACATCATCATGAGAAAACCATGCGTCTTCGACAATCACTGAGCCATTATCACCTTTCTCGGCTAAAATGGCATAAAAATAGTAACTGATGTGATCAGATAAAGGTGCACTCGATAACAGTTTGATTAAGTAGGGTGATTGAAAATCGGTATCGGCTGAAATGCTTTCACCAGTACTAATATCTACAGTTTCTGCTTCACGAGACTGCACAAATGCCTGGGCACGAATCCCCAGTGGAATAGTGCTAGGCAAAGCTAACATATCGTCACCCGAGTCTAGCGTTGAATCTTTCCAGTTGGGCAGACGGAAGTTATCGCTCGTGAATTGCTCACCGAATTCATTAAGCCTTGGGAAGGCAGAGTGACAGGCGGTACAACTCATATTATAGGTGCGGGCAAATGCTGGCATGGCCTGACTTTTAGTAGGTATCATCAAAACTGAAAGGATCAGTAAAAAGACAGATAAAACAGCAAAATGGTTTTTACTAACAATAGAAGCCTGATTATTCATTTTTTTATATCCTGTGTGATAGTAAGTTTATTATACAGGTGTTTTTTTATTATTAAAGCATTCAGTTATTCGAGAGTCGAAAATGAAATTACCAGAAAACTGGCCTGGCAGAAAATTGTACTTTTATTTTATTTATAAATGTTGCATAAAAAATTAATAACTCTATAAAACCAGTTTTGGCTTTATTTGTAGACATGGCTACGGCTGGGTGGCACTGTATTATATAAATCAGACGAAATAAAATATGAGCCAAGTTTATCATTATTGCATATGCTGTACTTGCCTCCATATCCATTAGCGTTCTCCGCTATGTATACGTTTCTGATTTATTGGGTTAGAGTATTGTCTAATAAATATGTAACTACTTTAGTCGATTTTTATTAACTTTAATTTCAGTGGTTGCAGTTTAGTAGAGTGAGAGTCAATAGCCAGTTCGTGCCTGGCGTTCGTTTCGCTATTGAACCTGTAAATAATGAGTCGTTTCGTATCTGCGGGAAGATTAATACAACTCTATGCAATAGTTTAGAAGTTGCTGAACAATATCCTGATAATTATTCACCTCTAAAGGAGAAGATAATGGAAGGTAAAAAAAATATAGTTTTTGGATTTCTGTTTTTAGTTATAACAGCGAGTTTAGGGCCTTATATGGTTGTTAACTTGTTACCCGGTGCTGAAAAAGCATCACTGGATAAACAGAAAGTATTATCTGATTTACAATTATTAGTGATGTCTGAATTTGAAAATGCGGAAACGCTTGAAACGATGACTGCAGATGAAATTGCAAAAGCGAATTCAGCCGCGATACTGGCATTAAACACTAACCTTAACGCCAGGGTAACCATTGATACTATTAAAGGCGGGCCTCATGCACATGGAAATTTAGAAGCTTTACTCAACATTGTTGTTGGACTAATGCTTGGATTTCTAACACTGCCATCACTTTATAAACAAATTATAAGCTGGGTTTTTATTGTGGGTACGACAATGCACGCAGGAATGGCATTTCTGGGTGTTTTCGGTTTCAGCTGGGCAGGAATGCTTTTAGCTACCGGTATCGGTCCAGTGTTAATTCTGCTTGGCCTGTTCTTGATGGGGGTGGCAACTTTCATAGGTTATAAATACACCGCCTTGCAAAAACCACACTAGATGAGCACTGATGAGATATAAAAATTATTGTTTACTGTTACTCTGTAGTTTGACCGCATGTGCTAGCAATCAATGGGATCCATCTGCTGTAGAAGAGATATTTGTTACCGATATTAAAGTGAGTGGGCTTAAAATGTTCAATTACAGTCTGATAAATACCAGGGCACAGTCTAGCGGTAAAGCAGATAGTAACGGCAGGGGTAATGGCAGGCAGGGCGGTGGAAGAGGCATGGGTGGTAAAGGTGGTGGCCACGGTGCTATGGATGGCGGCAATTCTGAGATTCAGTCCAGTTTTAAACCTTTTTTTACTGACATGCTCGAAGCGAAACTGAAAACGTCAGGTTACTGCCGACAGGGTTATATTGAACTTGATAGTTATCTTCTCAGAGGGCAAATGCAAATAAGAGGAGAGTGCGAAGAAGGCGCTACAGATGAGGACCGAATAAAATTTGTTAATAAGGAAAATACGTAACAAGTCTGAGTCTTAAATTTACTTATTGTGCTTTTATGTCAGTGGTATTCTCTGAAGAAAACGCATTCTTTTTTTTCACTGTTTACCTCATAAAAAGTTAGTAACAATTTGTAATAAATTACAGGGATATTGAAATGTATGTGAAACATTTCGCCCTTATAATCTCAGTACTCTATGCTCGTTTTACCAAGGGAGTTATGGAGCATTCAACAGGTTATTTGAAACGCTTACGCTGATACAGACCGAACAGCAAGCTCCAGGTGCCGTGTTACAGAATTTCTTTCAAAGTGAACCTCCAGTAGCGGTATTGTCTTCAGGTGTTGGCCGGCTATTATCAAGCTGTGTGGTAGGCATTGTGTTTGCTTTGTTGCCAGTGTAGGTTAATTAATTCTCTACTGGAGACTGTTTCTGCGAGGTTAATAGTATTTAATGTTGAGCTATATCAAGTAAAGGTCTGAGGCTTTCATAAAGATAACAGGGATTTGGTTATAACATGCTTTTACTAAATTTAGCATAACGCTAAAGTGATGGAGATTTGCAAATATGAATAAAGGTGTTACACAAATAATAACTGGCGTAGTTATAAGCCTTGCAGTCATCGGCGGCTGGTTGCTGTGGCAATACTTTCAGGCACCGTCTTTACCCGCAGGTTTCGCTTCTGGCAATGGCCGCATTGAGGCCAGGGAATATGATATCGCCAGCAAATACTCCGGTCGTATTTTAGACGTACTGGTCAACGAGGGTGACATGGTTGAGGCAGGGCAGGTGCTGGCGCGTATGGATACGCAGGATTTACAGGCCCAACTGCGTGAGGCAAACGCCGTATTACGTGAAGCCCGCGAAGGTAAAAATTATGCTGATGCCATTGTTGCACAGCGTAAAAGCGAACTGTTGTATGCCACGACAGAATTGAAACGGTCACTGAAACTGCTTAAAAATGGCCACATTTCTCAGGAGAAAGTCGATCAGAGCCGTACGGCGAAAGACTCTGCTGAAGCAGCATTACGTGCCGCGCAGGTTAAGGTTGTACAATCCGAAGCTGCTATCGAAGCTGCCGTCGCAAGAACTGAACGCCTCAATACCGACATTGATGACAGTGTGTTAAAAACACCGATACCCGGTCGGGTTCTGTATCGCATGGCTGAGCCAGGTGAAATACTGGCCGCCGGCGGTAAGGTACTGACAGTGCTTGAACTGACTGATGTGTACATGACTATTTACCTGCCGACAACCCAGGTGGGTAAAGTCATCATCGGGTCAGATGCACGTATTAAAATCGATGCCATGTCAGACTTCACAATTCCGGCGACGGTTTCCTTCGTTGCTCCCGAGGCCCAGTTCACGCCAAGGGAAGTCGAAACTCGTAGCGAACGTGAGAAACTGATGTTCCGCATCAAGGTGAAGATTGATCCTGAGTTACTTAAGGAGCGTATTGAAAGAGTAAAAACCGGCTTGCCGGGCGTGGCTTTTGTGCGGCTTGATCAAAATGCCGAATGGCCGGAAGAACTGCAGGTGAAACTGCCGCAATGAGCAGCGTCGCGCAGATCAGTAGCCTGAGTCATCGCTACGCCGATATCTTCGCTGTTGATAATGTCGATCTTGACATTCCTGCCGGTTGCATGGCTGGCTTCATCGGCCCCGATGGTGTCGGCAAGTCTACACTGCTGGCACTCATTTCAGGCGTGCGTAAACTCCAGCAGGGCTCGGTGCAGGTGCTGGATGGTGATATGCGTAGCAATTCTCACCGTACAAAAATATGTCCGCGCATTGCCTATATGCCACAGGGCCTGGGCAAAAATCTCTATATGACACTGTCGGTGTTCGAAAACATCGATTTCTTTGGGCGTCTGTTTGGTCAGGGGCGTGAAGAACGTGAGCAACGTATTGCCGAGTTATTAAAAAGCACCGGGCTCAGCCCTTTCAGAGATCGCCCGGCAGGCAAGCTTTCGGGCGGCATGAAACAGAAACTTGGGCTGTGCTGTGCGCTGATTCACGACCCTGACCTGCTGATTCTTGATGAACCCACCACCGGCGTTGATCCACTTGCACGGCGTCAGTTCTGGCAACTCATCGATCGCATCCGTTTGCGCCGCGAAGGCATGAGCGTGATAGTCGCCACCGCCTATATGGAAGAGGCTGAAAGCTTCGACTGGCTGGTGGCGATGGATGCGGGAAAAGTACTCGCCAGCGGTAGCCCCGCCCAGTTGATGACGCAAACCGCCACAAACAACCTGGACGCCGCCTTTATCCAGCTGTTGCCAGAGGAAAAACAACGCGGGCATAAAGACCTCGTCGTGCCACCCCGCGTGAACGTGTCTGCTGGCCCACCCGCCATCAAGGCCGAAGGTTTGACCATGCGCTTCGGTGATTTCACCGCTGTGGATAATGTAAGTTTCGAGATCGAATCCGGTGAGATATTCGGGTTTCTGGGTTCTAACGGCTGCGGCAAGACCACCACCATGAAAATGCTCACCGGCCTGTTGCCGGCGAGCGAAGGTGAGGCGGCGTTATTTGGGCATGCGGTAGATGCCAATGATCTGCAAACACGTAAGCGGGTAGGGTTTATGTCGCAGGCATTTTCCCTTTACGGAGAGTTGACGGTACATCAGAACCTGCTGTTACATGCCCGATTGTTTCATCTGCCAAAAGAAAAAATCCCGGCACGCATAAGCGAGCTGATTAAACGATTCAAGCTAGATGAATATATCGATTCGCTTGCATCGGGACTGCCATTAGGCATACGTCAGCGCCTATCCCTGGCGGTGGCGATGATCCACCAGCCCGAAATGCTGATTCTTGACGAACCCACTTCCGGTGTCGACCCCGTAGCCCGGGATGAATTCTGGGAGCTCCTAATCGACATCTCACGAAAGCAGAATGTCACCATTTTTGTTTCTACGCATTTCATGAATGAAGCCGAACGCTGTGACCGTATATCGTTGATGCATGCGGGTAAGGTACTTGCCAGTGATACGCCTGCCGCTCTGGTTAAGGCACGCGGTGTCGGGACTCTGGAAGATGCCTTTATTGCTTACCTGGAAGAGGCCAGTGGTGAAGATAAAACCAGCGATACATCCACAGATGAAACCACTGCATCATCCGCTGTTTCTGCTGTCAGCCAGAAAAGCCAGCAGCCAGCTGCGTTCAGTCTACAACGCCTGATGGCGTACGCTCATCATGAGTCACTGCAGATACTGCGTGACCCGATCCGCCTGGCTTTTGCATTACTGGGTACGGTTATCCTGTTATTCGTGCTCGGTTACGGCATCAGCACGGATGTTGAAAACGTTGCCTTTGCCGCCTACGATCAGGATCGCAGCCCGGAGAGTCGCGCTTATATCCAGAATATAGCCGGCTCGCGATACTTTAACGAGCGACCGGCCATCCTGAATCAGAATGAGATGAACCGCCGAATGCAAAGCGGTGAGCTGGGGCTGGCGCTGGAGATCCCATCCGGCTTTGCTAAGAACCTGAAGCGCGGGCATAAAGCGGAAGTTGCTGCCTGGATCGATGCCGCGATGCCATCCCGTGCGGAAAGTGTTTACGGTTATGTGCAGGGCATGCATGCAGAATACCTCGCCAGCCTGGCCCGGGAATCCAGTGCACCTTCGATAAAATCCAGAACGGCTGCTATTGAAGTTCGTTACCGTTACAACCAGGATTATAAAAGCCTCTATGCCATGGTGCCGGCGACCATCGCACTGTTGCTGGTAATGATTCCGGCGGTATTAACAGCGCTGGGTGTGGTGCGCGAAAAAGAGCTTGGCTCGATCACCAATCTCTACGCAACTCCGGCCACCCGGCTGGAGTTTCTACTGGGTAAACAGCTGCCCTATGTTGGTATTGGCATGTTTAATTTCTTTACGCTACTGATATTGGCTGTCTACATATTAGATGTGCCACTCAAGGGGAGTTTACTGGCTATTTCATTGGGCGCATTGCTTTATGTTACAGCCACCACGGGCATTGGTTTGCTGATGTCGTCGTTTACCCGCACGCAGATTGCAGCCATCTTCGGCACCCTGCTGGGCACCATGTTACCCGCCATCTCATTCTCTGGCATGAATACCCCTGTCTCGTCTCTGGAAGGTGGCGCAGCACTGATGGGACAGCTATATCCCACCAGCTATTTTATGACCATTAGTAGAGGCATCTTTACCAAGTCCGTCGGCTTTGCTGATTTATACAGTGATTTTTTCGCACTGGCATTGTTTATCCCGGTACTGACGATAATCAGTTTGCTGTTACTGAAAAAACAGGACACATAAATATGCGGCACATAGCTAATATATTTAACCTGGGTGTTAAGGAACTGCGGAGTCTGTATCGCGATCCAGTACTGATGATTTTTATTATTTTTGCATTTAGTTTCATGATCTATGCGGCGGCGAAGGGCATGTCTCAGGAACTTAACAATGCTTCAATCGCGGTGGTCGATGAAGACCGGTCAGCCTTGTCTAAACAGATTATAAATTCCTTTTACGGCCCTTATTTCAAAACACCCGAGTTAATCCAGTTTAAGGATATAGACAAACAGATGGATGCGGGTAACTACACTTTTGTGCTCAATATTCCATTGAATTTTCAACGTGATCTACAGGCCGGCAAACACCCGGCAATCCAGGTTAATGTCGACGCTACCATGATGAGTCAGGCATTTACCGGTGCCGGATATATTCAGAACATCATCAATGGCGAGATCAATGAATTTTCACAGGGTAGTCGTAGCAGTACAGCTGAGATTATAAAGCTCACCTCGCGCTACAAATTTAACCCCACCCTGAACAGCACCTGGTTCGGTGGTGTCATGCAAATTTCCAACATGGTCACCATGCTGTCTATTGTGCTCTCCGGAGCTGCGCTGATTCGTGAACGTGAGCGCGGTACGCTTGAGCACCTGCTGGTTATGCCACTGACACCGATCGAAATTATGCTGTCAAAAATATGGGCCATGGGGCTGGTGGTGTTAGTGGCTGCCGGGCTGTCACTACGCGTTGTGGCACAGGGTGTACTGGAAATGCCGATAGCGGGATCGGTGCCATTATATATGCTGGGCATGGCCTTACTTTTATTTTCCACAACATCACTGGGCATCTTCCTGGGCACGGTGGCGCGCACCATGCCACAGCTTGGTTTGCTCATCATACTGGTGTTCATGCCACTGCAGTTACTCTCCGGTGGATCAACGCCCTACGAGAGCATGCCGCAGATCATACAGACTTTGATGCTGGCTGCACCCACCACGCATTTTGTCAGCATCGCACAGGCTATTTTGTATCGAGGGGCTGGCCTTGATGTGGTGTGGCCGAGTTTCCTGGCGCTCATCAGTATTGGTATGGTGTTTTTTATTGGCACACTGTTGTTGTTCCGTAAAAGTCTGGCGTCGGCGTAGTCGCAATGTAAAGAATAAACCTTCCCGTAATATTTGAGCCCGGGATCAGACATGAGGTCCAATTGTTCTCTGATCACGGTAATCACACTGATTGATCAAGGGGTCAGACTGATCAAGGGGTCAGACTCCTTGAACTGCAGATCACTGATCAAGGGGTCAGACTCCTTGAACTGCAGATTAATCAGGCGTTTGCTGACTCAGCATACGGTGTTAGCATTAATCTGGTTCTGAACGTGGTTGTCCGCCGCCTCACCGACAGCGGGTCTTGAAATAATATGTAAATGCATCGAATTAAATATTTAAATCAGTTTATTTAAATGCAGTTCTGTTTATGAATATAAATTTTTAAATGGCTAGCTACTAATAAAATGCAGGGTTAATAATTTTAGTATTTATAAACCGTTACTTTTTTGTTGCGCTTGGTTATGGGTAATTTTATGACAAATCAAAATAACTTCAAAAATATCTAACAATGAGAGAATTTTGGGAAGAAACATTTAAAGACAACCAGGAACTATGGGGTTTTGAGCCATCACGATCTACTGTGTTGACCAATGATTTTTTTGTAGAGCACAACGTGAAAAATGTACTTATTCCTGGTATTGGTTATGGACGAAATGCTCAGATTTTTAGAGATAATGGAATGACAGTAAGTGGTATCGAAATTTCCCAAACGGCCATTGATCTGGCTCATAAACATTTCGGAGACGACTTGACTATACATCACGGTTCCGTAACTGAAATGCCATTTGACAAAAGTTTTTATGACGGAATATATTGTTATGCATTAATTCACTTGCTGGATAAAAATGAAAGAAAAAAACTAATCCGGGATTGTTACAATCAATTGAGCGATAATGGATATATGGTTTTTGCGACGGTTACAAAGAAGGCACAAATTTATGCACAAGGAAGTTGTATTGGTACGGACAGATTTGAATTATTTGGCGGTTTAAAAATGTTCTTTTACGACATGCAAACAATACAGCAAGAGTTTGGCAAAGCAGGACTGTTTGAGATACTAGAGGTGAATGATATCTACCCCTTTTATCTTATAAAATGCAAAAAGAACAAGATCGAAAATTAAAACAGTCAGCAGGTAAAATACATTCTGAACATGAAATCAAAATATATTAGTGGTGTCCGGGAGAAAAACCACTCGCCTAAAGTAGTTGTGAATCTGGCGATATCGTATCCGTTTCGTGGCAGGGGGGCTGACTATAAAATTATTGACCTGTATCAATATATCTAACTAATAGTATTAGTTTGCGCATCATAGTAATGCTGGTGCTGTTATCTATGGTATTTTATGTTTTCAACACATTAAGCTTGCCTGATATTTAAGGAATAAGAGAAATGAGGTCAATAGTCGTTGCCTTTCTAACAGCCAGTCTGATCATGGCCGCCAATGTGCAGGCGGAGCAGAAAACGGATGTTGATATGAACTTCCGTCTCGACAAGATAGTAGAACAGCCAACTCAACGCAGCGACTCTAATTCCACCGCTGACCATAGTAAATTTGAAGACCTGAAAGTCGAATTTACCAGTGGCCCCGAGGTCACCAAAGCCTGCCTGAAGTGCCATACAGAAGCAGGCCATCAGTTTATGAAAAACATTCACTGGACCTGGACTTACGAGAACGAGAAGACAGGTCAGCTTTTAGGCAAAAAACACCTGGTTAATACTTTCTGCACCAACTCACGTGGTAATGAAGGCATGTGCGCCCAGTGTCATGCGGGTTATGGCTGGAAGGATGAAAGTTTCGACTTTAGCAATCAGAACAATGTTGACTGCGTGGTCTGTCATGATCGAACCGGTACCTATTATAAGGCTCCCTCCACCACGGGTAACAAAGCCTGCTCCATCATGTTTGAAGGTAAGCAGTCTATTGACCTGACAAAAGTTGCGCAGAATGTAGGCCTGCCGGCGCGTGAAAACTGTGGCGGCTGCCATTTCTATGGCGGTGGTGGTGATGGCGTAAAACACGGTGATCTGGACTCTTCACTGATCCATCCTGATAAAAAACTCGATGTGCATATGGATGAAGCGGGTCTTAACTTTGCCTGTACCCAATGTCATATCACAAACAAACATGTGTGGACGGGTAGCCGTTACGATGTGATTGCCAAAGATACCGAAGGCACCGGCAAACCCGGGCAACGCCGCGATGTTGCCACCTGTGAATCTTGCCACGGCTTGCAACCACACCCGGTTAACAGTCTGGCAAATATCAAACTCAATAATCACGTAGACCGGGTTGCCTGCCAGACCTGTCACATTCCCACTATTGCCCGTGGTGGTATCGCTACTAAAACTGACTGGGACTGGCGCACCGCCGGCAAGACAAAAGATGGTGAAGGTTACAAGGAGCACAACTATACCCAGGGCAATGGTGTGCATCGCGCCACTTATAAATCTATTAAGGGTGACTTTAAATACGGTGAAAATCTGGTGCCACATTACGGCTGGTTCGATGGGCAGATGATTTACACCACTATCGACACGGTGTTTGATCCATCTAGCGGACCGATTAAGGTCAACCGTTACACCGGTTCTGCCGATGATGAGAATTCTCGACTCTGGCCCTTTAAACAGATGCATACTTTTCAGCCTTACGATAAAGGCAATAATACGCTGGTCTACATGCATCTGTGGGGTGATGACGAAGACGCCTACTGGGGCAACTATGATTTTGGCAAGGCCATAAAAATCGGTATGGAAAAAAATAATCTACCTTATAGTGGCGAATACGATTTTGTAGAAACCTATTCTTACTGGCCGATTACACACATGGTGGCACCTAAAGAAGATGCCCTGGCGTGTGCTGAATGCCATGCCAAAGAGGGGCGATTGCAGGGGCTACAGGGTTTTTACCTGCCGGGTCGTGATAGTTTCCACTGGTTAGACATTATCGGGCTACTGGCTGTTGGACTTATGTTTTTTGGTGTTTTCTGGCATGGTTTCATCCGGTTTGTTACTCATAAAGCGAGGAAACAATCATGAGTTTACGTCGCATAATGCTGTTTAGTCGCTTTGAGCGTTTCTGGCACTGGACGCAGGTGCTGTTAATTATGACCTTACTGTTTACCGGTTTTGGTATTCACGGATTTCACGATTTGCTGGATTTCAAAACCCAGGTTAGCCTGCACACAGCCGGCGCACTGGGGCTTCTGGTTTTATGGGTGTTTGCTATCTTCTGGCACCTGACTACCGGCACCTGGCGTCATTATGTACCCACCACCAATGGCCTGTTAAAGGTAGCAAGATTCTATGTCTATGGGATTTTCAAGGGAGAGCGTCACCCTTATCGTAAGGCCTACTGGCGAAAACATAATCCATTACAGGCGTTATCCTATCTGGCGCTAAAATTGATCCTCTTTCCAGCGATCTGGATCAGTGGCCTGATATATCTATTCTATCCTGTCTGGGGCGGGGCGGCCTCCGGTGAAACACTTTTGTGGGTAGCCATGATACATACCGCAGTCGCTTTTGCTATTCTGATGTTCATCATCATACATGTCTATTTGCTAACTACTGGTGAATCATTTAAAGATCATGTTATGCCGATGATCAATGGTTTTGATGAGGTGGAGCTAACGAAAGAAGAAGAGGCTTACCTGGAGAAAGATGAACCTCAGAATATCCGTTAAGGTTTTAACAGATGAAAAGAAAACAGTTAAAGTGAAGTAAGCTTGCGTTGACGTGTTTGGATGCACTAATGTCACGGCTACGGGATGTTTAAGTGACCATTTACTACGCGCTCCTGCGCTTCGCGCTTTCAGGGTCGCATTAAGGTACGTTCAAAACGTATCCTACATTTTTGTGCGTTTTCTTCTGCTTCTGACTTATCAAAGTTTAAGAAGCAGACACTCCAGGTTATTAGCTTAGTAAACGAGCTCAATCAACAGTCATTTAATCATCGGTAACATTAAAAACTAACGTAATAATAGTACCGGTATTTTGGCATTGCGTATTACGCTAGTCGTGGTGCTGCCGATTAAAAAACGGCGAATCACAGAATGCCCATAGGCTCCCATCACCAACATATGAATATTGTGTTCTGATCGATACTCGCACAACGCACGTTCAACTTCGCCGCTGATTATTTTTGCAGGGGTTTCAAAGCCGGCATTTTCAAGTAATGTTTGCGCCCATTTTAGTTGCTCCTGATTTGCCTGGGTTTTCTCACCTACCATGACAAGGTGGCATGTTAAACCACGAAATAACGGGCTGCTTGCTACCATTTCAACACCCTTGCGTGTTGTATCACTGCCGTCAAATGCAATCATGATCTGTTGCGGTGCATTGAATTCTTTTGTTGTGAGGAGTATCGGGCGATGCATGGTGCGAACCACATTCTCAACACGACTACCGATATGATCATTCAGGTTTTGCACGTGTTTACCTAATATCAGTAAACGTATCTGGCTCTCCATTCCGGTAAGGGTTTCTACCAAATTACCATGACGCTGGCGGCTTCCAGGCTCACTTACGCCCTTTGATATAGCACGTTGCATGGCTGCTTCTAACATTCGTTTGCCTTGTTCCAGGGCAAGTTTTCCACGTTTCTCATCAATATCAGCCAGCTCCTGCAACAGGTCTTGCTGACTCCCGAAACCTATATTTCCACTCAGGTCACTTTTAATGGGGTATTCAGATTTATCCAGCACATGAAGAAACTCCAGAGGCGCTTCGAGACGTAAGCTGGCCCAGGAAGCGCAGTCAGATACTGCGGTTGATACGTCAGTACCATCAATACATGCAATTACTTTAGTCATCTTAAAATTCCCGGTTAGTTGCCCATTATCTTATCTATATCTTCAGGACTATCGTGTACCGCAAAACGATCAACGATAGTGGTGCTTGCTTCATTGAGACCTTTTAGTTCTACCTCTGTGCCTTCCCGGCGAAACTTCAGTACAACTTTGTCGAGTGCGGCTACCGCAGTTATATCCCAGAAATGAGCATGCGTTAGATCGATAACCACCTTATTAATAGCCTCTTTGAAATCGAAAAATTCAACAAACTTATCGGCTGAAGCGAAGAATACTCCGCCCACGACATGATAGATACGTTGTGTGCCCTGTTTATTAATTTCAGAGGTTACGTATTCGAAATGAGCGACTTTATTGGCAAAAGATAGCGAGGCTATTAATACGCCAACAAAAACACCATAGGCAAGATTGTGTGTAAAGACGACAACAACAACCGTGGCAAGCATCACAATATTGGTACCCATAGGATGTTTTCTCAGGTTAAGCAGCGACTCCCAGCTAAAGGTGCCGATTGAGACCATGATCATAACAGCCACCAATGCAGCCATAGGAATTTGTGCAACCCACTCATCCATAAAAACAACCATTAATAAGAGAAATATGCCGGCTGCCAGGGTAGATAACCGGGTGCGGCCACCTGATTTTACATTGATTATAGACTGGCCAATCATCGCGCATCCTGCCATACCCCCAATGAGTCCTGAGGCAATATTAGCAACACCCTGGGCTTTACACTCACGGTTTTTATCACTGCTCGTATCTGTAAGGTCATCAACAATGGTTGCTGTCATTAATGATTCGAGCAGACCGACGATGGCTAAAGAAATAGAATAGGGAAAGATGATCATCAGGGTTTCAAAATTAAGAGGTACATCAGGCCACAGAAAAACTGGCAGCGTATCGGGTAACTCTCCCATATCGCCCACTGTGCGAATATCCAGACCAAAGTATATGGCAATAGCCGTGAGTACTATAATAGTAACCAATGGCGATGGTATCGCTCGGGTCAGATAGGGGAACAGGTAAATAATGGCTAGCCCGCCAGCGGTCATGGCATAGACGTGCCAGGTGACGCCAATGAGTTCGGGTAACTGCGCCATAAAAATGAGAATGGCTAAAGCATTAACGAAACCGGTAACCACGGAGCGAGAAACAAAACGCATTAATGAACCTAACTTCAGGTAACCGGCGCCGATTTGCAGAATACCGGTAAGCAGTGTGGCAGCCAGTAAATATTCAAGACCGTGCTCCTTGACCAGTAACACCATAAGTAATGCCATTGCGCCGGTAGCGGCAGAGATCATTCCAGGTCGGCCACCAACAAAGGCAATTACCACAGCAATACAAAAAGAGGCATACAATCCTACCTTTGGGTCTACTCCTGCAATAATGGAGAAGGCAATGGCTTCAGGGATCAGGGCAAGCGCGACGACCATACCCGCGAGAAGATCGCCACGGATATTACTGAACCAGTTGTTTTTTATAGATAAGATCATTCATTATTCCAACGCTGTTATAAATTAAGCCATATAAAAATTGACGATTCGTGCTGACAATTACATGACAGGTTTTAATACCTGGTGATGCTTAATACCAACTATCTGGCCATTTAATTATAAGTTAAAACAAATGTAGCCTGGATGATGTGTTGATTTTATAGCACTGTTTATAGGTGTGGGGTTTTGTTTACACCTACGTATGAAGTGGGCGAGACGAGCCCACTGAAGATATTTAGTGTTATGGTGGTGTAGATGTCTGATTTTTGTAAACTAGCATTATTTTTTGTAGTTCGAATCGTTTAATGACGCGGATTTTAACATGAATTGAAATAAACCTCATTT
The DNA here is from genome assembly GCA_026195255.1 of Gammaproteobacteria bacterium. Taxonomy (GTDB): domain Bacteria; phylum Pseudomonadota; class Gammaproteobacteria; order SZUA-229; family SZUA-229; genus SZUA-229. The sequence goes on along the minus strand of JAPHSS010000035.1, from coordinate 27,048 downwards.
TATTTTAATTAGTGACATTCTGTAATATTCAAATAACGCAGACATAAAGTTGATCCGATATACAGAATAAGTGACTTTGGCTAAATATTACTGACATCAAACTACTCCGTAAAAGCGGCGTTAATAAATAGTTTATTAAGATAAAACTAACCAGGAAGTGCAAATGGTTATATAAAAATTCTTTATAAAATGCGTGAGAGTATGCATAACAGTAATTTATATTTATCGAAGGTCGATATATTTTTAAAATTATTTAGTAAATGTGTTTTATATTTAATTAATTATACTGACACAGGAATTTGATGTTTTTTGAAAAAGTCGTGTGTATTTTTTATATACACTTTTTTAACTTAAAGAAAATAAATTTAAATTATGTTTGTTGTTAAAACTTTGATTCTTGAAAAAGTTTAAGTTTCACTGTTGACCCTAAGCGAACGTAATAAAGTGATAGATATGCGGCTGAAGTTATGCAGGTCGGACTTATTGTTGTCATATTTTCTTTAGATGTATGTCACACCCGAAAAGATCTAAGCGATGATGCTTTCGGGTGTGACGATATCTTTTATGTTAGATGGATAGTACTAACTCATACTGAGGTGTTTCACTCTCTATATTGTGAATATACGTAATCCTCTTTTGTAAGTGGCGCATGACAGGCAAAACAGGAACTACCGCCATCGTTTGTTAATCTTTTGGTCTTGCTATTAGCGGCAAAACCTTCAAAACCCCAACCACCTGTATTTTTATACTTTTTAGTATTTTTCACCATCACGCCTACTAATTTCCGCTCCGACTCCTGTATTGTTTTATCTTTTTTTACATAATTAAGTAAATCAAAAACCAGTACGGCGCCATCAGAATATTTACCTTCGTTTAATCCTTTTAGAGCTTTTTTATTTGCATAGATATGGTGGATTCCCTGAAAAGGATTTTCCAGAGAGTGGCCTGGTTCAATGATCATGGATTTAATGTGCGTCCAGTTTCGATATCCGTCAGGGTAGGGCACTTTATAATTTTCAGCATAACTGAGTGATACTGAAAAAAATGTAATACAGATGACAAGCATTTTATATAATAAATTCATTTCATTACTCCTTATTTAAAACCCCGGAGATTCTCCGAGGTTATAATGTTTTATGATTACTTTAGGTCACTTATGGCAGCGCCGAAATTGATATGAAAAGCAGCACCATCCAGCAATAGAGCAGGCACAGATTTAATACCAACTTTTTCTGCTTCGCTAATTCGAGATGAGTCTTCGCCTAAATGAACAATTTCAATGTCATAACGATTTTTATCCAGTGCTTCCAGTACCTGTTGTTCGGCACTGACACAAACTGGGCAGCCTGCATGGTAAAAAATAGCTTTATTCATGATATTATCCTCAAGTGATTATGGTATCGAATCGATACTATATAAAAGTATGCATAATAGATATTGTCTTGTCAAGATAGTATTGATTCGATACTATAGTCTTATGAAAACAAACCAGATCTATGACTATATCGAACGACTAGGTAATCTGTTACGTGTTGACTCGCGCCGAGATGGAGCAGAACATGGCCTGCAACCTGTGCAACTGGAGGCTTTGCATTATTTATCCGTTTGTAACCGATATTCAGATACACCAAAGGCTACCAGCGAATATTTAGGGCAAACCAAAGGCACGGTTTCACAGACATTAAAGGTTCTTGAAAAAAAAGGATTTTTAAGGAAAGTTACTGATGATAACGATAAAAGGGTGGTGCATTTAAAACTAACCAGTGCAGGAGATAAATTATTGCAGCAATTCATCCCCTCGCGCCAGTTTAAAGAAGCGTGTCAGCATTTGTCAGATGAATCGCAAACACAGATTGTGAGTTGTTTAAAAGAGTTGTTACAAACGACACAACGCACTAATGGCATGAAAACCTTTGGTGTTTGTCATAGCTGCCGGTTTAACCAGAAAATAAAAGCTGATCGTTACTTTTGTAATCTGACGCAGGAGCCTTTATCCAGTAAGGAAATTCAGCTGATCTGTCGAGAGCATGAAGAAGTAGTCTGAAGTCGTTAACAAGATCATGTTCCCGGTTATCAATCACCTGTTTCATGGAGATTGAATCACTTCTACATGAGTACGCTATATAGATCAGTGATTTATACCCGCGCTGACAGGCATGAATAACAGCCTCAACTATGATGCCTTCTATCACACGGCACAGTAGGTTGTCCTCAAAACCAATCTCATTTCATTTAGCAATATTGAGCGCAGTACGTCGTATTTGGCCAGTTCACTGCAAAAGTAAGACTTATGATAATGCGCGACGTAAACAAATGTTGAAACTCGCGTCATCGCGAACTGGTAGCGCAACTTTAAAGCACCTGCTTACGTTATTACAGACAATTTAGCTTGAAGCATAAACTGTTTTTCTAACGGAGTGAGTGGTGCATCGAAAGGTTAAGATTCAAATGAGTGACCTCCACAACACCGAAATTAGCGTAGTCAGATGCCTGCTGTGGGTTATGTTATATGCAGAGCGTTAATTTTCAGCGACACTGACATCAGCGGCAAATAACAGCTAATTTTCAATACAGTTAATATACAGGTATTTGATATCGGGTATTCCGATAACAATATGCAGTATAAATCGTTTGTCTTATATAAACCAGGTCTTATATAGTTACTGAATAAGGTTACTTAAGTTAACTAAATTAAAGGCTATAAACATGGATAAACAAGATGCAGATCACCTGGAGGCAAATGACTTTCTCATGGCGCTGCAAGAAATGGGCACGTATGTAGATGTTTCAGTGGATGATCTCATGGCGATTCACCTGAAAGCAGAAAAATATGCCCGCATACGCAAAAAAGAAGGTCGTCAGGTAGAGAGTTTAATGACTCAACCGGTTATAACGGTGCATACAGATACTACACTGTCTGATGCAGCACACCTGATGGTGTCATCCAAAATTAGCGGTTTACCTGTGGTTGATGATAACGACAAACTGGTCGGTATTATTACCGAAGCGGATTTTTTACGCGCACTGGGTGTGCCATCTCACCATACATCACACAGTGTCTGGCAAACATTAGAAAACATGTTTCATAAGTCGGTAAAGATTCGTGAGCCTGTAGGTGTGGTCGCCGACCTGATGGTGGCAAATGTGGTTACTATTACACCACAGCACACACTCCAGCAGGTGCTGGGTGTAATGAAACAAAACCAGATTAAACGTGTCATTGTTTGTGATGAGGAAAAACACGTTGTTGGCATGATTACCCGTTCTGATTTAGTAAAAATGTTTTTCGATCACTTTAAAAAGCCTGAGGCAGAGTAAAGTTTTTCAATTTACCAGTGTCAGTTTTATTTCTTAGGAGCAGCTATTATGTTTGAACCGATAACCATTCCATTTGGTGTTGCCATGTTGTATAACGTTGTTAAATTAAAAAAGTCATTACATCGTAAGATGTTGAACTTGCACCAGGAAAAGTGTGTAAGGTGGTTAAGAATGTCTACACAAGTGAATCGGGTGGATTTATCGGTGGTCAGGTCTAACGTATGTATGAAGGTTAAAGCAGTATGATTTGTATTAATGTATCGATGAAATTCAGTAATAGTCCATTAAAGCGGACCCCCGTGGAACTTATTCTTGATGGCACTAACGAGCGGATTGGGCCAACGCCTACAGACCGCACAGGAAAAGTTTGCTTTGATGTGGCGGCCACCAGTGGCAAAGTACTCGTTGAGGGTGTCGAGCGTTACCAGGGCCGATTAGATGGTGAGATACTTATTCAATTACGAAATTTAACTGAAACCGGCGGTAACTCTGAAGGTGCCGCTTCGGGTGGGGTATCGGGTAGTAATGCTTATCGGAATATGACGACACGTAAAATAATGGTCAATGGAAAAGAAGTGCTGACGGATAGTGAGGGTTATCTCGTCGACCCGGGAGACTGGAGTGAAGCATTTACACAGCAACTAGCAGAATACGAAGGTCTGAAGCTAAACCAGGAGCATTGGGAAGTGATTCGTTACCAGCGAGACTGGTATGCAGAGCATGATAGTCAGGCCTCAGTGCGTGACATTATTAAGCATTTTCGTGAGCTGTGGGGTTGTGATAAAGGCTGTAATCATTATTTGCATAAATTATTTCCACGAGGCGGACCACAGAAGCAGGGTAACAGACTGGCCGGGTTATTGCGCACCAAAGGCGAGCACTAGTTCTTGAACACACAAGTATTCCAGAGCACACAATTAAAGGTTAGTTTATGAATTTTTCAGGCTTTCTCGATTTGATTGGTTTTAGGCGACACAAAATTAATTATCGAGAGCAACTCATTTCAGCAGTCGGTGGCTTTCTCGGAATATTCGGTATATTAATGGTTAGTTACTGGTTGCTGGACCCGGTAGTAGCGATACTGATTGTGCCCTCGATGGGGGCCAGTGCTGTATTACTCTTTGCCGCACCCCATGCGCCATTATCGCAGCCCTGGAATCTAGTGGCTGGACATGCTTTCTCTGCCCTTGTCGGCGTCGCCTGCTGGAAAATGATTCCAGATTATACCATTGCAGCATCGGCCAGCGTTGGTCTGGCGATTGGTGTTATGTACATGACGCGAAGTATTCATCCACCAGGTGGAGCAACTGCATTGGCCGCAGTTATCGGCTCAGAGAAACTGCATAACCTTGGTTATATGTATGAGGTGCAGCCGATATTGCTTAACGCGATTACTATTTTAATCGTCGCCGTTGTTTTTAATAACTTATTTAACTGGCGACGTTACCCTGTACACCTTCACACTAATAAGCAGGCTGTCGAACCTGTACCGATAGAAGTAGCCATGGGTTATGAGCCAATAAATCACGAAGACTTTGTATACGCTTTAAGCCACATAGATACACTTGTCGATATCGATGAAGATGATTTGTTAACAATATATAAACTGGCAACAAAACGCCATCTGGCTGAAAGTGATTCCAGCGATAAAACATCTAAATAAGTTTAAATTCTGCTGCTAAGTTAATGTTTATAAATACTTTTATAAATGATTCAGCGAAAAGTCTGTTTGAGTTTACGGGTGATTAATTAACCGATTTTTTTGTAGTTTCCGGTTATATAGTTTTTATATTTATGACGTATAGAAGTGTACAGTAGGTATGAGTAATTTATATTACTTACGTGAATGTTAGTATAAATATGCTGGAAATTTTATAACACAGAAGATATTCATTCGACTAACAGTAAGCGGGAAAAATAACAGGTTGCAAGTTGAAAACGTATAGGACGTTATTGAAGCCACGAGTTATTTACTGAGAAATTATAATCAGATTTACTAACCTACTGAATGCAAACCGATATTATCTTCTGAATTATTTTCAGTTTCAATTACAAGCATGCCTTGCCAGATGCAATCTAAAATTTCGTCAAGCAACTCTGGAAGTGGATCTTTTATAATTTTATCCAGACGTAAATTAATCATCCGAATTGGACCACCATAAATAGCCGAAAAGGCCACTAACAAATCACGTTTTCTGATTTCGTTATTATCCATACCTTGTTGAATGATCTCACGTATTGCGACAAAAGGGCTGGAGTTACATATCGGCGGTTCGTCAGGAAGAAACTCATTATGCCTGGGGTGAAAAACAAAAGAGATAATACTTTGATGTGTTTCTGTGTAATTAAATAACTGACGTATAATTTCATTGCAGCGATCTACAGCCGTGATTTTTTCTTCTTTTGCACAATCTACAAGATCCTGAATCTCATTCAGCAGGTGGTAGTACAGTGCCCTGGCGATGCCTTCCTTACCACCAAAATGATTGTAAATAGAGCCGATGCTGACGTCAGCCTGCTTTTGTATCTCGTGAACTGAAACATTGTGAAAACCATTATTAACGAATAGTTCAAGTGCAGCCGTTAAAATGCGGCAATCAACGGGCTCTGGTACTGGCACTACTTTTTTTAAATATGGCATGTTTCAGATAACCTTGATATTAATGCACAAATAAATAAGTCACTCATTGTAAAACCATTATTAAAGCATGGTTAATATACGCAAGATAGAGTTACTTTGTAAAATAATTTATCACAAAATGAATGTTCATTGTTATATTTCAGTCAATATTGCTTATCTATGTTTAAAATGTTGTGTATAAATTTATTTACCAACTTTACATGAAAATATTAGACATTCCTGTTGACAAGAAATGAACATTCGTTCTATTGTGTCACGCAGATCAATAATCGTTCATTTTGGAGCATACAAATATATGAAAACTAAAGCTGCTGTTGCATGGGAAGCAAAAAAACCGCTGTCAATCGAGATGCTTGATCTCGAAGGTCCAAAAGAAGGAGAAGTTCTATTGAAAGTAATTGCATCTGGAGTTTGTCATACCGATGCTTTTACACTCTCTGGTGATGACCCTGAGGGGGTTTTCCCCGTGGTACTGGGGCATGAAGGTGGTTGTGAAGTAGTTGAGTGTGGCCCGGGTGTTAAAGACCTGAAGCCGGGTGATCATGTTATTCCGTTATACATCCCCGAATGCGGTACCTGCGAATACTGTCATTCACCAAAAACAAATTTATGCCAGTCTATTGCATCAACAGTATGGACCGGTTATATGCCTGATGGCACACGTCGTTTCTCACAAAACGGCAAATCTATTTATCACTATATGGGCTGTTCGACTTTTTCTGAATACACGGTTGTGCCTGAAATTGCACTGGCGAAAATCAATAAAGCGGCACCACTGGACAAAGTCTGCCTGCTTGGCTGTGGTGTGACTACCGGAATTGGTGCGGTTTTAAATACAGCTAAAGTTGAACCCGGTTCTACGGTTGCGGTATTTGGTCTTGGTGGCATTGGTCTGTCCTGTATTCAAGGTGCGGTGATGGCAAAAGCCGGTCGTATTATTGCGGTTGATATTAATCCAGATAAATGGGAAATAGCCAAAGCAATGGGCGCAACGGATTTTGTTAATCCAAAGACATTAAGCGTTAGTACCACCGAAGCGATTATTGAAATGACCAATGGTGGTGTGGATTATTCGTTTGAATGTATTGGCAATATTCACGTTATGCGTGAAGCCCTTGAGTGTACCCATATGGGCTGGGGCGTTGCCACAGTAATTGGCGTTGCCGGTGCCGGTCAGGAAATTTCAACACGTCCGTTTAATCTGGTTGTAGGGCGCACCTGGAAAGGCAGCGCATTTGGCGGTGTTAAGGGCCGTACCGAGTTACCGGGTTATGTTGATCGTTATATGGACGGCGAAATTGAGCTGGATAAAATGGTGACACATACCATGCCACTGGAAGATATAAACCGGGCTTTTGATTTAATGCACAGCGGCGAAAGTATTCGCTCAGTAATTATATTCTAGGACTAACCCTCAGGATGGTATAAAGATGAAACAAATTGAATCTATAAAAGAATTCGGCGGTTGGTTAAACCGTTATGAGCACCCATCAACTAGTTGTAACTGCAAGATGACTTTTTCTGTTTATCTACCACCACAGGCAAAGACAGAAAAAGTGCCGGTGGTGTACTGGTTATCGGGCCTTACCTGTACTGATGATAATGTACGCACCAAGGCCGGCGCGCAACGTTATGCTGCGGAACTCGGGCTTGCACTGGTGATGCCGGATACCAGCCCACGAGGCGATGATGTAGCCGATGAAGAAGATCGTTACGACCTGGGTAAAGGCGCAGGTTTTTACATCAATGCGATTCTGGAACCCTGGGCCAGACACTATCAGATGTATGATTATGTCACACAAGAGCTACCGGCCTTGATTGAAAAAAACTTTCCGGTAATAGCCGGCGTTAAATCAATTACCGGCCACTCGATGGGTGGGCACGGTGCATTGATTTGTGCGTTAAAAGAAGAGGGTGCTTATCGTTCGGTTTCGGCTTTTTCACCGATATGCCACCCGGTGGTATGCAGTTGGGGAGAAGGCTGTTTCAGTGCCTACCTTGGTGACAATCGTGAGTTGTGGAAGGCTTATGATGCAACTGAACTCGTTAAAGCCGGCAGTAAACCAATGCCGGCCCTCATTGACCACGGGCTTGCTGATGAGTTTCTTGAAGAGCAGTTATTCCCCCAGGATCTCGAAGCAGCCTACAAGGAACGTGGAGCGCCGATAACGATTCGTATGCACGAGGGATACGATCATAGTTACCACTTTGTCGCAACGTTTATTGGTGAGCACCTGGCTTATCATGCAAAGGCACTGCGAGGATAAAACTAACTGATTGTACAGGAGCTGATGAGGTATTAAATACCTCATCAGAAGAAGCGATAGGGGTCGAAGCGATAGGGGTCAGGTCTTGCATTCATGCATCCGGCTCCATTTTTCGTATAACACGACTTACAGTGCAATAATGCAGCCCAAAGTGTGTTGCGATATGTTTCATGGAATAGTCACCACTTAGGTAAGTTTGATAAATTGCATCATTTCGCGTTTTGTATTTCTTCTGGTAATACGTCAAAGGCTTAGTTATGGGTCGTCTTTGTGCACGTGGTATTTCAGCCTGGCCAATCTCATTCTCCGCATGCTGTTGCATCCGCGCCATAAATTTTTCATCGCCTAGATAAATCTGTCCTTTTAGCATCAACCAGGGACTCGGTAATTCTATGCCATCATGCACAAACTCAATATATTTTGTAATGGCACGAGCACGTTGTTTACTGAATTGGCCTAATATCCAGTCCGTTTCTAACCATTCTGGCGCCGCTACCTGTCCAATCATATTGCGATACGAACTCCAGGCCCATTGTTTGGTATCGCGCACCATACCTGCACGCACGGGATTTAATACAACATAACGTGCCACCTCAAGCAAATAACTATCTTTATCGATAATAATAGCTTTATATCGACCCTGGAATACATGTCCGACTCGATCATGCGCGCGATTGATCCATTGTGTATAAACGCCATTAAGTTGCCGCATACCCTGCGACAAATTACCTTCGGGCGTTTCAATAATAATATGATAATGATTGGTCATCTGGCACCAGGCATGGCATACCCAGTTAAAGCGATGACAAACCATTTTCAATATGCGTAACCATTCAAGGCGATCAGCATCATTTAAGTAAATATCTTCACGCCGATCACCACGTGAAGTGATGTGGTATAAACCGCCTGGTAGTTCTATGCGTAGTGGTCTGGCCATGAAGTAAAGTTAACTGATGTTATGCCTTAATGCAAGACCTGACCCCACATGCTTTTTTCCTGCAGGCTTGACATTAGATTTGTCATGCCAGAAGATAGTAATCAATTACTATCTTCTGGAGGTGTTATGACACCTAAAAGCAAACATCTTCCCGCAAATGAGCGTCGTGCAGTAACCGTAGAGGCCGTGGTTGAACTTGCTGGTAAACAGAATCCTGACAAGATAACCACCGCTGCTATTGCCAAATATATGAATGTGACTCAAGGGGCATTGTTTCGTCACTTTCCTAATAAGGAGGCTATCTGGCAGGCGGTAATGGAATGGCTTGCTGAGCGTCTGTTAGCGCGAATAGATAAGGCGGCCAAGTCTGCAGAAAGTTCACTTGCAGCACTGCAAGCAGTGTTTATGACGCATATTGAGTTTGTCTCTGCGCATCCAGGTGTACCGCGTATGTTATTTGGCGAATTACAGCGTGCGGAGGATACCGCGGCCAAACGTATGGCGCGCACCATGACTCGAAAATACGCTGAGCGTTTGGCGGTATTGATAGAAAAGGGTAAAGCTCAAGGTGAAATAGATCTGGCTATAAATACGCAGTCAGCGGGTACATTGTTTATAGGTACCATCCAGGGTCTGGTTATGCAGTCATTACTGGACGGAGATACTGGAAATATACGCGATAAAGCGGCGGGTGTTTTTGCAATTTATCGCCGTGGGATTGAGCACAGCAGATGAAAAAAATATTTCAAAACGCATTTATTCTACCTTTGATTGTTATTACAGCTCTGGCTGTGGTTATTTACAAGATAAAATCTGCGCCACCTGTGGAGCATGAGGTAATGCAGTTTCCTGTTAAAACGGTGGAAGTCATTACCTTGAAAAAGCTGCCATTTCGCAGTCGTGCTATGGCTTACGGTAATGTCGAGCCCGCGGTTCTGGTTAAAGCTAAAACGGAAGTCAGCGGCAAGATTAGTTATATTCACCCTGCATTAAAAAAAGGCGCAAGCCTGGCAAAGGGAACCGTGGTTATACGAATTGAACCCACTGCTTTTGAGTTTTCACGTGATCAAAGCGAAGCGGGGTTAGCGGGTAGTCAATCATCTCTGGAGCAATTGCAAGTTGAAGAACGTAGCACTCGCCGTTCACTCGAAATTGCCAGAAGGAACCTGGACACCGGTAAAAAAGAATTGAACCGTTTGTTAAGTGTCTGGGAAAAACGTCTAATTTCTCGTTCAACCGTTGATGCTGAAGAGCAGAAAGTTTTGCAACTTCAACAGCAGGTCGAAGATTTACAGGGCAGGCTGGCAAGTTACACGAGTCGTAAATCCGTAACTCAGGCACAGATCAAACAATCTAAAACTCAGCTTGCACAAAGCCAGGACACCCTGGGACGTACCGAAATTCGTCTGCCTTTTGATGCGCGCATAGGAGAAGTGAATGTTGAAAAAGGTGAATATACACCTGTAGGCAGTGTGTTGTTTGAAGCATTAGGCACACAGGCTATTGAAATTAATGCACAGTTGTCTGTACGCCAGTTTTACCCAATGTTAATGGGTTTTGGTGATCAACGTTTAAATCTACAAAACCCGCAAGACATGCAGTCTGCATTCTCAAAAATTAAACTGCAGGCAAATGTTAGCCTCGTCGGATATGAAGGGATTAGCACACAATGGCAAGGTGAGCTGTTACGTATTAGTGAGTCCATTGATCCTGAGCGGGATACAATTGGCCTGGTGGTTGCGGTCAACAATCCCTACGCAGGTGTTATTCCTGGCAAACGTCCACCCTTGTTAAAAGGCATGTATGCAGCGGTTGAATTTTTTTCACCCGCACGAGAGTTGCTGGTTTTACCACGAAAGGCCATCCATCAGGGGCGTGTTTATGTGGCCAGAGAAAATGATTCAGGGACAAATTATCAGCTGGAGATTCGTCCGCTAAATATTCTTCACAAACAGGGGAAACTGGTGGTTGTCGGCGACGGTGTTAAAGAAGGTGATAAAATAATTATCACCGATGTTACACCTGTGATTAATGGTATGCCGCTTAAACTTGTCATGGCAAGTGAGTATGAAAAACAGATGGCCAAAGACGCTGCTGGTGAAGACGCCATCAGCCCGGACAATAGCAATGAAAATAAACTTAACGAAAGTCACGAGCTGGTTTCACCCCCTGAGTTAATTGAAGGTGCTGTGCAATGATTCGCTATTTTGCGGCGCACCCCACCATTAGCAATATCTTGATGATGGCAATCATTGCCATTGGTTTTAATTCTTTAAAAGAACTTAATAAAGAATCTTTTCCATTACTCAAGCCCAGTAAGGTACAGGTTACGGTTGCTTATCCTGGAGCAAGCCCGACCGATGTTGAAGATGGTATTTGCAACCCGCTGGAAGATGCTACAGATGGCATTAGTTTTTTAAAAGAACAGGAATGTGATGCCCGTGACAGTGTTGCCATTTTTACACTGGAGATGCAGGAAACGGGAAATATACGTGACTTCACTGATGATATAAAAACTGAAATTGATGCGATTCAGAATTTCCCCGAAAATATCGAAGAGCCGGTTATCAAACAGCTGGGGAGAATTAACCCGGTTGCCAATATAGCCATCACTTCAGAAATGTTAACTGCCACTGAATTAAAAACACTGGCGGAATATTACCGTGACCGACTGATTGCTATGCCGCAAATTCCAATCGTTAATCTGGACGGTTTCTCAACTCATCAATTACAGGTATTGATTCGTCCTGATACCCAACAAAAATATAATCTTAGTGTGCAGAATATCGCCGATTTAATTTCTGCACAGGCACTGGAATTGCCCGTAGGGACATTGGAAGAAAGTGAAATTTCCTATCAGATTCATTTTGATAATATAAGAAAGACCACCGATGAACTGGCCGATCTCGTTATAATCAATATGCCCGAAGGTGGTGAAATTAAACTGGGTGATATTGCCAGGATTGAAAATAAATTTGAAAAACCTGAAGAACGTATCGAGTTAAACGGTAAACCGGCGGCATTACTCAAAGTCAGTAAAAACACTATTGATGATACACTGAAAGTTGCCGATGCATTGATTGAGTTTGTTGAAAAAGAAAATAAAATTTTACCTGCTGGCACACAGCTGACTATTGTTAATGATACTTCGACATCAATTCGTGACCGGTTACAACTGTTATTAACAAATGGTTGGCAGGGTCTAATCCTGGCGGCCTTGATGCTGCTCCTGTTTTTTTCATGGCGTTATACATTCTGGATTGCCCTGGGTTTACCTATTTCATTTTTGGGTGGGATTGCCATGATGGTCGTGTTTGGCGTGAGTATCAATATGATCTCAATGGTCGCCTTGCTGATGGCTATCGGTATTTTAATGGATGATGCCATCGTTTTATCTGAAAACATTGATCATGAATTCCGCAAAGGAAAGTCCCCCCTTGATGCGGTTGTCGATGGTACCAAAAAAGTTTTTCGTGGCGTTTTTTCTTCCTATCTCACATCCGCCTTTTTATTTGGCAGCCTGTTAATGATGAAGGGTGATCTGGGACAGATTTTGGGTGTGCTGCCCGTAGTTTTATTGTCAGTGCTTACCATCAGTTTGATTGAAGCTTTTCTGGTATTGCCACACCACCTGAAACGCTCGTTAGAACATGGGCGAAACAATTCACCGCCAAAATGGCGAGTTAAGTTTGAAGCCCGATTTGATCAACTTCGCACCGCGGTTGGGCGTACTGCCGAACTTGCTATGCGGTTTAGATATATTACGGTAGGTGTAGCGCTGGCCATGTTGATTTTTTCAGTTGGTCTGGTGGCAACAGGAACCGTTAAATTTAAAGCCTTCCCTGATCTTGAAGGAAATAATCTGGAAGCCAGAATTTTACTACCGCAAGGCACCTCACTATTAAAAACCGAGCAGGTAGTTGATAAGCTTCTTAATGCGCTGCATGAAACTAATAAAACTCTTAGCCAAAATGAATCAGAAGAGCTGGTTAAAAATGTGCAGCTTTCATATGGCGAACATGCAGATGTTCCCGAAAATGGCACACATCTGGCAACCCTTAGCATCGATTTACTTAACACCGAAAAACGTAATACAAATATTCATGAGTTAACCCGGCTCTGGGAACAAAACACCGGGGCACTACCTGACGTATTAAGCATTCAATATAAAGAACCCAAAGTAGGTCCGGCGGGACGCGCCATCCATATTCGCCTGAGCGGACAAAACCTGGATGAACTGTCAAGGGCGTCATGGGAAGTTCAAAACTGGCTCAGGGGTTATGAGGGCGTTAACAATTTACTGGATGATCTTCGTCCAGGTAAACCGAAATATAATATTTCACTTAAACCGGGAGCCTTAGCCACGGGCATAGATTCCCGTAGCATTGCCTCGCAATTACGATCAGCTTATCTGGATGTAAAAATCAGTGAGATTTACAAAGGTCGTGAAGCCTATGAGATTGTTGCCAAACTCGGCAACCAGCAAGGTAATGAGTTACGCGATTTTGATAATTTCATCGTGTTTTCAAAAACCGGAAAACAAATTCCCTTAAGCAGTGTCGCGACTATTACTGAAACACGTGAATTTTCTCGCATCGGTCATATCAATCACCAGCGTACTGTCAATGTGTATGGCGATGTAGATGCAAACATTGCGAATACGTCGGAAGTCATTAAAAGCCTGCAAAAAAACTTTTTAAACACATTGCAGAAACGTTATCCTGATATCACGTTTACGCTTAAAGGCGAAGTCGAGAACGGCGCTGAAACTCAGTTATCTATACTCTCAGGTTTCGGGCTTGGATCATTTGCGGTATTCCTTTTACTTAGCCTGCAATTTCGTAATTTTCGTGAACCGTTAATTGTCATGATTAATATTCCACTTGCCCTCATCGGTGCGATCTGGGGGCATTTGATTATGGGTCTGGATTTTACTTTACCGAGCATGATCGGTTTCGTTTCCCTGGCGGGGATCGTCGTCAATGATTCGATACTGCTGGTGGAATTTGTGAAATATAGAGTAGAAGAGGGTCTGGTTTTTCGCGACGCAGCAAAGCAGGCAGTAGTTGATCGTTTCCGGGCTATTTTTCTCACCTCTGTGACGACAATTGCCGGCATGACACCCTTGTTGTTTGAGACCAGTACACAGGCATTAATTCTTGTGCCTTTAGTAACCAGCATTGTGTTTGGTATGTTGACATCTACCGTATTGATCATGCTGGTTCTGCCAGCCATGTATGCAATTATGGAAGACATGGGATTTGTAAAACTAGCAGCAGAATTTGAACCGGCAACGGCATAATTAAAACCTGTAAAAATTACACTTTTAGAAAAAATTATGAAAACTTTTACAAACTTTTCAGGCGCACACATTACGCATATAAGTAACCAGTTCATAAAATAAATAAAGAAAACCGGAGAACATTGAAGATGAGAACAGCTAACATTATTAAAACCATTCTGTTGACAGGATTAGCCATTATAATTACAAGTGGTCAGGTGTTTGCCGAAACTTCAGCAGATTCTACTGAGCCCCTGGCATTGCGCAAAATAATGCAAGACCTGGGTAAGAATATGCAAAGCATTACCGATGGCATTTCTCGTGAGGACTGGCAACTAGTCGAAAAAATTGCACCACTGGTAGCTGATCATCCGCAACCCCCCTTTTTTGAAAAAGTACGCATTCTGAGTTTTGTCGGCACCAATGTGAGCAGGTTCAAGGAATATGACGGTAAAACTCATGACGCGGCTAGTGTGCTGGCAGAAGTTGCAGCCGAAAAAGATGGCTACGGGGTTATTTTGGCTTTTTCAGAGTTACAAAAAACCTGCCTGGCATGCCATGAGAGTTTTCGCAAATCTTTTCAGCAGCACTTTTACGGTGACTCAGAGTGATCTATTAGATGGAGCAGGTATCAAAGCTTCATACCGAAATATACTGGCACAGAGAATTTTGCAAACAGGCTTCTATCCTAATAGAGCATTTATATGTGCTGCAACGCTGCGCCCTAATGCAGAGAGAGCATAACCACCTTCCAGTGCTGAAACAATTCGTCCTTTCGCATACTTGTCAGCAATGTTTTTGATTTCACCAGTCACCCAGGCAAAGTCCTGATCTAGCAGCTGAAGGTTTGCCATATCGTCTTCAATATGTGCATCAAAACCAGCCGAGATAAGAATCAGTTCAGGTTGAAATGACGCTAGTTTTGGCAGCCAGTGTAATTTCACCGCATCACGAAATGCCTGACCATCAGCTCCCGCAGCTAAAGGTACATTAACAATATGCGCCGCTGTGTTACGAGTACCCGAGTCAGGGTAAAACGGATGCTGGAAAGTAGAGCAATACATAACCTCCGCTTGCTCACGAAAGATGTCTTCTGTGCCATTGCCGTGATGCACATCAAAATCAATAATCGCAACTCGTTTTAACTTATGCACCTGCAGTGCATGAGCAGCCCCCACTGCAATATTGTTAAAGAAACAGAACCCCATGGCTTTATCATGTTCTGCATGATGTCCGGGAGGTCTCACATTACAGAAGGCAGCGCTGCTCTGTCCGGCCATCACCATATCAACACCGAGTACCACCGCACCGGCTGCGCGCAAAGCGGCTGTCAAAGTGTGAGGGTTCATACTGGTGTCAGGGTCTAGCCAGACCTGGCCTTCTTTGGGTGACTTCTGAAATATAGATTCAATATATTTAACATCGTGTACCCGACAAAGTTGTTGGCGAGTAGCGAGTGGTGCATCATGGTGTTGTAAAATAAAATCCAGTCCACTGGAAAGTAACTGGTCATTAATTGCACTCAGGCGCTCTGGACACTCAGGATGATGAGCACCCATCTCATGTAACATGCAATCGGGATGTGAAATGATGGAGATTGTCATTAAATTTCCATTAACTCTCGTTATAATCTGTACTTGTAGCGAAACATATTAACAGGCAAAAAGACAAACAGATATGGATACGCACTTCCTGGACAGACTTTTTGATCCTCAGGTAATAGCTGTTTTTGGCGCCAGTAAGCGGGCAGATTCGGTTGGCGGTCGTGTATTCGATAATATACGTCAGGCTGGCTATCGTGGTGAACTTTATGCCATTAACCCAAAATATAAACGTCTCTATCTTAAGCCCTGTTTCTCCTCCATAAAAGCAATTAACAAACCTGTCGATCTTGCTATTATTGCTACACCAGCGAAAACTGTGACTGAAATATTACATGCATGTGGCGAACATGGGGTTCGTGCGGTTATTATTATTTCTGCTGTTTCCAGTGTAGATAAGAATGCTCGCGAGATCATGAATCAAACGGTGTTAGATGTTGCCCGTCAGTATCAGATGCGCATTCTCGGGCCTAACTGTCTTGGCCTGATTCGGCCTGTGGCAGGTCTAAATGCAACTTTCAGTAAGAACACCGCAAAGCAGGGGCAGCTCGCACTCATTTCACAATCAGGCGCTTTATGCACATCAATTCTCGATTGGGCAGCGAGTCATAATATCGGTTTTTCTACCATTGTTTCACTGGGGGATGCGGCGGATATTGGTTTTGGCGATATTCTGGACTATCTGGCGCAAGATCCGAAAACCAGCAGCATTCTGCTTTATGTAGAAGGGCTACGAGATTCGCGCAGTTTTATGAGTGGTTTACGTATTGCTGCTCGAATGAAACCGGTTGTTGTTATCAAGGCTGGGCGACATGCTGAAGGATCACGTGCTGCGCTAACACATACCGGTGCCATGGTCGGTGCCGATGATGTTTTCGATGCAGCGCTGCAACGTGCCGGCGTGGTTCGTGCGATGACGATCGAGCAAATGTTTGCGGCCGCGCAGTTACTCGCAACCCGTTACCGGGTAAGTGGAAACCGGCTTGCGATCATAACCAACGGTGGTGGTTTGGGTGTCATGGCTACCGATCGCGCTATAGATCTTGGTGTTCGTTTAGCGAGCTTATCTGAAGACGCGATCACACTACTAAACAAGAGCCTACCAGAGCAATGGTCACATGCTAATCCGATCGATCTACTGGGTGATGCCTCTGCGTTGCGTTATCAGATTGCGCTCAAAGCCTGCCTTGATGATCCGGCAGTGGATGGTATTCTGGTGATGCTTTCTCCACAGGCAATGACGGATACTTTGGCCTGTTCACAGGCCGTTATTAATGCTCGAAAAAGCTGCGAAAAACCTGTCCTGGCCTGCTGGATGGGTGAGCAGCAGGTTGCTGCAGCAAATAAACTTTTTTCCCAACACCAGGTGCCCAACTTTCCTAACCCCGAATCTTCTGTTGAGGCATTTGCCTACCTGACAGCGCATTATCAAAACCAGCAACTGCTCATGCAGGTGCCTGGACCACTGGCCGCAAGCAGTGAATCTGATGTAAACGGTGCTCGCCTGATCATTGAAAGGGTACTCGCAGAGAATAGAAATCTGCTGACAACTACAGAGTCCAAAGCACTACTGCAGGGTTTCGCCATACCGGTTATGCAGAGTATTGCGTGTTTTTCTGTCGATGAAGCACAACTAACTGCAGAATCAATGGGTTTTCCTGTTGTTATGAAAATTAACTCAAAAGATATTACACATAAATCTGATGTTGCAGGTGTCAGGCTGAACATCGGTAACGCTCAGGTGATGCGCAGCATTTATCATGAATTATTAGAGGATGTTCATAACAAACATCCCGCTGCAAAAATCGACGGTGTAACCATTGAAGCCATGTTTACTTCCCCCCATGGTCGAGAACTTTTGATCGGCGTAATACGTGATCCGGTATTCGGTCCAGCGATTACGTTTGGTGCAGGTGGTGTTCAGGTGGAAGTATTACGCGATCGCGCGGTTGCATTACCGCCGTTGAATACTTTTCTTACAGAAAAAATGATAAGCCAGACCCATGTCTCTCGTTTGTTAGGCGAGTTTCGCAATATGCCGGCAGTGAAAATGGAATCATTAATACAGGTATTGCGTCGTGTTTCCGAGATGGTTTGCAAGCTGCCAGAAATTGTTGCGCTGGATATTAATCCTCTGATTGCGGATGAAAATGGCATCATGGTTCTGGATGCTCGCATCGTGGTTGAGCAACCGTCACCATCACTTGACCGTTATTCTCACATGGCGATTCACCCATACCCGGACCATCTGGTTTCCCGCTATCAACTGGCCGATGGTACTGATATAAAAATTCGACCGATACGTCCGGAGGATGCAGGCATTGAACAGAGTTTTGTGCGTGAACTTTCGCCTAAGTCAAAGTATTTTCGCTTCATGCAGGGGCTTAATGAATTAACTCAACAGATGCTGGTACGTTTTACACAACTTGACTATAGTCGTGAACTTGCATTAATTGCCGTGTTAGAAACACCAGATCAGGAAACAGAACTGGGGGTGGCTCGTTATGTTATGAATGCAGATGGTGAAAGCTGTGAATTTGCCCTTGTGGTTGCAGACAAATGGCAGAATAAGGGCATCGGATCAAACTTGATGACTGCGCTGATTGAGGCAGCTCGTCAGCATGGTATCAAAAGGATGGTGGGTGAAATTTTAACTAATAATCATGGCATGCTTAAGCTGACTGAAAAGCTTGGCTTTAGCCTGCATACAAATAATGATGATCCAGGTATCAGAAAGGCCATCAAGTTGTTATAAGAAATAATGGTTTAATTAGTTATTATGTTTATATAACTCGGCTGGGCATTTGTTTGTTTAATTTAATACCAATGTCTATAACTAAACTCAGCAGGTTATTAGATCTGTTTTTTTAGATAATCAGGCATTCTTTGACCTGCTTGTTTTTGTTGCAATCAAAGCAGATTTCACGATGCATCAGGCGGCCATTGATGGCCTTAACAGTCACGATTTGTTTACCAATGAAAACAATCTGCCATCTCTAGCACTGAAAGACTAGCTCAAGGTGTTATTGTTTCTTTCTGGGTGTGTTAATGCTTCTAAGTTCTGTTGAAAAGGCTTAAGATATAGCTCTACTAAACTACGGTGTGTCGAGCAATAATATAAATATCTCGACAGGCCATCCCGATTGGCGAAACCAACCACAATCCACCATGGGAACATGCCCTTAATACCGCTTTACAAAACGTAAAGCCGGTGACAGGTTCTGGTCGACACGGACTTGGTTGGACTAGCCTAATCGGTTTTTTAAATAAACTAATTAATGAGAAAATATGATGGATAAACGGCCAAAAATAATTTTGACTTCCTATGACCTGGATCGCCTGGATGCACTACTTGAGAGCCTGCCAGGGAAAACTTTTCCGGGCCGCGACGAGTTACGTGCTGAACTCGATCGTGCCGACATCGTCGAGTCAAATGAGGTGCCAGCTGATGTGGTGACCATGAACAGTAAGGTACGCTTTGCCCTGGAGTCGGGAGAAGAGTTCTGTCTGACCCTGGTATATCCGAAAGATATGAATGGTAACGCCGAAAATATTTCGATACTTGCACCGGTTGGTAGCGCACTGTTGGGGCTGTCTACGGGTGAACATATTGAATGGGCAAAACCCGGGGGAGGCACGATGATGGTGCGTATCGTAGAAGTTGTTTATCAACCCGAACGTGAGGGTGCCAGGTAACATAAACAGCAAGCAGAATGCCAAGCAGGAATGGCGATTAGAATTTCTCTAGCCGCAAACCCAGAAAAAAGTAAGCGAATGTTAAAGCTACTAATGCCTGTGTATGAGAACAGTCTGTCATAATTTTTAAATTGAAAAAAATTTGCAGATTAATACACACGACACCTTTTCAATTTATTGGAACGGTTAAATAAGCAGGTATTTTGGGGGAGGCTAGAGAAGTTTTTCGATATATTACCTGGTCACCAACTTAATGAAAATCCGCACCCTGTTTAATTTCAGTTTCTTCTCACGGTTGTGCCTCTTGCAGTTGGTATGTGTTTTATCAAACAAACTCATCGCGAATAACTTCTCATTTAAAATGATTCCGGAAAACTATTTACAAGCCAGGCGATTATGTAACGATATGAGTAAACAAATTTTAATGGGCGAATACAGTAAGGACCATAGGTAATATGGATACAATACGAAGTGAGTTCAAACAGTTTTTACTATCCTGGTTAGAACAGTATATGCCTGAAGCTGGTAGCTTCCTTTTCGATGGTCTCGTACTGGTGTGGATTGGCGTTGTTGCCCTTGTCTTACACTTTTTTCTGTGTTTTTTCATACGCCGGAATCTTGCTTTCTGGCTCTCAAAAACAAGCCAAAACTGGGATCTTTCAATCAACACCAATAGCCTTTTTGGACGCGCTTCGTTCATATTGCAAGGCGCTGTTGTGCAGATTCAGGCAAAATTGTGGTTTGATGATACCTCATCACTTCTACATGTAATTAAAGTAATCAGCGATCAATGGATTATTTTATTTGCGCTGCTTACCTTGTTTTCGGTGCTGGATATCATCCAGAGTCTGGCGGATAAACGCACAAGTCAAAATCATTTTCCCTTAAAAGGTTTACTGCAGACGGTTAAGTTGATCGCCAGTGTATTAACAGGTTTGCTTGCGATTTCATTATTGATGGGTAAATCGCCGTTGATATTATTGAGTGGTTTAGGCGCATTATCGGCGGTGCTGCTACTGGTCTTTAAAGATCCCATTATGGGGCTGGTCGCGGGAATACAACTATCGGCGAATAATATGTTGTCGGTTGGTGACTGGTTAGAAATGCCAAAATACGGTGCCGACGGAGACGTTATTGATATTGCGTTAACAACGGTAAAAGTACGCAACTGGGATAAAACGATTACTACGATTCCCACTTATGCACTGATCTCCGACTCTTTCAAAAACTGGCGTGGCATGTCAGAGTCCGGTGGAAGAAGAATCAAAAGAAGTGTTCTTATCCAGACGAGTAGTGTGCGTTTTCTCGATGACGAACTACTTGAAAGGTTAACTAAAGCAGATTTATTAGGCCAATATATTAGCGAGCGACTAGAACTTATAGAACGTGAAAACGAGGATAGAAACACGGATATGTCCATTGACCTTAATGGTCGTAGACTCACGAATATAGGTACATTCAGGCAATACCTGACAACCTACCTTCGCGAAAACCCCAATATACATCAAGATATGACCTTAATGGTGCGCCAGCTCGAATCATCTACCGAAGGCATTCCCATAGAAATATATGCATTCACGAACACCACTAGTTGGGGAGAGTATGAAGCGATTCAAGCGGATATTTTTGACCATGTGTTCGCCATACTTCCTGCCTTTGACCTGTGTGCACATGAAGCACCCACCGGTTATGATATTCGAGGTTTAACATGGCGAGAAAAGCATACTCAATAATGCTTTAAGTTTTGTATTGGCTTAAGTAAGTGATCCAGTCGCAACTGCCTGTTGTTTTGAAATTACCAATACACTGTTTTAATCACCAGCTTGAAAAACTCAATATTTATGAGTTTTGACGCTTACTCTATCTAGTTATAATCGTCTATTCCGGCAGCGTGTAACGCACATTCACCAGCTCCTGAATCATCTGCCGCGTCTCCCAGGGTTCGAGGTCGGCGCGAGCTTCGATACGTTGCGTTTCGTCGGCGAGATAATCATCCTTGATCGCGTCGCGGAACCAGCGCGAGTAATCGCCGCGACGCAGGTGGTACATCCATGTTGCCTCGTCAATGCCCTCGGCGGTCTGGCAGAAAACCATAAGATTTTGCGCCTTCAGGTTGTGATGGTTGTCGGGGCCCCGGAAATAGAAACTGTGCCAGCGTAAATTGCCTTCCGCGTACTTGCGCAGATGACGGATGCGCTCAGCCCGCCCGCGCTTCGCCTGCATCGAAAACGGTGCCTGGCCGTCCCGCAGAAACCACACCACGACATTAGTCGGTTGATACGACAGATCTTCCGGCCATACCAATGGCTGCTCTGAGGCGTCAGCGAATTTCCTGAGGGTCTCTTGCGGCGAATGGCCGATGGCGATAACGATGTCGATCGGCGCGAGGATGGCCGGGGCCACGTGGTCGGGGTGCACGGTAAGCAGGATGGTTTCGTGGAGCTTTTGTGGCAGCACCGCCGCGGCGTGACCCCAGCTGGCGGGCAGCATATGGTGCGCCTCGTCCGCGATCAGCCAGTGTGGCCGCCCGGTGCGGGCGCGCATTGCCTGCAGGTTTGGTGCGAGTTGCGTGAAAAAATCCGGCCGGTCATCCAGAGGGATTCCGAGCAGATTAACGCTCAGGTTAATTTTCGGGTCCTCGAGGAACGACAATACCTCGGTAACGCTCGGTGCGCGCCACTGGTTGCCGAGTGCTACCACGTCACGCAGGGTTCCGTAATCGCCTTCCGGGTCAATAATGCAGACCTGATAATCCTTTTCGATGAGACGCTCGATGATGCCGGCGGCGAGTGTGGACTTGCCGCTGCCAGATGGTCCGGCAATGAGAATATTGTGGCCGTAGGGTGAGATTTGCACAGCGGTTCCGTCCGTGCGTTTACCGAGCAAAATCAGGTGTTGCGAAAGTGTGCCTTCCAGGTGTTGCAAATCGTCTTCGATTAGCCGGTCGATCAGTTCGGTGACACCGTTGCCGTTTTCGGCCTCCGTTACCAGGGCGGCGATCTGTTTGATGGCCGGCGCCGCGTTGGCCACCGCCACGGCGCATTCACAGTACTCCAGAAACGAATGATCGTTTTCCGCATCGCCGACACCCACCACCTCGTGACGTGAAAGGCCCAGCTCGCGCAACGCGTGCGCAAGGCCCGTCGCCTTGTTGATGCCGGCAGGCAGCAGCATGACTTCGCCGCGATTAGCAATCACCTGAGCTTCGAGACCAAGTTCCCAGATGACATCCTGAACCGCCGCGCGGTGCGGCGAACGCGTCGCCACCAGCACCTGTCCGATATCCAGTGGCTCGACTCCGCGTGCTTGAAGGCTCTGTATCAGCAGTTTTGACGGCGGGTTGCCAAGTTGTGTCTCTTCGCGATTATGTGGATTGTAGATAACCGCACCGTTCTCGGCGACGATGAGGTCAAATAGCTGTATGCAGGAACAGACCGCAAGCAGGTCGTCGAGGCGACGACCGGTAACCATGATTATCTGTCTTCCGGATACCCTGAGGCGTTCCAGAGCTAGTTCTGCCTGTTCCGATACCCTGTCATTTGAAGCCAGTGTACCGTCGTAATCAGTCGCGAGTGCAAGGTAACGCATATGGTTTCCTCAATATATGTTCTGCGTCTTTATATAGAATGTTAATAATATTAAACTCACTGTGTGCTGTGCAGTGAGGTAAATCAAAACCTGTAGGTAACTTTAAGTATCTATATCTATTATATGCTGGTTAGCATTTTACGCATGGCTTATCTAAGGTAAAATCGAATTTTACCTGGTTCTTGTTCTGCAAACTCACCAATGACACATAAGTGCTTCCTTAGAATCTACAATGTGGGTTGTCACTGAAATCTACTAGGGGGAAACCCAGAAAAATAACAAAACATTTTTCATTAATGCACAAGAGCTGGCATCCAGGCCTTTTAGTATTATTCTGCAAGTGTTGAATATATCTAATAAACTAAAAAAAAATTTTCAGGTCTCGTTCATGATATTGCGTCTTCACACAGCATGAGAAAACTTATAATCTTTGTCGCCGTTTTCGGTTTGATCGTTGGCATTTCTGCTTTCATTGATGTTACCGTTACCTCGGAAACAGCGCGCCGGATACTGGTCGAAAAGATAAAGTCATATAGCGGACGCAATGTACGCATCGATGGCGAGGTGTTATTAAAATTATCCCTGTTTCCCCGGCTATTATTACAGCGAGTCCACATCAGTAATGTCGATGGCTTCGAAGACGAAAATTTTATTAGCGTGAGTGAAGTGCGTATCGATGTGTCATTAATGCAACTGCTTAGCGGGCAATTACACCTGAGTAATTTCTCTGCAGACCAGGCAAAAATTAACCTGATCAAAAAGAATGATGGTCGTTTTAACTGGTCATCCAAAGGTTCAGGCTTGCCATTAAAACCAATAGATACTGTAACAGCCGATAGAGGTAACGGGGCAAGCCGATTTTCGATAGCTGAATTTCAGTTAACCAATGTGGCAATCAGATATTATGATGAATCACGCGACCGGGTCATTAATAAGCAACTTGAGCAACTGCTGATCAACCTCAGTGATACGTCTAATCCCGTTGCTGAAATAACCGGTGATGTTATGGGCCAGCCTTACAATATTGCCTTTAAATCTACTTCGCTCGATGCGCTTCTATCCGCAAAGCCATGGTTGTTAGAGGGCGCAGGTCATATTGCTAACAGGCAGACAAAACTCAAAGCAGACGTTCAGCTAACAGGAAATGAGATAAAGGGTACTGTAGATATCAATGTGAGCAACATTAATCTTGGGTTGTTACTGGACAGGCTGGGTATCATTTCTGCTCAGGAAGCGGCAACCGAGAATATCCATATCAATGCCAAACTACATGGCTCTGGCCTGATCGAGTTATATGAACAGGCCGAGATCAAATTACAGCTCGGTGAAGGATACTGGAATTTATACTCTGCAGACACCGGCCGGAAAAAACAGCTTACATTTACCCGGGCAACATCCTTTACCGCCTGGAAGAAACCGCTCGAATTACAGATCGATGGCAGCATCGCAGGTGAAGCAGTTAAAATTGACTTTAAAACCAATCCCCTGCAAGAATTTTTTGACGAAGTTCAAACACTGAACGTTAACTTAAATTCAAGGCTTGCCGAAACCAGTCTTAACCTGAAAGGAACACTTGATCTGCCGATAAAAACAAAACAGTTCCAGTTAGACATTTCAGTTAAAGGCAAAGACCTTGAAAGATTGAACCCAATAATTAATTCTGAATTTCCACCATTAAACGACTTCGAGCTGTCAGGTAATTTTATAGCTAACGACAAAGGTTACGTTCTAAAATCCGCCAGAGCCTCGATAGGTGAAACAAGCTTTCAAACTTCGATGGTTATTCAAACAAAACCTGGCAAACCTCACTGGTTTATCAGTTTGCGCAGCCAACAGCTGCAATTAAAGGATTTTTCTTTTGACGACAGTAACAGCAAACAGACGGAAGCTGCGAGTGCAGAATTACCGCAGCAGGTTACCAATGACAATCAGGTTAACAAACATTTGCAGCGGCTTGAAAAGATAGTGCGTTCACCAGGGGTGCATTACGATCTTAATCTGAAAGTAGACAGGGTGCTTTCAGGAGAAGACATTCTAGGCAGAGCAGAATTTCAGTTACACCTTCGTGACAATGCAATCAGCCTGAAAAATGCTGATATCAAAATTCCCGGTGGCAAAATAAAGGCATCACTATCACTCGAGACGCAAAACAGGGGCGCAAGCGGATATGCAAAACTGGAAATAGTAAACTTTGATTACGGTATTACTACGCGACTGTTTGAACCTGATTCACTCGTAGACGGTATTATTAGTGTTAGAACTGATCTGCAAATTGGCGGCAGTGACTTCACACGTATGTTAGATCATGCCACCGGACAGTTAGATTTTGCAGTTTGGCCCGAAAACACAAAACCAGTAAAAGCATTGAATCTCTGGACAACCAACCTTTTCCTGATGTTGTTACCCAAACTTGAAAACAAAGAATCTTCTGTTAATTGCATGGTTGGTTTAATGAACCTCGAAGATGGCACCATGAAAGAAGAACTTCTCAGCCTCGATACCACAAAACTCTGGTTATACGGCAATGTTGATGTAAATTTTAAGCAGAAACATATAAAGCTGTCTCTGTTTCCACTAACAAAAACAGCCATTTTCTTTGCATTACAGTTACCGATAAGAGCTGAGGGCAGCTTTTCAAATATATCCCTGGTAATTAATCCACTTGATCTGGCAGGCAGTTATATCTCCTTTATAACCAGCCCACTTCATGTGCCTGTGCGGCGAATATTTTCTGACAAAGTCATCGAAGACGGTAGCGCAATATGCGAACAGTTATTCGATCGCAATTATGTCGAAAAACTAAAAACAGAAGTAGTAAGAAAACACAATAAAGAAGTCGATGAGATGCTTGAGTCTTATTAAAATTTTCGGGTAACTTCATAACGCTTGCTTCACTAAGAATTATCCAAGATTGGCAAACAAGATTGGGGTCAGGTCTTTCCATGCAACATTGTCCAGAATAAGCTATAGAAGATTGGGGTCAGGTCTTTCCATGCAACATTGTCCAGAATAAGCTACACTAGATTCATGGCAAGACCACTCAGACTAGAATTGGCAGGCGGCTTATATCATGTTACTTCACGGGGCGACAGGCGTGAGGATATCTACGTGGATGATGAAGACCGGGAAGAGTGGTTATCGTTGCTGGGTCGAGTGTGTTATCGATTTAACTGGCGTTGTCATGCTTATTGCTTGATGGATAACCATTTTCATATCGTGATTGAAACTGCAGAAGCCAACTTATCAAAAGGTATGCGTCAACTCAATGGCGTTTATACACAATATTATAATCGCCGACACAATCGGGTGGGGCACGTTTTTCAAGGTCGCTTTAAAGGTATAATGGTAGAGCATGATGCATACTTACTTGAATTAGCAAGGTATGTCGTACTCAATCCACTAAGAGCCAATATAGTAAAAGATATACAAACGTGGAAGTGGAGCAGTTACCACGCAATGACAGGTAAAGCACTCGCGCCACCCTGGTTAGAAGCTAACTGGATTCTTGGGCAGTTTTCCATGCAGCGCAAACGCGCAATCACACACTATATAAATTTTGTAAAAGAAGGCGTTGGTTTACCAACTATCTGGAATGAATTAAAAAATCAGGTTTTTCTAGCCTCTGATGGATACATAAATAAAAAACAAAAAATGATCAATAAAAAAGCATCATTAAATGATGTGCCGAAACTACAGAGAAGAAAAATAGCAAAGCCATT
>JAPHSS010000059.1 GCA_026195255.1 Gammaproteobacteria bacterium | reverse complement strand
TCAGAGCATGATGCTTTATGGTATGCCATTGATAATAAAAAATACTCTATTGTAAAATACCTGATTGCATTACATACGGATATTAAACGCAAAGATAAAAGTGGACAGACATTGTTACATCGCGCTGCATATGTAAATAATACTAAAATAATATCTATGTTATTAGATGCGGGTTTGGCGATAGATGTTAAAGCGCAAGATGGAAATACACCGTTAATGATTGCCGCAAGTCAACAGAAAACAAAAGCAATGTCTGTTTTTATTTCTAAAGGTGCGGATATAGATAGTAAAAATAATACGGGTAATACGGCATTGAGTCTCTCGATTATCGCCAGTAAAGAAGAGTCTGTTAAATTGTTATTAGATGCAGGGGCAGACATAGATATTAGAAATGATAAACGTGAGCAGGCAATTAATCTTGCTGAGTTAGGCGGTAATGCGTCTATTATTAAATTGCTTAATCAATATAAAGAAAAAAATAAACTATTTGGTGTGTTCTAGAGTGTTAATTTTATAAGTGCCGAGCTTTATGGAAAGCAGTATTCGAAAACACTGAAATTCATGAAGTACGAGGGATTCTAAATAGTTTGGCTATTATCTGCATTAGTTTTAGTTTAGATTCTGTCTAACATATTTAATCACAGATTTAGATCTGATCTTGCAATGTTTGGGCTTCATGGGAATTTGATTTCTATGGTTTCGCCCTTATGGCGAGTGACTTTCTTTTATGAAAGCCTTCTCTGGCTTTCACCCTTCGGGCCATGCAAAGCATGTTCAAAAACGCTCCAGGCGTTTTTAGTCAGCAGTCAAAAAAAACATGAGAAAGCCCCAAATAAATCACTCATTCATCAGCTTGGTTAAAGGGATAATAGAGGTCAAAACGGATTCTGATGTTCTGGTATTGCATTGAAATATCAGCCCCTGGAACAACTCGTTCCCACGCGGGAGCATGGGAACGAGAACAAGCATCAGTTCTTACTGGTTTTGACTTTCATTCCCTCTGGAGATAGCCAAAAAATGTTTCCATCGAGGGGTAAAATTACAGGGATGTGCCATATTTATATTAATCTAGAAGTTCTGTAAGCCTGTATGGCACATCTGAACGACCCGGGAACAGAGTAGCAATCACACAGCATAGAGTAATAACTTTTAATAACATTAGATTTTTTGGGTATTCTCATCGTCTTTTGATGAGAACTAGCGAATAAAGGGCGGCTATTTTTTACTTACTATTCCAAACTTATTAACATGGGCTGCAGGCAAAAAAGTGAGTCACCAAAAAGGCGAAACCTCAGAATTCAAGTTCCCACAATGCTGATACAGTAGAATAAAGATAATGTCCGATTAAGTCAGAGCATAAACTACATATTATCGAAGTTGTGGTAATAACTCTTTTTCAACTAATAGCGAACTAACCTGCGCGCCTATTTTATTTGAAAACCGTTCAAGAAAGTCAGGCTCTACAGTAAACTTAACAATGTTTTCTTCACCAATGACTTCACGTGCTACATAACTTGAGCTGCCCAGTTCATCTATCAGGCCAATCTCAACACTTTGGTCACCTGTCCAGATTAAACCTTCAAACATACCATCTACTTCTTTAAGTCGATCTCCGCGGCCTTGTTTAACCGCATTAATAAATTGACTATGGACGTTTTCAAGCAGGCCTTTCATGTGTTTGATAACGCCTGGGTCTTCTGGGCCGAATGGGTCGAGTAAGGCTTTGTTTTTTCCGGCGGTTAGCGTTCTACGCTCAATGCCAAGTTTTTTCATGGCTTCCACAAAACCAAAGTTATCCATTCGAACACCAATTGAGCCAACTATGCTGGCTTGATCGGCGTATATTTTCTCTGCAGCTGAGGCAACATAGTATCCACCTGATGCACAAATATCACTAATTACAGCGTACAGCGGGGTATCTGGGTGTTTTTCACGTAAACGTAGTATCTCGTCATAAATATAACCTGATTGAACAGGGCTGCCTCCGGGGCTGTTAACTCTTAGAATGACACCTGCTGTATCAGGGTCTTTGAATGCTGCGCGTAAGCCGGTTACTACATTATCTGCACTGGCTTCGGATTCCTGTGAGATAACCCCTTTAAGGTCAACTAATGCGGTGTGTTTTTTGCTTTTACTACTAGAACCCTGCCACCCAGGGCTCAACATGGCTAAAACCACAAAAAGATATAAGAAAGTAAGGGTTTTAAAAAAAATACCCCAGCGACGGGTTCGTTTTTGCTCTTTAAGACCTTCAGTGGCGATTGATGTAATGACGTCCTTTTCCCAGTTATTGCCTTCGCTCATTTTAATTCCAGAAATTGATATTTATTAAAGTATGTAAAGTGTATGCATTGTTGTTGCACATGTGAAGCATCTTATGGAAATTTGCAACAATAGCTGTTGTTCTTTATCTGAAAGCCATGCCTGGTGGGTTGCTTCATAAGATCCTAACTGGGCTCCCGCACTAAAAAACAACTAATTGATGAATTATATAAAAATTAGAATTACTTATGATGGGTGTTTGCTAATTTTTAATATATGTCCAGCTAGTTTTAGGGCTGGGTTACTACAGCGAACACTTCTGGTGGGTTGGGTTAAGGGGGCAGGGTGAGGTCAATTGAAAGTGGGCGGTGGTCTTTTCCCGATGGAGACGTGCCTTAACTCGTTCCCACGCGGGAGCATGGGAACGAGTTAAATTTAATATTCGCGTTCATTTGCGGTTTCCCCTACCTTTGACTTTTTTTCGATTCCATGCCTTATGCTTTGCCCTTTCAGGGCCGCACTAACGTGCGTTCAAATGTTATCTGCACTTTAGCGCGGTTTTTCCTTCTTTTGACTTTCAAAATTTATATTTAAGCTCATGACCTGTTTGAGAGAAATGTTTCTAACTGGTTAATATGATCAATGCAGCCGATAGGCTGGTGTTTTTGTAAGCGTTCAACGCTGTGAACACCATAACTTACACCCAGGCAGTCCATATTCGCATTTCTGGCCATTTCCATATCATATTCTGTATCGCCAATCATTAATGCGTCTTCAGCATTAAGGCCCAGTTGCTGGAGAATTTCTTCAAGCATTAACGGGTGAGGTTTGGAGAAGGTTTCCGATGCACAGCGAGTGCTGTGGAAACGTGGCCCCAAGCCGGTCATTTCAAGTACCTGGTCTAATCCCTGTCGGCCCTTTCCTGTGGCAACTGCTAACCAGTAACCCTGTTTCTCCAGGGTATGTAATGCACCTTCTGCACCCTCGAATAAAACTGATGAGGTTTTATTTACATCCATGTATTGATAGCGATATGCGTTTGACATGTCCTGTATTTGTTGTTCTGTAGCAAGCGGGTGTAATTGCTGAATGGCTTCTCGTAATCCTAAACCTATAACATCTTTAAGCTCATGATCACTACGCTTTTCATCCCCCAGTATCTGTTCACTAGAGATACGCAGGCAATTTACGATACGAGCGACAGAATCCATAATGGTGCCGTCCCAGTCGAATATTAATAATTTATAAGGTAATACTGTTTTCATTAGTTGAATCTGTTTTGCCGATAATTAATTTTATATAGTCATGTTGTAAATGGCTAACGAATTATTGCATTAACTGATCCCACTCATTATCTAGAGGGGCGCAGATATTATAGTTCTGTCCGTCTAAGGAAAAACTTAGTTTGTAAGCGTGAAGATACATGCGTTTAAATCCGTTTCGTTTAAGTTCTTTATTAAATGACTTATCTCCATATTTTGAATCACCGACTACTGGATAACCGATTGCCTGTGCATGTACTCGAATTTGGTGGGTTCTACCGGTAAATAATTTAACTTCCATTAAACTCATGTCATCTTTGTATTGCAGGGGGGTAAACAGACTGCGAGCATCTTTGCCCGCAGGGTTTACTTCAACAAAACGCTCTCCGCTGCGAGGTGTATTTTTAAGAAGCGGCAGATCAATGTTTTTTTCGCCGCCTTGCCAGCGGCCCATAACAATGGCGCGATAAATTTTTTGCATATGTTCGGCTTTATCACGAAAGTGCTGGTGTAATTGATTTAAGGCCTTAAGGGTTTTAGCTATCACCAGGCAGCCAGATGTTTCCCTGTCCAGTCGATGAACCAGTTCTAACATTTCAGCATCGGGTCGGGCCTGGCGTAACATCTCAATAACACCAAATTTCAGATTGCTGCCACTGTGAACAGCAATGCCAGTGGGTTTATTTAAAACCAGTAACTGCGGGTCTTCAAATATAACCGACTGGCTAACTTTGTCTACCAGGTGCTGAGGTGCTTTACTATCATCTATTTCAGCCATGCGAACAGGAGGTATTCGAACCAGGTCTCCGACTTTTAGACGATAATCGGCCTTTTTTCGGCCTTTATTGACACGAACCTGGCCACTTCTCAGTAATTTGTATACACGACTTTTCGGAATCCCTTTTAATTTACTTAATAAAAAGTTATCTAATCGTTGCTGTTCGTTGCGGGTGTTTATTTCCAGAATCTGGACACCATGGTGGGGTAAATCTGACATGCAGGGGATGATATCAGATATTACCTGGTGAGAGATATATCATGCTTTGATGAAATTAAGATAATTTAATATCTTGACCTACCTGTTACAATTTGTAAAACTCTATTAGTCCCAGAAATAGTGTATTGTGTTCTGATAATAAAAATCAATGACTTACAGTTGATTTTAAGTAAAAACAGAGTAAATGCCTCAGGAACGGGCATCAGTATGTATCGATGTCACATAAAGAATCCGGGTTTATTGCATAGTAATGAATCCACCCTGGTTCGATAGAGCCTTATTAAATCTATCACTAACTAATTTAATAATTAATGAATTTCACTCTGATAAACAACTTGAAAGTACAACTGAACTACAACCCAGAAGGCCAGATATGTAATCTGGTATTAATGGAAGAATGGCTCGCGGCTGTTTATATGTTTTTTATGAGCGGTACTAATACTGCTCACAACCAACAGCCCGCCTATGTAGCGTTTTCAGCCATTTCCGGTTTACCCCCATCAGAGTGTCAAACTAACTCAGGTTTACATTCCAATGAAACGAATTTTAATAAACGCTCTCCAGAAAGAGGAGACGCGCGTTGCGATGGTCGATGGCCAGCAACTTTACGATCTGGATATCGAAGTATCCTCTCACGAGCAAAAGAAAGCCAGCATATACAAGGGTGTAATTACCCGAGTTGAGCCTAGCCTGGAAGCTGCTTTTGTTAACTATGGTGCTGATCGCCATGGTTTCTTACCTTTCAAAGAAATTTCTCGAACTTACTTTACCGAAGAAGCGCGTAATGCGTCTGGCCGTCCCGATATTCGATCTGCTATAAAAGAAGGCCAGCAGGTTATCGTACAGGTTGATAAAGAAGAACGGGGTAATAAAGGCGCGGCACTAACAACCTTTGTTTCTCTGGCGGGACGTTATCTTGTCTTAATGCCCAATAATCCACGCGCGGGTGGTGTGTCTCGTAGAATCGAAGGCGATGATCGTAAAGAAATTCGTGATGCTATGAGTGGTCTTGATATACCCAAAGGTATGGGTTTGATCGTGCGTACTGCCGGTGTAGGCCGAGCGACTGAAGAATTACAGTGGGATATGGATTACCAGGTACAGGTCTGGAATGCGATTGAAAAAGCAGCTGCAAATCGTCAGGCACCGTTTCTTGTTTATCAGGAAAGTAATGTCATTATTCGTGCCCTGCGTGATTATTTCCGTGAAGATATCGGTGAAATCTTAATTGATAACCCGGAAGTTTATAAAACCGCAGAAGACTTTGTAAAGCAGGTTATGCCAAATAGCCAGCGTAAATTAAAGTTATATCAAGATGATATTCCGATGTTTAATCGTTACCAGATTGAGGGTCAGATTGAGTCAGCATTTCAGCGTGAAGTAACATTACCTTCAGGCGGATCGATTGTGGTTGATCTGACTGAAGCACTTATATCTATTGATATCAACTCTGCCCGTGCAACAAAAGGCAGTGATATTGAAGACACGGCTACAAATACAAACCTTGAAGCTGCAGACGAAATAGCTCGTCAATTACGCTTACGAGACCTGGGTGGTTTAGTTGTTATTGATTTTATCGATATGATGGCAAATAAAAACCAGCGTGCAGTTGAAAATCGATTGCGAGATGCCTTAAAGATGGACCGCGCCCGTGTGCAAATAGGTCGCATATCTCGTTTCGGTTTATTAGAAATGTCACGCCAGAGATTACGTCCGTCATTGGGTGAAGCAACCCAGAAAGTATGTCCACAATGTAATGGTTATGGCACTATCCGCAATATTGAGTCACTGTCATTATCTCTTCTACGTATAGCTGAAGAAGAATCACTCAAAGAACATACTGGCCGTGTAATAATTAAGGTGCCAGTTGAAGTATCAACGTATATCTTTAATGAAAAACGTCAGGACCTAATCGATATAGAAAAACGTACCGCTACAGAAATCTCGTTTATTGCAGATAAAGCAATGTTGCTGCCTCATTACGAGGTGAGTCGATTACGTAAATCGGAAGTTGATACAGTAGAAGACCAGACGTCTTACCAGATGGTTAGTGATACTGAAGAGGCTTATGTGCCTGGTCGTGATACGGCAAGTTCAGTCGAGTCTGAAAAACCCGCTGTGCAGTCAGTTGCTCCTTCACAACCAGCTCCCGTTGTTGAGAAAAAAGAAGAGAAGCCGCCGAGTTTGCTGGCTCGAATTACTAAATCTCTATTTGGTGGTGAAACGGAAGAAAAGCCCGAAAAAGCCAAACAGGAAAATAAGCAGGACAGTCGAAACCGTAACGATCGAAATCGTAATACTCGAGGTCGTCGTGATGGCGCGCGTAATGGAAATAAGGCTCGTAACCAGAAACAGGGTAATAAACAACAGACTCGTCAACAGAGTAAAACCGCTGATACTCGTGGTGCACAGGAAAATAAAAAGCCGAATACTCGAAAATCAGATACCAGGAAACAGGATAATAAAAGCAAACCCAAACGAGAAGAGCAAAGCACAACTAAGCCTGATAATGAATCGATAAAGCAGCCTGCTGATCAAGCCGCTGCACAGCAAAAGGGTGATGCTTCTAAAAATATTCAGCAAGACGGGCCTCGTCGTGGGGCTCGTCGTGGTCGTGGTCGTCGTCGCAGTGGAAGTCCTAACGAAAACCGGCAGCAGAATGCTCAACAGGACAATCAGCAAGGCTCAGCCTCTGAGGCAGATTCAGTTAAGCAGGATAATAAAACTAAACAGCCTCGTGGTGAGCGCACTAAAGAAAGTCGCCCTACTGATAATCGTACAAATGAAAAGCGAGCGCCAGACAATCAGTCAAATGTTAGTCAAGCTGATGTTAAGCAGGAGAATCTAAATAAATCGCCTGTTCATACATCAGTGACTCAGGCACCTAAAGAGTCGTCATCGGCCCCTGTTAAGCAGGATGTTCAGAAAACCACACAGCAAAAGCCTGCACCACAAGAGAAGAAAGTGGATGCGGTAGTGGCGCCTAAGTCGGTTGATACTAAACCAGCTGAGACCAGCTCGGCAGAGACTAAATCTGCTCCTGCAGTAGCAAAGTCAGATGTGAAGCCTGTTATAACTGAAACGGTAAAAGAGCCCCGGTCAAAAGCAGAATCTAAAGCAGAATCTAAAGCAGAGCCAAAAGCAGAATCAAAAGCTGAGTCAAAACCTCGACAGAAAGCACCTGTTAAGAGTTCTGCTCCTGCTAAAGCCGAGTCTAAAACAGAGGCAAAACCCTGGGAATTTAAAGGGGAAGCTAAACCTGCACAGACTAAACAGGAGTCAGCAAAACCAGCTCAGCCCGCTAAATCAGCAGCGCCAGTTAGTACAACTGATTCAAAATCAGCTGACAAGTCAGAGCGAAAGCCCTGGGAGTTTTAATGGTGTAGTGTAGAGTGCTTGTTAAAGTCAGTAATAAATTCTAAATTGTTTTATTATTGGCCTAAAGTAAATATGAGCAGGGGCTGCCGTATGGTGGCCCCTGTTTTTTGTTGAACCTAAATATTATGTTTTTCTTTAATGTCGTTTAACAGTCCAATTGACGCATCTTCAATCAAATCCAGCACGTGTTCAAATCCCTGGTCACCACCATAATACGGGTCAGGTACCTCGGTTTCAGAAAAATTCTTTGCAAACTCAAGAAACATAAAAAGGTTTTCTGCATTACCGCCGGCTACTTCCTGTAAATCTGAATGATTGCTGTTATCCATTCCTAATACATAATCAAAGTTTTTAAAGTCACTGCTTTGAACTTTACGGCCCCGTAATGAGCTCAAATCGATGCCGCGATTAATAGCTGCTGCCTGAGCTCGATGATCAGGAGCAGAGCCTATGTGATAAGCGTGGGTGCCAGCTGAATCTATTTTAATTTTATCTGTAAGTCCGGCCTCTTCAACAATATGACGAAAATAACCTTCAGCAGTGGGTGATCGGCATATATTGCCCATGCAAACAAATAACACATTAACCATGACTTAAGCTCCAAATTTTATTGCAAAGCATTGTATAATAATCGCAAAATTTATCGACTATTAATAAGTTAAAATGGGCAATATGCTTAAAATCTATAATACCTATACCAATCAAAAAGAAGAATTTAAACCTATCGAGCCAAACAAAGTGCGTATGTACGTTTGCGGAATGACTGTTTATGACCTTTGTCATTTGGGGCATGCCAGAGTACTGGTGGTTTTTGATATGGTGACCCGTTATCTGAAATCACAGGGTTACGATGTGACTTATGTGCGTAATGTGACGGATATTGATGACAAAATAATTGCCCGAGCAAATGAAAATGGCGAAGATTTTAATGATTTAACCGAACGTTTTATTACCGCTATGCATGAAGATGCGCATGCGTTGGGTGTATTACCCCCGGATGAGGAGCCACGCGCAACTTCTTCAATGGACGACATTATTAATATGATTGTCACCCTGATAGATAAGGGTTATGCGTACGCAGCTAGTAACGGTGATGTGTATTATGATGTCAGTAAATTTGAAAACTATGGACAACTGTCGGGTAAAAAAACTGAAGATTTACGTGCAGGTGAGCGTGTTGCAGTAGATGAGAATAAAGATGACCCATTAGATTTTGTTTTATGGAAGGCCGCTAAACCCGATGAGCCATTCTGGGATTCACCCTGGGGTAAAGGCCGCCCTGGCTGGCACATTGAGTGCTCGGCTATGTCGACTTGTTGCCTGGGTAATACATTTGATATTCATGGCGGTGGGCAGGATTTACAGTTTCCACACCATGAAAATGAAATAGCACAAAGTGAAGCGGCGACAGGTGAAAAATTTGTTAACCTGTGGATGCATAATGGGTTTGTGCGTATTGATGATGAAAAAATGTCTAAGTCACTTGGTAATTTTTTCACTATTAGAGAAATTCTAGAGCGCTATAGAGCAGAAGATATTCGTTACTTTATTTTAGCCAGTCATTATAGAAGCCCGTTAAATTATGCTGACACAATGTTAGACAGCGCGGGCGCAGCATTAAGTCGTTTATATACGGCTTTACGTGATTGTGAAATTACCGAGATGAATGAAGACTCAAAAGAGTATGTTCAGCGCTTTGAAGAGGCAATGAATGAAGATTTCAATACCGCGGAAGCCATGTCTGTTTTATTTGATCTTGCCAATCAGATAAATAAACTGAAAACAACTGACTCTACTAAAGCATCGGCATTAGCGGCCACATTAAAACACCTTGGAAATATTTTGGGGTTACTGCAGGATGATCCTGAAAGTTATTTAAAGAGTGGTGGAAGCTCTGAAGGGCTAGATGATAATGCTGTTGATTCGTTAATTGCACAACGAACTCAGGCAAAAGCAGATAAAAACTGGGCTGAAGCTGACCGCATTCGTGATGAATTAAAAGAGCAGGGCATAGAGCTGGAGGATAAAGGTGGTGAGACAAGCTGGCGTCGCGCATAATTATTAATTTGTTGTTGTGTTATTGCGGTCACTTTTTCAGTTTTACGAGCAGGTAAGAGTGTGCACCGCTCTGGCACATACCCCTCGGGGAAAGGTCGCGTTTTTTGCGCCCTGTCCCCTGATTGATGCCATCAAGAGATTTACAGAGTCGGTTCACGACACTATCAGCGCATAGTGGTATGGGTTAAGGGGACAGGGCTTAAAAAACAAGACCTTTCCCCGATGGATACGGGCCTGAACAGGGTAAAGCTTCACCAGTTTAATGATCTCAACGATGTTCGTTATTGCCTGACAGCTAAATGAAATTATTTCTAAAAGGAAGCATAATGAAGTCGATATTAATTTTTTTTATTGTTTTTATGGTTAGTTGTTCTCCTGAGCCGGAAAATAATACAGCGCCGAAAGTTGCAGAATCTGAATATGTAAAAGTTGAGTATCATAATGATTATCAAATAGGCTCATATACTTCTTCGCCCTGGGGATTTGATACCAATAGCTACTGGATTGAAGGCCCCCATGGTGTTGTATTAATTGGCACGCAATTTTTACCCTCTGCGGCAAATGAAGCTGTAAATATAGCAGAAAGTGTTACCGGTAAGAAAGTTGTTATGGCTATCGTGTTACACGCAAACCCGGATAAATTTAATGGTACAGCAACCTTAAAATCTCGTGGTATTAAAGTGGTTAGCTCGAATCAGATCGTGTCACTTATTCCAGATATAGATGAGCAGCGTAGAGAATGGTTTTATGATCGATATAAACCTGATTACCCTGAAAAACTAGTTTTACCTGACGCATTATGGGATAAAACACAGGAATTTGAAGCCGCTGGATTACGTTTTAAAGCTTATGTAATCAGGGATGCGGTAAGTGATGCTCATTTATTAATTGGTTTAGATGATCATTTGTTTGTAGGCGATTTAATCGTAAACAAATACCATGCCTGGATGGAATCAGGTAAAAGTAAACAATGGTTAGAACGATTAGAAGAAATCAGAAAATTTGTTAAACCCGCTGTTATTCATCCTGGTCGTGGATATGCAATGAATGGTGATGAATTATTGAATCAGCAGGAAGCATATTTACGTTTTGTAAATAAAACGATAAACCGTTTTTATACTGGTGGGGAAATAACTGAACAGGATAAGAAAGATATAATCAAAGTGATAACAGAAAAATATCCTGATTATGGTTTTGAGTATTTTTTAAATATCGGTATTCCAGCTGAGTGGCAGCAGACACGTCAGAAAGATCATGAAATGATGATGTCTAAATGATAGTCGTAACTGACTGAAGTTAGCCGTTTTATATGCTTGATGTTTTGCGCCCTGCCCTGGCCCGTCTCCCTCGGGGAAAGATCTCTGCTTTTTGAGCCCTGTCCCCTTAATTGATGCCATCAAGAGTTTTACGGAGTCGATAACCTACACTGTCAGCTCCTGGTGGTATGGGTTTAGGGGACAGAGCGGAATGGCACTAAGTTAAGCCCTTTCAGCACGGTATCTACTCCGGTGTTTTATCTCTTCCATTATCGCTCTAGGTCTGTTTAATAAT
>JAPHSS010000045.1 GCA_026195255.1 Gammaproteobacteria bacterium | reverse complement strand
ATTTTAAAAGATGGAATAAGTTCTGCACCTGAGCGCGTACGGAGTGTGGGTTAGTACATCTAAACCTATGCATTCCCACGCAGGAGCATGGGAACGAGATAAACAGTTTTATGAAGCTCTGGTATTGATTTGAAATATCAGAACTTACTGGTTTTGACTTTCATTCCCTCTGGAGCTAGCCAAAAAATATTTCCATCGAGGGGTGAAATTACAGGGATGTGCCTATTTATTAACTTGGAAGTTCTGTAAGCCTGGATGGCGCATCTGAACGACCCGGGAACAGAGCAGGAATCACGCAGCATAGAGTAATCGCTTTTAATAACATTAGATTTTTTGGGTATTCTCATCGTTTTTTGATGAGAACTGGCGAATAAAGGGCGGCTATTTTTTGCTTACTATTCCAAACCTATTAACATGGGCTGCAGGCAAAAAAGTGAGTCGCCACTAAGGCGAAACTACAGAAATCAAATTCCCATGAAGCCCAAACATTGTAAGATCAGATCTAAATCTGTTAGACAGAATATAAACTAATACACCTTATATATTCGCCAGGTATATTAGCGTAGCTCATGTGCCAGAGAATCGTGGTTAACTAAACTTTATGTGAGATAGATAATATTTATATTAAAAAATTATTCGTAAACTGTAATGGCTTCATCAGCACTT
This sequence comes from Gammaproteobacteria bacterium, assembly GCA_026195255.1. Lineage (GTDB taxonomy): Bacteria > Pseudomonadota > Gammaproteobacteria > SZUA-229 > SZUA-229 > SZUA-229. The sequence continues at coordinate 19,240 of JAPHSS010000045.1, read as the reverse complement.
TCAATAGCACCCTCTAGATAACCTCCGTGTTCACGGGCTACTTCAGTACCCGCGAGTATTAATTTTTTATCCCAGAAGTGTTTAGGTATATCCTCCGGGTAATCTGGGTGTTGCATGGGTGAAGTTAAATCGAGTTCAGTAGTTGTATATTCATCCAGGCTCCAGTCTTTTATCTGAATATCACTAACATTTTTACTCTCATCACCAAACAGACGTTGTAATTGAGCCAAACTTAAATCAATTAAATTTTTTTCATCAATTTGCTTTCGTTGATGTGAATTTAAACCAACAAAAGAGGTTAGGGCATAATATTCTTCGCTTTCTGGGCTGGCGTCATAAATTTCTGATAAAGGGCCATAATGACTGAATACTTCGCCTGATAAATTGTTATCACGCCAGAAGGGTTTGTCGTAAATAAATACTATTTTGCAGTGACCTGACATCCAGGTAGGTATATTTTTCCATGCATTGGTTATATCTTCAGGCATGGTCGGATTAAATATTATGTTTTCTAATATCAGCCTGGGTGGTAATGCCAGTATGATTTTATCAGCAGTGTAATGAACTGCTTTACCGTCACGAATAGCATGAATTTCTAAATTATCTTTATGTATCTCTTTTACCTGTGTATTTAGATGAATACGTGATTGTGACACTTTAGTTAACAAGGCTTTAATAAGCTGATAACTACCACCTTTAACTCGATATGACTGACTGTGAGAAGACTGGCCATCATAACGTTCAATTTCATCTGGACTTTTTTCATAAAGCATTGTGCCGCTTGAATATTGTTTGAAAATTTGCAGATCAAGCTGTGATGTTAACCGACTTAAGCGTGGTTGTAACTGGGGCCAAACCCAGGCCGGGCCCATATCGTAATGACTGTTTTTATAATCTGCTGATAAAATCCGACCGCCAGTGCGATCACGTGCCTCTAGTAAGATGACATCCTGTAACTGTTGTTGTAATTGCCAGGCGCAATATAAACCGCTTAAACCTGCACCAACGATAATAACGCTATGATGTTCACTCATAGCTAACTGGCTCCAGCAGATGATTGATTTTGCGTAAAATTAAACAGTTTTCATTTACTTTTATGTTCTGTTTTGATCCGGCGGGTAAGCGTAACCAGCTACCATCAGTGTAGGTATCAATATCGTCGCTAAAACTGCCATTAATAACAAAGTATTCGACACCTGCTGCAAACTTAAGGTCATTGAATAACATACCTTTATACCAACGTAACATTTCAACTGTTTCATAATCAGCTTTAAATAAACTAAGTACATCACCTGTATCAGTATTGTTTACCCATAAACTTTCATTATTAGTATTAATTGCCAGTTGCTGGTTATCATCAGGGTGCATTTGCCAGAGTTTAACGATAATGGTACAACCCTCATCACTGTGCGGTGCGTGTCCGGTTCCTTTAGGGTTCCGAACATAATAACCTTTCGGGTAATCAGCATGCTGGTCAGAGAAAGTGCCATCTAAAACTAGAAATTCTTCACCCCCGGGATGCACATGGCCACTGAATGAGCTATTTGTTGCAAAGCGAACTATAGTCGTAACTCGTTCAACGGGTGGCTTGTCATCATCAGCTTCAAGTCTTAACCGCTGAACTCCGCTTGAAGGTGTATTTTCCCATTCTAGCTGGTTAATGTTAAGGCTTGCTCTTAATGATAAATCGGCGTTCAGTTTCATGTGATCTCAAAAACTTATATTTAATGAGCGTAATACTTTGTATACTTTAGCTGTATAGTCAACCAAAACGTACAATTATATAAACATCAATGTATAGTAACATGAACATTACCACTCGAGTGCTCCACCTGTTTGATATTCGGTTACGCGTGTCTCAAAAAAGTTTTTTTCCTTACGCATATTTGCCTGCTCATCGAGCCATTTTAATGTGTTCTTTGCGCCCGGGAAGGGCGTTTCAAGTTTAAGTGACTTAGCACGTCTATTTGCAATATATCGAAACTGATTTATATGATCATCAGCGTTATAACCTATGATTGGTTCACGTAGAATATAGTTTGCATAATCTATTTCACATGCTTCTGCTTCCTGCCACATAGCAGTTATTTTTTCAGGGTCCAGTTTGATATCATTTTCTAAAATTATCTGATTGACAACTCTAATACCAAATGCACAATGTAGAACTTCATCACGCATTATATATTGCAGCTGCTCTGCTGTGCCGGTCATTAACCCTCGTCTTTGCAGTGCGAATATTGGGCTGAAACCGTTATAAAACCAGCAGCCTTCAAAAATGCCGGCAAAAAATAGATAAGACATTACAAAATTTTCTAATTCATCTTTGTCGGTTAAATCAATGTCAGCTCGTAATATTGAGTTTATTTTAGAATTAGCTAGTTGTATTTTCTGATTAATCGCCGGTACTACTCGATAACGATTATAAATTTCACCCTGGTCCAGCCCTATAGATTCAATGCAATGCTGATAAGTCCAGGTATGCAGGGCCTCTTCATAAACCTGACGAGCCTGATAAATTTGTAACTCAGGCGCTGTCATCTTTTCCATTACTGCTAGTCCAATATTGCGCATAGCCAGTATGTCAGAGGTTGTTAAATAAGCGAGTACATTTTCATATACATGTTTTTCTTCCAGGGTAAGCCGGTGTGCATAATCATGTACATCTCTTGTCATATTTATATCCAGTGGTGTCCAGTGATTACGGTTGGCATTTAGAAAAAACTCCCATGCCCAGGGGTATTTAAAAGGTGCTAATTGATTAATATCTGTTTTGCCATTAATGACACGTTTATCATCGGCCTTAACCGGTTCAAATGAGCAAACTGATGGTTCAATTATTATTGCTGAAGCAGTTTCCTTTTTCTGTGTTTTGTTTATTGGCTCACTTGTCTGAATTGTGGTGTTCATTGACGCATGAGTTGATGCAAGATTATCTGCTTTTGTAAATGCCGCAATGGGGTCTTCCCAGTTTATCATGTTAGAATTCCTTAATTAATTTTATTGGCAAGCGTCACAGTCTGGATCAAGTATTGAGCAGGCTTTAGGTGTTTCAACGGATTCTGATTTAGTGACAGATTTTTCCATATGAGTGGCACCTATTGAGCGTAGATAATAGGTTGTTTTTAACCCCCGAATCCAGGCTAGTTTATATAACTGGTCGAGTTTTTTACCCGATGGCTCTGCCATATATAAATTTAGGCTTTGTCCCTGGTCGATCCATTTCTGACGGCGTGAGCCCGCTTCGATTAACCAACGTGCATCAATTTCAAAAGCGGTTGCATAAAGTTTTTTAATTTCATCGGGTATACGATCAATATTGAGTACAGAACCATCATAGTATTTAAGATCATTGACCATCACCTCATCCCATAAGTTAAGGTCTTTTAAAGTGTTAACCAGATGCTGGTTGATAACAGTGAACTCGCCAGACAGATTCGACTTAACATACATATTTTGATATATCGGTTCGATAGACTGACTCACTCCGCAAATATTTGAGATGGTGGCAGTAGGAGCAATAGCCAGACAGTTACTGTTACGCATTCCCTGTTTAAGAACAACATCACGTAAACTGTTCCAGTCTAATGAGCTTGAAGTATCACACTGTATGTAATTAGCTCTTTCTTCTATGAGTTTTGTTACTGAGTCTATTGGTAGTATGCCCTGGCTCCAGAGTGAACCCTGGTAACTGTTATATTGCCCACGTTCTACTGCAAGGTCAGATGATGCTTTAATAGCGAAGTAACTTACGGCTTCCATAGATGTATCAGCAAATTCAATAGCCTGTTCTGTATCATAAGCAATTTTCTGTTTATATAAGGCATCCTGAAAGCCCATAATTCCTAAGCCAATAGGACGGTGCTGTAAATTTGATTTTCTCGCTTGCTTAACCGAGTAAAAGTTATAATCAATAACATTGTCCAACATGCGGATAGCGGTGGTAATTGTTTTTTCAAGTTTTTTTAAGTTCAAACCACTTTCATCAACATGAGCCGCCAGGTTGACTGAGCCTAAATTACAAACAGCAATTTCATTATCATTGGTGTGCAGTGTTATTTCTGTACACAGGTTAGAGCTGTGAACCACACCCATATGTTGATTGGTATAACGAATATTGCAGGGGTCTTTAAAGGTGATCCAGGGGTGACCTGTTTCAAATAACATGCTGAGCATTTTTCGCCACAATTCAAGTGCATTAACCGTTTTGAATAATCTGATTTCTCCGCGTTTAGATTTTTTCTCATATGCAACATACGCTTTATCAAAGTCGTTGCCATACAAATCATGCAGGTCAGGTGTTTCATCAGGCGAGAATAATGTCCATTCTTTTTCTTCTGCGACACGTTTCATAAATAAATCTGGAATCCAGTTAGCACTATTCATATCATGAGTGCGGCGTCTTTCATCTCCAGTGTTTTTTCGTAGTTCTAAAAAATCTTCAATGTCTATATGCCAGGTTTCTAAATAAGCACACATGGCGCCTTTACGTTTGCCACCCTGATTGACCGCAACGGCAGTGTCATTTGCCACTTTCAAAAATGGAACCACACCCTGTGATTTACCATTTGTGCCTTTAATGTGTGAGCCTAAACCTCTCACTCTGCTCCAGTCGTTGCCAAGTCCACCTGCATATTTTGATAACAGCGCATTATCTTTTAATGATGAAAATATGCCATCAAGGTCATCTGGTATGGTGCTTAAATAACATGATGACAACTGTGGGCGTAATGTGGCTGAATTAAATAGAGTAGGTGTCGAACTCATAAAATCAAAAGATGAAAGCAGTGTGTAAAATTCTATACAGCGTTGTTCTCGATTAATTTCATTTATAGCAAGCCCCATTGCTACTCGCATAAAAAATGCCTGAGGTAATTCAAAACGAATTTCGTCCTGATGAATGAAATATCGATCATAAAGTGTCTGTAAACCAAGGTATGAAAACTGAAAATCTCTTTCAGGGAGTATTGCTTTACCTAATAATTCTAAATCGTACTGCAATATTTCGCCGTTCAACAGCTCAAGATCAACGGCTTTTTTAATGTAGTTATTAAAATAGCCTGCATACTGATCAGACATATCGGATTGTAAAACACCCTGGTCATGAATTTGTAGAAAAGTAAATGCTTCACGACGACAGTTATTTAATAATAAACGTGCCGAGACATAAGAATAATCAGGTTCACGATCTATTAAACTACGTGCACTTAAAACGAGTGTTGTAAATAAGCTATCTTCTGTCATGCCCTCATATATTGAAGACATTGTGTTCTGCATTATTAAATCTGCATTAACCTGTTGCAGATCTTTTACGGCTTCGTTAATAATTTCTAGAATATGGTCTCTATCGAGTGGATGTATTGAACCATCTTTATATGTAATGTTTATTTTGAAATCTGAGTTTTCAGGTTCAACCTCTGTTTCACGTTGTAATGCATGTTGTTCCCGATATAACACATAGGCTCGTGCAACCTTTTGCTGCCCGTTGCGCATTAATGCCAGCTCAACCTGATCCTGTATATTTTCAATATGCACAGTTCGGTTTTCAGGTAAGTGTCTAAATAATGCATCTATTACCTCTGAGCTTAGTTTTTCAACAATTTCATGTACACGTGTAGATGCTGCGGCAGTACCACCTTCTACGGCAAGAAAGGCTTTACTCAAGGCAACAGTGATTTTACTTCTATCAAAAGGCGTTTGTTTTCCGTTACGGCGTATAACCCGACTGATAAGTGAGTTTTCTGATTTTTGCAAAGAATGATCGGTAGTGTGTGTTGATACTGAATGCGTATTGCAGTTATCAATTGTAGTAATATCGGTTTGCATATTGTTTCTCTGGTTTTGAGTCCAGTTTAAATACTGGGGCCAGAGAGTTAGCATGCTGAAAAGAGGCAGGGCTATCTGCTCTGAGCCTTAACGCGAGACTCGAGTTTTATGTTATGCATATCAGGTAATCGGACTTAGGGCAGTATGAGCTGCTCATCACCGTTGCGCGACAGTTCCGGAATTTAACCGGATTCCCCTGTGAATGCTGTTTATTCTATCTTCCACAAACCACTAGATATGGTAGAGAATTAAGAAGTTGATACAAGATAAAGTAGAATTATATTTTTGGCAAGTATTATTTAATTACTTTTTTAAAAACAAACCTTCCCGGGCAAGTGATATAAAGTCCTTTAAATAGGCCTGATTATTATCAATACGACGAATAGCCGCATACAACATACCGTGCATACCTTTTGCCCCAAGTGGTCTGGAACTGATATAGCCATTATTAATATATTCATTAACAACCCAGTCTGGTAATACCGCTATACCCCTTCTTGACGCCACAAGTTGTAAAATCATGACAGTTAATTCTGACTGGCGTATTTGTTTTGGAGCGACCTGATCAGGGTTGAGAAATTGTGTAAAAATATCCAGTCGTTGCTGTTCAACGGGGTAGGTAATTAATGTTTCATCACTAAAGTCATTTGCAGTTAAATATTTTTTCTGGGTAAGCGGGTGATCATTAGCCATTATCGTTAAAGCCTGATATTCAAATAAAGGCTCAAAGTTTATTTCTTTATGTTTTACCTCGTCCGTAGTAATAACAAGATCAACTTGCTCTTTTGATAAGGCATTTATAGGCTCAAAGTTATTTGCCAGGCGAATATCTACTTCTACTTCTGGCCAGCGTTTACGATAGTGATCAAGTGTTGGCACCAGCCATTCAAAGCAGCTATGACACTCAATGGTAATATGTAATCGACCTGTTACTTCACCTGATAAATGTTTGAGTTCGTGCTCAGCTGCATCAACTTCAGGTAGTATGCGCTGTGCCAGACTGAGTAATCTTTGCCCGGCGGATGTAAGGCGTAAAGGTTTATATTTACGCTGGTATAACTCAATTTCAAAATAACGCTCAACTGTTTTAATCTGATGAGATAAAGCAGATTGCGTCAGGTGTAATCTATCAGCGGCCTGTATCAGGCTTCCTGTTTCATCAATAGCTTTCAAACTACGTAGATGTCTAAGTTCTAGTATCATTATGAGTTTTCCTCATGTTACTTATTAGAATTATGAAATTGATTCAATGTTAATCTGGAACCATACTAGTCCGCAACAGTAAATATTTAATAATTCAAAGGGTTGGTTATGAGTACATTGCACAATTTAGGTTTCCCACGTATCGGCGCAGATCGAGAGTTGAAAAAAATAACAGAAGATTTCTGGCAAGGTAAAGTAACAGAGCAGGAATTAAGAGAAACTAGTCAGGGTTTAAGGAAACGTCATTGGGAACTACAGGCTAATGCAGGAATCGATTTAATTCCTGTAGGTGATTTTTCGAATTATGATCAGGTTCTGGATATGTCCTGTTTGTTAGGGGTTATACCTGAAAGATTCAATTTTAAAGAAGACGAGGTTAACTTATCAACGTATTTTTCCCTTGCGCGTGGTTTGAATGATAATAAGCAGAGTTTAGCTGCATGTGAAATGACAAAATGGTTTGATACTAACTATCACTATTTAGTTCCTGAAATTCATAAAGAGCAGAAGTTTAAACTCAGCTTTAATAAATTATTTGATGAAATAAAAGAAGCACACGAATTAGGTATAAATGCAAAAGCAGTATTAATAGGGCCACTTACCTGGTTATGGCTGGCAAAAATTAAAGGAGAGGAGTTTGATAAACTCAGGCTTATAACGCCTTTAATAGAAGCGTATAAAGAAATTTTAATTCGTATTAAGGCCTTAGGGGTTGAGTGGGTGCAGATTGATGAGCCAATTCTATGCCTTGATTTACCCATAATTTGGAAAAGTACACTTGAGTATGTGTATAGAAAGTTAAATATACCAAACTTAAATATTCTTTTAACAACCTATTTTGGAGATTTAGAAGACAATCTGTCTCTAACATGTAATCTTGCAGTTGATGCTTTACATATTGATGCGGTACGAGGAATTGGTCAGTTGCATAAAGTTCTCGATAAACTGCCAGATAATAAAATTCTCTCAGTTGGTTTAATAGATGGTCGAAATGTATGGAGAAGCAACCTGGATGAAGCTCTTAAAATTTTAAAACCCGTGCAGGATAAACTGGGTGATCGACTCTGGATAGCACCATCATGCTCTTTATTACATGTACCAGTAGACTTATCGATAGAAACAAACCTCGATAAAGAGTTAAAGAGCTGGTTATCATTTGCTGTTCAGAAATTAGATGAGTTAAATTTAATTGGAAAAGCATTAGATGAAGGTGAGGAGGTTGTTGAAGTTAGCTTGAAGTCATCAAGAGATGCATTAAATTCAAGAAGTGTTTCACCTCGTATTCACTTTTCAAATATTAAAACACGTGTTAAATCGATTAAAGACAGTATGTTGTCTCGTAATAATGAGTTTAAATATCGTAGTGAAATTCAACATAAATTTTTAAACTTACCAACGTTCCCAACTACAACAATAGGTTCTTTTCCTCAAACTAATGAAATACGTTTTGTTAGAAGTGAGTATAAAAAAGGTAATATAAATGAAAGTAGTTATATTGAAAAAATGAAGAGCGAAATATCTCATGTTGTTAAAGAGCAGGAGAGTCTGGATTTAGATGTTTTAGTTCATGGAGAGGCCGAACGAAATGATATGGTTGAATACTTTGGTGAACTATTAAGTGGTTTTGTGTTTACTCAATATGCCTGGGTACAGTCTTATGGATCAAGATGTGTAAAACCACCTATTATATACGGTGATATTTACCGACCAAAAGCAATGACCGTAGACTGGACTAAATATGCACAGTCATGTACTGATAGGCCAATGAAAGGCATGTTAACCGGACCTGTAACAATTTTAAACTGGTCCTTCGTCAGAGATGATCAACCTCGTTCAACGACGGCAGAGCAAATTGCTCTGGCTTTGCGTGATGAAGTGAATGACCTGCAGAATGCAGGCATAAAAATTATTCAAATTGATGAGGCTGCATTACGTGAAGGGCTGCCATTACGAAAGAAAGACTGGGCTGAATATTTAGACTGGACAGTAAGAGCTTTTCGTTTAACAGCTAGTGTCGCTGCAGATGACACACAAATTCATACACATATGTGTTATTCGGAATTTAACGATATTATAGAAGCTATAGCAGATATGGATGCGGATGTAATAACAATAGAAACATCCCGTTCAGATATGGAATTGCTCGATGTGTTTGATGATTTTAACTATCCGAATGATATTGGCCCTGGTGTATATGATATTCACTCACCTAATATTCCTGATACAGAACAAATTGTAAATTTAATGAATAAAGCAGCAGAACGAATACCAGTCGAAAGGTTATGGGTAAATCCTGATTGCGGTCTTAAAACCAGACAATGGCCTGAGGTAATAGAAGCTTTAAACTGTATGGTAAAATCAGCTAAACAGTTAAGAGAGCAGCATAAAACGGTGGTGAGATAATTTTAATAAGTATTTCGTGAATTCTTATAACTAAATGACAGGGTTAATAACAAATTAAATGTTATTAACCCTGTCACTTAGTTAGCTTGTTTTATCATCTTTGACGTTATCTTTTTTATTGTCGTCAAAATCAGGTAATAAGGGATCATCATCATCCATTAAAATGCGGTTTGCATCACCTTCCATATCATCATATTGGCCACTTCGAACTGACCAGATAAAAATAACAACACCTATTAGCCCGAGACCAATCATTAAAGGAATTAAAACGTATATAACATCCATAATTTTCTCAATATTAATCTGTGTTTTTAAAAAGTGTGCGTATGCGTGATGCGTTACCAATAACGGCTAAAGAACTAATAGGCATAGCTATGGCTGCAAATAAGGGGGTTATAAATGCCATCATTGCTAAAGGTATCATTATAATATTATATACAATTGACATGCTAATATTTTGTCTGATTGTGCGTAGGGTTCGTTTAGACAGGTCAGAAGCCAGGCGAATTTTATCAAGTTCATTGCTTAATAATACAATGTCAGCACTTTCCATGGATACATCGGTACCGGAGCCAATGGCAATGCCGACATCAGCACGTATCAAAGCCGGCGCGTCGTTTACCCCATCACCAATCATGGCTACTCGCTGGCCACTGTTTTGTAATTGTTGTATGACTTTGTCTTTTTCATCAGGCAAAACTTCTGCTATGACATTCATTCCGCCTAGTTCATTAGCTATTGATTCTGCTACAGCCTTTTTATCACCGCTTAATATAGTGAGTTCAATGCCTGCCTGACGTAAGTTATTAATAAGGCCCTGTGCATCTTTTCGTAATTGATCAGCTACGGTTATAAAACCTGCATGAATATTATCAATGGCTATATGAATGCAACTAATGCCGTTTGCTTCCTGTATATCTGATTGAATAATAAGATCGGAATTAATTTTTATATTATTGTTTTCAAGTAATTTTATATTACCAGCCATAATTAACTGCTTGTCAATCACACCTTTTATTCCATATCCGGGTTTGTTTTCGAAATTACTAACGCATTGAGGGTCAGGGGTAATGTTGTTTTCTTTTGCATAATGCTGAATGGCACTGGCAATAGAGTGTTCCGATAAGCTTTCCAGATGGCTTATCTTTTCTAAGATTAAATTCCTGTTTTCTGAAGTTGTATTATCCAGCATTACTATTTGTTTAACGCGCATTTTTCCTTCTGTTAGTGTGCCTGTTTTATCAAATACAAAATGTTTAATCCCTGACAGGTATTCTAATACCGCACCATTTTTAATTAACACCCCATTACGTGCCGCCAGGCCAGATGCAACGGCAATAGACATAGGTGTAGCAAGACCAAATGCACAGGGGCAGGTAATAATTAATACTGAAGTTGCGGCGAGCAGGGCATACTCAATACCGTCACTGAACCAGTAAACAAAGGTCAGGCTTGCAAGTAACAGTGTGATGGCAACAAACCAGGGCACTATTTGATCCGCCAGGCATTGTATCGGTGCTTTACTTGCCTGGGCTTCTTCTACGAGACTAATGATTTTACCAAGTGAGGTGTTTCTTAGTGTGGCGGTTACTTTTACGGTTAATGTGTTTTCAATATTAACGGTACCCGCAGATAAAGTATCACCTGCCTGTTTATTAACCGCAGCAGCTTCACCGCTTAATAACGCTTCGTCAACAGATGAAAACCCCGATAACACAATGCCATCTACAGGTACTTTTTCACCGGGTTTAATTAAAATGGTTTCATCTTTCTGAATGGCCCGAATCGGTACAGTTTGAGTTTCCTTGCCGCGTAAAACGTGAGCCACTCTCGGCTGTAAATCCATCAGGCGCTGTGTGGCAGAAACTGCGTGACGTTTAGATTTTGCTTCAAGAAATCGGCCAACTAAAATTACAAATATAAAGTTAACAACGGTATCGTAATAAACTTCACCAACATTGCTTTGGCTGAGCATTACAAAAACAGAATAACAGTAGGTTGCGGATGCGCCTATGGCTATTGGTACATCCATTGTAAGGTTTAAGTTTTTTAACCCTGTCCATGCACCTCTTAAAAATGGCCAGCCAGAATAAAGCAAAGTGGGTGTGGCAAGCATGAAACCGACCCAGTGAAATAATGACTTGTATTCACCCTCATCTGCACCACTGTATAAAGCAATAGAAATCCACAATAGATTCATCATGCTGAAAGCCGCAAAGGCCATGCGTAATAATAGAGCGCGATTTTGCTTCTTTATAACACCTTCAGCAGATTCTGGGTCAAACGGTGTCGCGCTGTAACCAATGCTCGCCAGATGTTTAATAATATCCGAAATTTTAATTTGCGTATTATTCCAGCGCACAACTAAACGTTTATTAGCGAGGTTTACTTTTACATCTATTAAACCGGGTAACTTGCCTAAGCTGCGTTCTATTAACCAGACACAGGCAGAGCAGTGAATACCTTCAACCATTAAGTGTATGTCGCGTAAATCACCCATGTTATGAACAAACTCACTTTGCACTTCATCTATATCGTAGAGTTGTGTTTCCTGTGGTGGCTCTGGAGGTGGTGCGAGCTGTTGTCCATCCGGGGTTCGCTGGTAGAAACCCTGAAGCCCGGATTCATAAATCATTTCACAAACAGAGCTGCAGCCATGGCAGCAAAACTGGCGGGGTGTTTGTTGAATTATTTTTTCGACACGGTTGTTATCGTTTACGGGTAAACCGCAGTGAAAACATGAGGTGTTTTTTGAGGGGGCGTCAGACATGGTTTAATTGTTTCGTTATCTCCGATATTTTATCTTCAATTTACATATCGGAGATAACGTATTATTGATTTTTATTCCGTTACAATACTCGCACGCCTGGTAAAGGTATAGTGGTCAGCTTCAAGCTCAATTTTTGTGGTGATTTCCCAGATGCCTTTGAGTGGGTATGTAATATAACCCTCGTAAATACCCGCATCGACTTCAGTTAGTGAAGCGTCAAAATCAGCTGAGGCATCTGAAGGGCGGTAAGCCATAACTTTGATTGTAGCATCTGTTAATGGTAAACCCGTTTTATCAACCACACTTAAGCGGTATAGTGATTTTTTATTAATGACAGGGTTAACCGGAAAGTCGGCCTGGTAATTCCAGCCAAGAGAGGCTCTTGCTGTGCGGTATTTGACCAGGTTTTCTTCATAGTCTTCGGCTTTTTCATAATAGTTTTTATCAACAAGCCCCGGGTTAGTGATAAAAGCCAGGCTGATGAAACCAATGTTAACACCTAATACTATCACTACCAGTGTAAGCCAGCCTAAAACCCAGGGGTTTTTAAGTGCTTTAGGGTTATCCTGCGAAAATGAATTTTTATTCATGCTTGTTTCACTCATTAAAATTGCCTTATTCAAACTACCTTACAGGTATGAAAATATTTTAAGTGTTTATCTTATGCCTACGGATATTAATCTAAGTATTTAGGCCCATAAAACATGCTTTGATATTCAATTGAATCTCCGAACTCCTGGTATGACTCTATTGTAAAGTAAATCGGGGTTCTCGATTTTTTAAGATTCTTTTTAGGAATCAATAAAAACACGGTAAAAGACGTTAATTTACTGGGTTGTAACGTCATTTTTTCACGGATGCCTTTTGTCGTAATATTTTCGGCACCGCTAACTGAAATACTAATATTCATTACCTTATCAGTTTTATTGAGTATTTTTAATTCATACTTATTTTGAATATCACCACTACTCATTTGAACAAAAAGTGGCTGGCGTTCATGTATCACTTTTAAATCATATGTTCCAAGATTGGTCAGACCATATAACAGACCAATAATTGCAAAAACAATAATACCGGCATAAACCATTACGCGAGGGCGTTTATGAAAAGGTTTCACTTCCAGATGTTTCATTTCGTTCATCGAAGCGTAACGAATCAGACCACGCGGTTTGCCGATTTTATCCATTACAGAATCACAGGCATCAATACATAAACCACAGGTGATACAACCTTCCTGTTGGCCGCCGCGTATATCAATACCGGTAGGGCAAACAGCAACACATTGATTACATGATATACAGTCGCCATTCCCTTCAACCACATTACCCTTTGTTAATTTGCCCCTGGGCTCACCGCGAGCGATATCATAGGTGGGTAAGACTGTTTGAGTATCATACATTACACCCTGAATACGTGCGTAAGGGCATAACCAGAAACAGGTTTGTTCACGCATAAAACCAGCAAGAATGTAGGTGCCGGCTGTAAACACAGCTAACATGACATAAATAAAGGTACTGGCCTGAAGTGTAAGAACATCTATCCATAACTGGTATGAGTCGGTAAACCAGGCTGTAAATGAGAAACCTGTGATAAAACCAATTGCCAGCCATGAACTATGTTTTATAACTTTAAGACGAATTTTTCGCGCGTCCCACGGGGCATTATCTAATTTGCGACGCTGGGTAGGAGGGCCTTCTAACATCTCTTCAATTTTTGTGAAAATATCTGTCCAGATAGTTTGAAAACAGAAATATCCACAGAATACACGCCCGGCAACCGAGGTGACTGCGGCAAGCATAATGGCAAAAAATAATAATATTAATGCCAGTAACCATACGTCCTGAGGGAGGATGGTGATATCAAAAATCTGGAATTTACGATTGGGTATATCAAATAAAACAGCCTGGTTTCCATCCCAGCGTAAATAGGGGCCTAAAAAGAAGATCAGCCAAACTGACATGGCTTTCCATTTAAGATCACGGAATTTGCCGCCCATACGTTTAGCATGAATAATTTCATCACCGGTATTTACGTGCCAGTGATCTGCTTCTTCGTATAACTCAGCAACGGTTTTTTCGTCGCTTTCGTTTTCTTTCGAGACATTAAAACCCACAAATTTCTCCACACAACTTGCAATCGAAAATGGTTAATAAATCCAGCTTCAAAGTTGGGTTTATTAGTGTTCTTTAATATACCCTACAAACATTGGGTATTAGTTAATCTATAAAATGAAGAAAGGGGCCAAGGCCCCTTTCTTTTTAGTTGTTTAATCATGACTTACTGGATGGTGAATTATTTTTCTAACCCAGTACCAGATAAATCCGACTAGAACAACAAAGCTACCTGCTATTGCAGCGATTGAAGCAACAACTACGGCGTCCATTTTTACCTCCTCAGGTTTTCTACTAAATACAAATCAGTAAAATAATGGGCAGTGGTTAATTGCTTAATTGCTTATTGACCACCACCTAGTTTATGTACATAAACAGCTAACTTTTTAATATCAGTGTCAGATAATTTAGTGCCACCAAAAGAAGGCATTACCGCATTACGAGACTTAGGGTTAGATGCATCATTTACACCAAATTTTATAGTGTGTTTGATGCTAGAAAGTTGATCTGACGCAGCAAATCGAAAGATGCCATCGGTCAGGTTAGCAGAGCCCATAAATGAAAGACCTTTACCATCTGCACCGTGACATCCAATACAACCGGCTTCAGTATAAGCCGGGTTTTCTATTACTTTGCCATCGAGGATAGATGCCGCAAGTGAATCAATTTTTGCATCATCAAGCATCGCTGCGTTACCAGGCATTATACCCTGGCGTCCAGCAGTAATAGATGCTTCGATATCAGTGATAGTGCCGCCATATAACCAGTCATCATCTGCAAGTACGGGGAAGCCAACGTTACCCTGGCCACCAGCACCATGACAGGCTGCACAGTTGTCACCAAATAAAACTTTGCCAGAAGCAGTTACATACCTGGACAGGTCATCATCCGCTAAAATTTCAGCAGCTGATAAGTCTTTAAGTTTATTTTCATAGGGCGCACGTACACTTTCAATAGACTTCATATCTTTATGATATTCATCAATTGAAGTCCAGCCTAACAAACCTTTGAAATGTGTATCTATCATTGGCCATGAAGGGTAGAGCAATGTGTAAATAATTACGAAAATCCAGCTCGCATGAAAACCAATGGTCCACCAGGCAGGTGGCTCATTGTCTAATTCACGTAGATCGTCGTCCCAGAAGTGTCCGGTGTTATTTTCACCAGGAAATTTATTCTCTTCGTCACTCATTTCTTTGAGTCCCCTTTGTTTGAGCTCAAATCATCCATATCATTATCTTCATCAAAAATAATGGTGCTTCGTGATTCTAACTTCTCTTTGTTCTTTGGATGAAACGTAGTGACATACGCCCAGATCATTAAAAAGAACACGCCAACGGTAATGATGAGGCCAGCCCAGTCATTAAGTGTCATTGCGGCCCAGTCTGTTTGGAGTATGTCCATCGTATTTTCCCCTTAACGGTAGTCTTTGCTCTCGTCAAACTTAACCATAGTGCCTAACACCTGGAGATAGTCGACGAGTGCATCTAACTCTGTTTTGCCTTCAACTTCTGCAGCTACGGATGCCATATCAGCGTCAGTATAAGGTGCAGGGTTAATAGCCATATTGCGCATAACTTCCATATGTTTCATGGTGTTTTCAGCATCAACAGGTGCTTTAGCCAGCCATGGATAGTTAGGCATAACAGATTCAGGAACTACACTTCGTGGCGCTTCAAGGTGAAGTCTGTGCCAGTCATCAGAATATTTACCACCGACACGTGCCAGATCAGGTCCGGTACGTTTTGAACCCCATTGAAACGGGTGATCGTAGATAGATTCTGACGCAAGAGAGTAGTGACCATAACGTTCTTTTTCATCACGGAATGGACGAATCATCTGCGAGTGACAAAGGTAACAACCTTCGCGCAGATAAACTTTACGACCCATTAGTTCAAGTGGCGTATAAGGACGCACACCATCACCAGCTTGCCAGTCATTTAAAGTTTGACCTTCCTGACGATCCCAGAGAATTTCTTTGTGCTGGTTATGCTCCATCGTTTCATCGAGGTAGAACAAGGGAACGATTTCAACAATGCCGCCAACAGATACCAGGCCAAGCGTGATCAGAAACATAGCAACGACATTGGTTTCAAATTTATACTGAATAGGACCCGTTTGATTTTTATCAGACATTATAATAGCCCCCCTTAAGCCGTGGCCGTCGCAGCAGAACTAACTGATTTCTCAGAAGTTGCCATGCGAATAGTCATAATTACGTTGTAAAGCATTAATACACCGCCAGTCCAGTAGATTAATCCACCCACTGCGCGCATTGCATAATAAGGGTGCATCGCAGCAACCGACTCAGCAAATGTATACGTTAAGGTACCGAATTGATCGTAATCACGCCACATCAAACCCTGCATGATGCCTGATACCCACATTGCAATGATATATACAACCGTGCCGATCGTTGCTAACCAGAAGTGAGCATTGATCAGACTTTCAGAGTACATTTTTGTGTTCCAGAGTTTCATTACCAGGTGGTAAATAGCACCCGCAGCAACCATAGCAACCCAGCCTAAAGCACCAGAGTGCACGTGGCCAATTGTCCAGTCAGTGTAATGTGAAAGCGCGTTAACTGTCTTCGCAGACATAACCGGGCCTTCAAATGTAGACATCGCGTAAAACGCAAGTGAAACAATCAGGAAACGTAAAACGTAATCAGTACGTAACTTATCCCATGCGCCTGACAAGGTCATCATACCGTTGATAGCACCACCCCATGAAGGAATGATCATCGCCAGTGAGATAGCCGCGCCAACAGAGCCAGTCCAGTCTGGAAGAGCTGTGTATTGCAAATGGTGAGCACCTAACCATACATAACCGAATGTCAGTGCCCAGAAATGGATAACTGATAAACGATATGAGAAAACAGGGCGACCTGCCTGCTTAGGAACGAAGTAGTACATAATGCCAAGGAAACCTGCAGTCAGATAAAAACCTACCGCATTGTGTCCCCACCACCATTGAATCATCGCGTCTTGTACACCTGAAAAAACAGAGTACGAATTGAACATATCAACGGGTACAGCCAGGCTGTTAACAACGTGTAATAAAGTAATCATTACCATCATTGACAGGAAGAACCAGTTTGATACATAAATATGTTTAGTTTTACGAGTTGCTAATGTCATTACGAAGTTAAGCGTATAAGCGACCCAGACAACCGCAATAGCGATATCGATTGGCCACTCTAACTCAGCATATTCTTTTGATTGTGTGATACCGAGTGGTAGGGTAATAACAGCAGAAACAATAATAGCTGTCCAGCCCCAGAATACGAACCAGGCTAACTTGTCACTCCAGATACGCACACCACAGGTTCGCTGCACCGAGTAGTAAGATGTAGCCATAAGTGACATACCACCAAATGCAAAGATAACCGCATTGGTATGTAATGGTCGTAAACGGCCGAAAGTTAATTCAGCTATGTCAAAGTTCAGAACCGGCCAGGCCAGTTGAGAAGCGATTAATACACCAACTGCGGTGCCAACCACTAAATAGATAACCGCAGAAACGGTGAACCATTTAATGATTTCAAAGTTGTACTTCTGATCAAGCGAAGCTTGCACGAGAGCGTCTCCTCTATGAGTTAAATGCTGCGAACAGCACCCTTGTGTAATGGCCAAATAAGTTAAGCATAAACTGTCTTAATATAGACCAAAAAAATACTGCTATCATCAGAACCTGCGTTGAATTGATGCTTTACTGTTTATTGAGGTTTTTAAACCTGTTTTAATTACTTTAGCAAGCCAGTAAAAAATTAATATCAACATTTGCTCTTTTTAATATAAATCATGTATTTCAATGAGTTATATAACCTGATATCAGGTGTGTCATGCCTGTTAACCGATTAATTAATATTGAACTCGTTATCAGACCATTGGTCTGAAGGCTTTAAGCACTATCTATTAACCAGGTTTCATCATAACCGCGCTGGATTATTTAGATGTGGTATATAACTTTACCAATATATATGCCACATGATAACTCACAATGTTCGAAACCATTCAAATAAGTATATAGTTATATTTATATATATACAATTTCGCGCGTGCGTATTATACATAATCTGCAATAGAATAGAATCACACACTTGTATGAAAGAGCATAAAAGTTTAGGATTTTGTCTCTTCGTTCAAATGCTTATAAGGGACAATAAATGGCTTCAATTATTCAGTTGGTAGATGGTGTCGTTGCCAATCGATTTGAAATTACAGAAACCGGTTTGAAATTTGGCCGAACCAGTGTGAACCAGGTGTTAATTGATGATCTGGCTGTGAGCACCGAACATGCACAGATCAATGTCTTAAAAGATGAGCAGGGCGTACCCAAGTTTGTATTACAAGATCTCGAAAGTACAAATGGCTGTTTCATTAACGAGCAGAAAATAGACCAGCAGCAATTACTCAGGCATAAGGATGTCGTGCGTATCGGCTGGAATAACTTCACCTTCATTAATGAAGATGAAGTGGATCATGAAAAAACAAGAGAAGTAAAGAAGAGCTGGATCCCCGGGGTTTATTACAGTAAGGATTAAAGCAAAAGCTGTTTTCCGCTAATGAACGCTAATACACACAAATAAAAGCAATCACTGCTTACGTGCGCCTGCGGCGCACGTAAGCAGTTAAGTTTTGACATGAAGGCGCTGAAAGCACACTGCTGTGGAACATCTCCCTCGGGGAAAGACCGCCGTTTTATCGCTATGGAACATATCCCTCGGGGAAAGACCGCCGTTTTTTGGCGCTCTGTCCCCTGTTTTGATACCACCAAGAGTAATACGGAGTCGACTCGTTACTCTGTCAGCTTTTGGTGGTATGGGTTAAGGGGACAGAGCGGAATGGCACTAAGTTAAGCCCTTTCAGCACGGTATCTACTCCGGTGTTTTATCTCTTCCATTATCGCTCTAGGTCTGTTTAATAAT
>JAPHSS010000049.1 GCA_026195255.1 Gammaproteobacteria bacterium | reverse complement strand
TAATGGAAGAGATAAAACACCGGAGTAGATACCGTGCTGAAAGGGCTTAACTTAGTGCCATTCCGCCCTGTCCCCTTAATCCATACCACCAAGAGCTGACAGAGTAGCGAGCTGACACCGAGAAAATGAACCTGTATAACTGTAAAAACCCAGTAATATGCTATGTTAACAAGACAATAAAAATAACAATATGATCGATCAGCTAAAAATAAATATCGGACAAAGTTCAGCCGCGGGCACGAAAGACAATAATGAAGATTCATATGGTATTGTCACACCCGATGGCCAGTTGCTCGAAAATAAAGGCATCTCTGCTATTATCGCCGATGGCATGGGTAGCTGCGCGTTTCCAAAAGAGGCATCTGAATATGTTGTTAAAGGTTTTTTCAATGATTACTACAGCACACCAGAAAGCTGGACAGTCAAAACCTCCGGTGCCAAGGTTCTCACTGCTTTAAATAGCTGGCTCTATGGAAAAAGCACTGGCGATAACGCTAAAGCTTATGTATCAACTTTTTCAGCATTAATTTTTAAATCAACCACTGCTCATATATTACATATTGGCGATAGTCGTATTTACCGTATACGAGACAACAATATTGAACAGCTCACTAATGATCACCGTATCTGGATAAATAAGGAAAAAAATTATTTAAGTCGAGCTATTGGTGTCGATCTACACCTTGATATTGATTATAAATCAGTGGGTCTGGAAACTGATGACCTATTCGTTATGACCACAGACGGTATTCATGATTATATGTCTGAACAACAAATTCGAGATATTGTAAGTAAGTCAGCCAATCTCGATGTAATAGCTGATCAACTAGTTAGCTCGGCACTTGATGAGGGCAGCCATGACAACGTAACCTGTCAGGTGATCCATATAGAACAACTGCCTAATCAACAGGCCAATGAAGTCATTAATGATCTGGTACGCCTGCCTTTTCCACCTGATTTATCACCGGGTATGATACTAGATGGTTATAAGGTTATTAAAGACTTTAAGTCCAGCTCTACATCCCAGCTTTACCTGGTCGAAGACACAGATACCGGGCAAACCATACTAATGAAAACGCCGTCGGTAAACTTTGACGACGACCCTTCTTATATTGAGCGTTTTCATATGGAGGAATGGGCTGGTAAACGAATACATAACCCAAATGTAATGATTACATACGAGCAAAAACGTAAACGTAGTTGCCAGTATTTTTTAATTGAATATATTGAAGGTTTAACACTAACTGAATGGATAAAACAGAATCCAGACCCTGATATAAAAAAGGTTGCCAATATAGTTGGACAAATTATTCATGGCTTACGTGGAATGCACCGACTGGAGATGCTTCATCGTGACCTTAAACCTGACAACATAATGATACAAGATGACGGCACTGTTAAAATTATTGATCTGGGGGCCGTCAAAGTAGCAGGAATACAGGAAATTTCGTCGCCGGTTGAACGTCTTGAGTTACTCGGCACTAAAAATTACACGGCTCCGGAATATCTAATGGGTGTTGCCGGTACAAATAAATCAGACCTGTTCTCGTTAGGTGTTATCACCTATGAAATACTGACAGGTAAACTCCCTTATGGTGACCAGTCAGAGAAAAACATCAACTGGCGCTCAATGAGTAAAATAAAATACACCTCTGCGCTGCAACATAACCCTATGATTCCATTATGGCTAGACGGTGCTATTGAAAAAGCTGTACGCCTTGACCATCGATTACGTTATGACAGCTTTTCAGAATTTCATCATGACTTAACCCACCCAAATGATTCATTTATGAAAAACAGTCTGCCATTAGTTGAAAAAGACCCTGTTCTTTTCTGGCGATCAATTGCAGCAGCATTATTAATTTTTAATCTATTTACGCTGTATTTATTACTTAAATAAGCTCTTGCTAACATGCATATACCTATTTATGTACTACAATAAATATAACCCCATATTAACTAAGTGTTTAATGTGCCTCAAAATTCTAAAAACACATCTAACGTAATAGATTTCAGAAAAGAACTAAAGGACAGAGAATCTGAAATTGAGTTGCTCCAGGATACTTTTCGACTCATAGCCAGTGAGCTAAACCTCGAGAGAGTATTTGATACCGTTGCCAAACGTGCTATTCACCTGGTTCATGCTGAAACATTGCTGATTCCCATACTTGATAATAACAATGAAACCTATACCTATCGTGCAGGTGCTGGTAAAAACACTGATGAGATAGTGGGCGAATCGCTGCCCCTGGATTTTGGAGTATGCGGCTGGGTCTGGAAAAACAAAAAAGCCTGGTGGCGAGGCGTGCTTAATGAACTAAATGAAACAGAACGAAATCAGTGGGAAAAAGAAGCTGGAACCTTAATTCTTGTACCACTACAAGGTAGAAAGCACTTTCTAGGTGGCATTGCGGCCATCAATAAACAGGACGGTCTTGAATTCACCCAGCGTGACCTGAATATGTTAACCATGTTTGCTGGTATTGTGAGCATTGCGATTGAAAATGCACTCGCAGTAAAAGAACTGGAAGAAACTCAGTCTGCTTTAATCACCCATAAACACCGATTAGAAAGATTAAACAAACAATACTCCGAATCTAATAAAAAAGTTGAACAGCTAACTCTTTATGACCCACTAACAGGCATACCCAATCGCACACTTTTAAGAGATCGTATAAATAGACAGTTATCGCTCTCTTCTATTGACAAGGCAGGTATTAGCTTTTTATTAATTGACATTAACAATTTTAAATCCATTAACGACGCCTTAGGTCACGACAAGGGTGATCAGATACTAATTGAGTTTTGCAATCGAATAAAAAAACACCTTAAACCAGACGAAACACTAGGCCGGCTGGGCAGTGACGAGTTTATATTGTTATTACCGAAAACATCTGAAGAAGAAACGATATCGAGAGCCAATAACATATTGAATGAAATAAAAAGTGCTTATATCATTAACAATAAAGAATTTAATATAGATGCATGTATTGGTATAAGCCATTACCCTGAACATGGTGAAGATCGAGAAACACTCTTACGACATGCTGACATTGCATTAAATATAGCTAAAGAACGACACTCAAAATTTCATATCTTTAATAATAAAGAAGATGAAACAGATGAAAGTCAGTTAAACATGGCCATAGATTTAAACCATGCTTTTGAGAAACAACAGTTCAAACTTTACTATCAACCCAAAATAGATATCAAAACAGATACAATAATATCTACTGAGGCTCTGGGCAGATGGACTCACCCTGAGAGAGGCGTAATTTCGCCCGTAATATTTATTGAAGCACTTGAACAGTACAATTTAATCGATAAATATACCTATGAAGCAATAGATACTGCCGTTAAAAATATTCATAAATGGAGCAAGGAAGGCCATAATTTAAAAATTGCCATTAACATCTCTAGCCAAACCTTAATGAACCCTGATTTTATAAAACATGTACAATCAAGAGTATCTGATTTTTCAATCAGCAGAAGACTTATATTTGAAATAACAGAAAGCCTTTTTCTTTCAGATCATGATTATATTTTTGACACACTCACTCGACTGCGTTCTATTGGTATTGAATTATCAATTGACGATTTCGGCACTGGTTACTCATCATTAAGCCGACTAAAAAAATTACCTGTGAATGAGCTAAAAATCGATCAATCTTTTATTAGAGATATGATGGCCAACCTTGATGACCAGATAATAGTAAAATCAATTATAGATTTAGCCCACAACCTCGGTTTATCTGTGGTCGCCGAAGGCGTCGAAACAAAAGAAATACTAAATCACCTTAACCGCTTAGGCTGTGATATAGCACAGGGTTATTTAATTGCCAAACCTATGCCGGCTAAAGAATTTGAAGTTTTTTTGAATACATATAAATAAAACCTGTTATCAGGCAACAACAGGTTTTAATTTAACTATATTCTCTGCTGACATGAACCACATTCTGTAACTGTTTAATTTTATCCATAACTCTGCCCAGTTGATTTAAATCACTAATTTCTGCAGTTATCGTCATATCGGCTGTTTGCTCGTCTTTATTAGATAACGTATTCACACCAACCACATCAACTTTTTCATCCGTTAGAACTTTACTAACATCCCTTAATAAGCCCTGTCGATCAAAAGCTTCAACATGTATCGATACTTTATAAGTTTTACCAGTATCTTCACCCCAGTCAGCCTCAATTAACCTATCACGTTTATTTTCCTCAAGATTTATAATATTTATACAATCTTTACGGTGCACTGCTACACCCTGACCACGAGTAATAAAACCAATAATTTCATCACCCGGAACCGGTTTACAGCAATTTGATATAGTGGTTAATAAATTAGCAACCCCATGAATACGAACCGCATCTCCGCTAATGGCTTTTTTATTTGTTTTGGTCTGTTTTGCAACTAATGGTATGCTTTCTTCTTTATCTAAAAACACATCATGTAATGCATTGGCCAATTGACCTGATGTTATATCACCACGACCAATAGCGGCAAAAAAATCATCTGCAGATGATTGATGATAATAATCTAATATTTTTTGCAATGAAACTTTGACTAAACCCAGACGATTTAATTCACGTTCATAACAAACTTTACCATCGAGCTTATTAAGTTCGTAATCCTGGTGTTTGAACCAGGTTTTTACCTTAGCTCTGGCTCGTTTAGTTTTTATAAACCCAAGATTAGTATTCATCCAGTCACGACTTGGCGCAGCTATATTACTGGTTAAAATTTCAACCTGTTCGCCACTTTTCAACTCATAGGTTAACTGAACAATACGCCCGTTAACTTTAGCGCCGCGACAACGATGCCCGACTTCCGTGTGCACAATGTAGGCGAAATCTAGTGGCGTTGCACCTTGAGGCAAATCCAGCACCTTACCTTTCGGTGTTAATATAAAGACCCGGTCAGGAAACAATTCTGTATGAAAACTGTCGATTAGTTCTTCATCTTTAGTTTCATTTGGATCAAGTAACTTTCTTAAAGATGCTATACCTTTTTCAAGGCTAGCATCACTGAGACTACCCTCTTTATAACGCCAGTGGGCGGCAACACCGTATTCTGCAAACTCATGCATTTCACGGGTGCGAATCTGAATCTCTAGTGGTTTTCCTTCTGGGCCGTATACCGCAGTATGTAATGAGCGATAACCATTTTCTTTAGGGTGAGCAATATAATCATCAAACTCCTGACTTATATGTCGCCAGCGACCATGAATTAAACCTAAAACCGTATAACAATCAGCAACAGCTTCTACTGTAATTCGCACAGCTCGAACATCAAACAACTCAGAGAATTCTTTGTGTTTGGCTGTCATTTTTTTCCAGATGCTGTAAATATGCTTAGGCCGTCCATAAATTTCAGCCTCAATACCATTAATATCAAGCATGGTACTAATTTCTTCTACTGCATCTTTTATATATTTTTCACGTTCATCTCTTCGTCCCTCTAATAACTTAGCAATACGTTTATACGCCAACGGTTCAATAAAACGAAATGAAAGATCTTCCATTTCCCATTTCAACTGGCCCAATCCTAAACGGTTAGCAAGTGGTGTGAATATATTCAGGGTTTCTTTGGCTATGATGAGTCGTTGTGGAGTATCCTTTCCCGCCATCATTCTTAAACGTTGAACACGGTATGCCAGTTTTATTAACATAACACGCACATCATCAATCATTGATAACAACATACGCCTGAGGCGTTCTATTTGTTCAGGGGAATTATCTTCAATATTCTCGAAATGAAAATCATGCAACCAACGTACTTTTTCAACCAGGTGATGAATTTTTTCACCATAGTCAACTGTAAGACTTTCAATAAATTTTTTTTGATTTAAACGAAAATCACCAAGCAAGGTAACTAATAATGTCGTTTTATCAACACTTAGTTCCGCCAGTATTAACGCCACTTCTAAAGCATTGGGTAGATCTTCTGCTGCGGGAGGTAGATCCCAGACTAGCTTGCAGGCACGCGTCAACTGCTCATTACTGCCACAGTACGCAGTTAATTTTTCTAGATACTCATCAAAAGTATATTGACGAGTGATATCAGGCCTGACTTTTGTAGTTTGCATGAATTCTTTACGTGGGATTATTCATCTGTGAATAGACGATTAATTATTAATTATCAGAAAACTTAACCACCATCGTGCAGCTTTAAATTCTTCGTCTCATTCAAGTATGTCTTAGTAAGAGACAAAGCAATATAACTGTTTATTGACAGTTTTCACAACGACCATAAATAATTAAACTGTGCTCGGTAATTGTAAATTTATTTGCCTGTGCGATCTGGTTCTGGTGTTGCTCAATAACATCATCCATAAACTCAACAACTTTACCGCAGCTAATACAGACAAGGTGATCATGATGCTCGCCATGATTTAACTCAAATACCGCCTGACCACCTTCAAAATGATGCCTGGTAACCAGACCGGCACCTTCAAACTGGGTTAATACGCGATAAACTGTCGCCAGGCCAATTTCTTCGTCCTGCTTAAGCAGTGCTTTATAAATATCTTCCGCACTCTGGTGACGTAAATCTCCCGACTCCATTAATTCTAATATTTTCATACGTGGCAGGGTTATTTTAAGCCCTGCTTTTTTTAAATCAGCGGTTTCCAAATCAAACTCCTGCTGTTTTTTGGGGGGGATTTAGTTTATTATTCTAGGCTTTCATTATACGCGAATCTACATACGTATCATTAATATATGCAAAAGAATCTCATTATTATTGGCATTATAGCTATTACGCTCTTTATGACGGCTTGTGAGCCTCATAGAATCGATATACAACAGGGAAATAAGGTTACGCCTGAAAATTACGCCAGGTTAAAAACGGGCATGAGCCGTAATCAGGTGGTATTTGTGCTGGGCTCCCCCCTACTTAAGGACCCTTTTCACCAGAATCGCTGGGATTATATTTATTATTTAAAACCCGGTAATAACAAAATCAGGCAATCACGTTTAACACTCTATTTTGAAGGTGATAAGTTAATCAGAATCGATGACAGTGCTTACACACCTGAAGCCCACGGTGATAAAGCAAAGATTGAGGATCTGGATAGCAATGATTTGCCCCCCACTCTGGCTCTACCTCTTGGGTAAGTGATGGCACTCAGGGCAGGGCTTAGCCTTACCCTGAGTCCATTACTCTGAGTCCATTATCCTGGGGTTATTACTAAGGGGTTATTACACAAGACTTATTACCTCGGGTTATTAACAACAGACAGAACTTGAGCGTTACTTCTCTCCGCCGCCTTTTTTCATTTTTTTGCCATCGGCTTCCCGCTTACGCCGCACCTCTTTAGGATCAGCAATAAGAGGGCGATAAATTTCAACCCGATCGCCCTCTTTTAGTTCAGCCGTTTTTTTACCCAACTTACCAAAAATGCCGACCTTATTAACATTAAGGTCAATTTCAGGGAATAACGTCATAATTCCAGACTGCTCAATCGCCTGCTCCAATGTCGTGCCCTGATTAACCATAAGCTCTAATATCTGCTGCTTATCTTCACGTGCGAAAGCAACTTCGACTTTAATTTGCCTCACCTGCTCTGCTGTTGATTCAGATTCGCTCACCATACACCTCTACTGCTCTTTTACAGAATGCATCTACCATAGAGTTAGCAATCTGGTTAAATACGGGACCTACGGCCAGTGCCAGCAGTTTATTTTCAAATTCAAAATCCAGATCTAGTGAAATTTTACTCGCTGTATTATCTTTTAATGCATCAAATCGCCAATAACCCTGAAGGTGCT
>JAPHSS010000038.1 GCA_026195255.1 Gammaproteobacteria bacterium | reverse complement strand
GTTTTGGCAAAGAGTTACGTGAACGTACTCTAGGTATGACCGCTCATGCAACCGTTACGGGACAGGACGGTAAACTAACTGAATGGCAATCCATTCAGCAAAAAGTTGATAAACACCCTAGTGTGATAGGTTCCGCGCCCTTTACTCAAAACGAAGGTATGTTAAGTAATCGAAACAGGGTGAGTGGTGCCATTATTCGTGGTGTTTTACCTGATCAGGAGCCAAACGTTTCCGAGATAGATGACAAAATGGTTTCAGGTCGACTTGCGGATTTAAAACCCGGTCAATTTGGAATTATTCTTGGTAGAGAACTTGCCAATGCGATGGGCGTGTTTGAAGGTGAAAAAATTACGGTTATAACGCCTCAGGCTAATGTTACGCCTGTTGGTGTTATGCCGCGTTTAAGGCGATTTACTGTGGTGGGTGTTTTTGAAGCCGGCATGCATCAGTTTGACCGTTCCATGGCTATTATGCATCTGCAAGATGCACAGAAGTTATTTAGTCTGGGTGTGAAAGTTGAAGGTGTTCGCCTTAAGTTAGATGATATGTTTAGCGCTTATGAGGTCACGCATGAGTTAGACAGTGTTATAGGTGAAGACTACTGGGTGCGTGACTGGACTAAAATGCACAGTAACTTATTTAAGGCCCTTAAAACCGAAAAAGTCGTGATGTTTATTATTCTGTTATTAATTGTGGCTGTTGCGGCTTTTAATATTATTTCTACTCTAGTGATGACGGTTAACGATAAACAGGCTGATATAGCAATATTAAGAACTATTGGTATGACACCAGGTAGTCTAATGTGGGTATTTATCGTTCAAGGTGTTGTGATTGGTCTGGTGGGTACATTATTAGGTGTCGCGTTAGGGGTGCCCGTTGCATTGAATGTGAATGTAATTGTTGGGTTTGTTGAAGGTCTGATGAATACCAAGTTTTTACCAGCAGATGTTTATTACATTACAGAACTTAAGTCAGATTTACGACTTTCAGATGTATTAACTTATACCGCTTCGGCTTTTGGTTTATCAGTCCTGGCGACTATTTATCCTGCCTACCGTGCGGCAAAAATTCAGCCTGCTGATGCATTGAGGTATGAATAATGCCATTAACTAATCATTTTTCTGAATCACAAATGTTTCCTAACGGTACAGGCGCTGGCATTGTTTTAGAAGCGGTTGACTTATGCATGACCTTTGAAGAGGGTGGCGGTAATAAGTTAGAAATATTAAAGAACATAAACCTTACAGTTAAAACAGGTGAAAAAGTTGCAATTGTCGGTGCCTCCGGTTCAGGTAAGAGTACTTTACTGCACTTACTCGGTGGTCTGGATAAACCTACCTCAGGGCAGGTCTTTATTAATGAAGAAGACATGGTACGCATGTCAGAAAAGAAGCGTTGTCGAGTGCGCAATAACTACATGGGTTTTGTTTATCAGTTTCATCATCTATTAGCTGAATTCACGGCAGAAGAAAATGTCGCAATGCCGGCACTGGTGCGAGGCACTAGCCCAGCACAGGCTTTAAATAAAGCAGGCATGTTACTTGATAAAGTAGGCATGACACGTCGTGTAAAACATAAACCTGCTGAATTGTCAGGTGGAGAGCGTCAGCGTGCGGCAATAGCCAGGGCAGTTATTAATGAGCCCCGTTGTATCTGTGCAGATGAGCCGACAGGTAATTTGGATAAAGCAACTGCAGAACAGGTTGTGCAGGTTTTATTACGTTTAAATAAAGAATTTGCCACCAGTCTGATTGTGGTTACGCATGATATGGAACTTGCCAGGAAAATGGATACCATATACAGCATAGATAATGGGCAGCTTAAGGCGCTTTAGGGTTTATTCCAGATGCAAAATACACTTTGGTTTAGCGTAGGGAGTTATACAAAATATTAATTATTTGTATAAATTAAAATGTCTAAAATTTCATCTGTGCCATTAAACGAGCGCTCTCAGTATTTGTTAAAAACCCTGATCAACTGTTATGTTGAGGAGGGCACTCCCGTCGGATCTAAAACCCTTGCAGAAACAGCTGGTTTAAATATTTCAACTGCCACTATCCGTAATGTCATGGCCAATCTTGACTCTATGGGTCTGGTTTCAGCGCCACACACATCCGCCGGGCGAGTACCGACTAATATGGGGTTTCGTATGTATGTAGACTCCATGCTGGAGTTTAGTCCTATAGAAAGTGCCATTAAAGAAAAACTACAGCAACAGTTAAACGCAGATCAGGATAAAGATACCCTGATTAATATGGCGAATAATCTATTAACCGATATAACACAGATGGCTGGCGTGATAACGCTGCCTAAGAGTGGACAGCTAAATTTACGGCGTATTGAATTTTTGCCTTTACCGGACAAAAAAATACTCGCTATTCTGGTGGTTAATGAACGAGATGTGCAAAATCGAATTGTGCATGTTGATAAAGACTACACACAGGATGAGCTGGTTAAAGTTTCAAACTATCTAAACCATCATTTTATGGGTAAGGATATATTTCAAATCAGGGCTTTGCTGGTGCAGGAAATGCAATCTGCACGCACGCAGGTTGATGAGTTAATGGCTGCGGCGGTGAATCTGGCAGACCAGGCGCTTAAACCCGACGAAGATAATGAGAGTTATCGACTGCAGGGGCAGGCGAATTTAATTCGCTTTAATGAGGCTGATAACGCAAATCAGTTACAGCAGTTATTTCAGGTGTTTCAAAATAAACGGGATATGTTAGGCCTCTTAGACCGCTGTATCCAGGCTGAAGATATGCAGGTATTTATTGGCTCTGAGGCGGGTATTGAAGGTCTGGAAGACTTCAGTGTCGTGTCTGTTCCCTATGGCACCAAAGATAACACTCTGGGGGTATTAGGTGTGATTGGCCCGACTCGAATGGAATACAGTAAAGTGATATCAGCAGTGAATATCACCGCGCGGTTTTTAAGCCTGGCGTTAGGCGCGGATAAAACGTAAAGCCAGTGTCTCCACGAATGGCGGTTCCTGCGTATCCATGCGCCCACTGTATTTATACATTCATGTATGCCAACGCAATAAATAAAATGTGAGTAAACCCCAATACCACAAATGTTTTAATTAAGGTGTAATGTGCCGCAGGTGCATAAATCTGAAGATTTGCGTTTATTTGCGTTCATTCGCGGACAAAACTGCTTTTAATCCATTAATCCCCTTGAATCTTAATTGATTAGCCCCATATGCCCTTTAGACCTTAAATTTGATGGAGAGTTAACATGTCAAACGAGGAAATCCTCGATGGAAATCAACAAGATGCGGCTGTAGAAGGTGAAATCCTGACAGAAGAAGTGTTAGATGCTGTTAACGAAACTGAAGGTGAAGCGCTTTCAGCTGAAGAGTTAATAGAGCGTCTGGACTTAGCAGAGAAAAAAGCCACTGATAACTGGGATCAATTACTGCGAACTAAAGCAGAAATGGACAATATCCGTCGTCGTACTCAAAAAGACCTGGAAAATGCACATAAATTTGCATTAGAGAAATTCATTGCAGAAATGCTGGCGGTAAAAGACAGTCTGGAACTGGGTGTTGATGCAGCAGGCCAGGAAAATGTCACTGTTGATAGCTTACGTGAAGGCAGCGAATTAACATTGAATATGTTATCTGGCGTATTTGAAAAATTTAATGTGCATGAACTCAATCCACTAGGTGAAAAGTTTAATGCAGAACATCATCAGGCAATGTCAATGCAGCCCAGTGATGAGTATGAACCTAATACGGTAACAGCTGTAATGCAGAAAGGTTACCTGTTAAATGGTCGTCTGGTACGGCCAGCGATGGTAATGGTATCAAAATAGTTATTCAGCTTACTCCTGACTGGCTCCATGCCTTCGTTGGAAAGTGCACGCTTATGTTTATAAGCTTACAATTTCCGCCTTGGCCTGAAGCCAGTCAGGAGCAACCTGTATAACTATTAACAATAACGTTAAAAATAACATTAAAACTAACTAAAGCATTGAAAAATAAAAACCAGCCCTTATCTAAGGGATAAGTTAAATATTAAGCATTTTTGGAGCACAACATGGCTAAAATTATCGGCATCGACCTGGGTACAACTAACTCATGTGTCGCAGTAATGGATGGTGATACACCACGAATTATTGAAAATTCAGAGGGTGATCGTACTACCCCATCAATCGTTGCTTTCGGCGAAGGTGATGAGGTAATGGTAGGTCAGTCTGCAAAACGTCAGGCGGTAACTAACCCTGAAAATACATTATACGCAATCAAACGTCTTATCGGCCGTCGCTTCGATGAAGAAGTTGTACAGCGTGATATCAAACTTGTACCTTATAAAATCATAAAAGCAGACAACGGTGATGCGTGGGTTGAATCTCGCGGCAACAAGATGGCTCCACCAGAAGTATCGGCACGTATTCTTCAGAAAATGAAGAAAACGGCAGAAGACTTCTTAGGTGAAGAAGTCACAGAAGCGGTTGTAACTGTACCTGCTTATTTCAATGACTCTCAACGTCAGGCGACTAAAGATGCAGGCAAAATTGCCGGTTTAGAAGTTAAACGTATTATTAATGAGCCAACCGCTGCGGCACTGGCTTATGGAATGGACAAGAAACTTAAGGGTGACTCTACTATTGCAGTATACGACCTGGGTGGTGGTACATTTGACGTATCTATTATCGAGATTGCAGAAATTGATGGCGAGCATCAGTTTGAAGTACTGGCGACCAACGGTGATACATTCCTCGGTGGCGAAGACTTCGATATGCGTTTAATCGATTATCTTGCAGATGAGTTTAAGAAAGAAAGTGGCATGGATTTACACAATGATCCATTAGCGCTTCAGCGTTTGAAAGAAGCCGCCGAAAAAGCAAAAATTGAGCTGTCTAACAGCCAGCAAACAGATGTAAATCTGCCTTATATTACTGCAGATGCATCTGGCCCTAAACATCTTAACCTTAAACTGACTCGTGCCAAGCTTGAGTCACTGGTTGAGGATTTAGTTGAACGTACTATTGAGCCTTGCAAAACTGCATTAGCAGACGCAGGTTTAAGTGTAGGTGAGATTAACGACGTGATCCTGGTCGGTGGCCAGAGTCGTATGCCTATGGTTCAGGAAGCAGTTAAAAACTTCTTCGGTAAAGAGGCTCGTAAAGATGTAAACCCGGACGAAGCAGTAGCTATCGGTGCCTCAATACAGGGTGGTGTACTGGGTGGTGAGGTTAGTGATATTTTATTACTTGACGTTACACCTCTGTCACTGGGTATCGAAACAATGGGCGGTGTAATGACCAAACTGGTTGAGAAAAATACAACGATTCCAACTAAGGCATCACAGGTATTCTCAACAGCAGACGATAACCAGAGTGCGGTAACTGTTCATGTGCTTCAGGGTGAGCGCGAAATAGCAACAGGTAATAAATCACTGGGTCGTTTTGATCTTGCTGATATTCCACCTGCAGCACGTGGCGTACCGCAAATTGAAGTATCATTTGATATTGACGCAAACGGTATCTTGAATGTATCGGCTAAAGATAAAGCAACAGGTAAAGAGCAGTCAATTGTAATCAAGGCCTCTTCAGGTTTATCTGATGATGAAGTTGATAAAATGGTTAAAGATGCAGAAGCACATGCTGATGAAGATCGTAAGCAGAAGGAGCTGGTTGAAGCGCGAAACGCAGCAGATAACCTGATTCATGCATCTGAAAAATCACTGAAAGATCTGGGTGACCAGGTAGATGAAAGTGAAAAGACTGCAGTTGAAGCAGCTATAACTGAACTGAAAGAAGCAGTTGGTGGTGATGATAAAGCACTTATCGAAACCAAAACAACAGCATTAACTGAAGTTTCAGGTAAAATTGCTGAAAAAGCCTATGCTAAATCACAACAGCAGGAAGGTGGTGATGCTGGCGCAGAAGCACCTGGTGCTGAGAATGCCGCGGATGACGAAGTAGTAGATGCTGAGTTTGAAGAAGTGAAAGACGACAAAAAATAAGTCATTTACTTAGGCATTTGCCTGTTAAGAAATGCCTGGTTTTTATAACCGGGCATTTTGTGTATTTAAAAGCTTAAAAGATTAAAGATTGCTACGGAGGCACAGAGAGCACAGAGCTTTACTTTATTTTTTACACCTGCGGTGAAAAATAGGCTGTATTCTTTCTGTGTTCTCCGTGCCTCCGTGGCAAAAAATCTAAAGATTAGAGACAAATAAAGCATGTCAAAACGAGATTATTACGAAGTATTAGGGATATCCAAAGACGCAAACGAAGCGGCAATTAAAAAGGCCTTTAAACGTTTGGCGATGAAGCATCATCCAGATCGAAATACAGATAGCCCTGAAGCATCAGAAATAAAATTTAAAGAAGGCAAAGAAGCCTACGATATATTATCAGATGCACAAAAACGTGCAGCTTATGATCAATATGGCCATGCAGGTGTAGACGCCTCCGCTGGTGGTCAGGGTTATGGTGCAGGCGCTGGAAACTTCAGCGATATTTTCGGTGATGTATTCGGTGATATTTTCGGCGGTGGTGGTGGCGGTGGTCGTAGCCGTTCTTATCGAGGTTCAGATC
The DNA here is from genome assembly GCA_026195255.1 of Gammaproteobacteria bacterium. Classification (GTDB taxonomy): domain Bacteria; phylum Pseudomonadota; class Gammaproteobacteria; order SZUA-229; family SZUA-229; genus SZUA-229. Next base: position 30,551 of record JAPHSS010000038.1, on the reverse strand, counting down.
TTCGTTATAATATGGAGCTGAATTTAGAAGATGCGGTTTCTGGCACAACAATTAAAATAAAGATTCCTACACTGGTTGGTTGTAAAACCTGTGATGGGAGTGGTGCTAAAAAAGGCTCATCACCCACTACCTGTACAACCTGTGGTGGTACAGGTCAGGTACGTATTCAACAAGGTTTCTTCTCCGTTCAACAAACTTGCCCCCATTGTCATGGTCAGGGTAAAACAATATCTGATCCATGTAATGATTGCCACGGTCAGGGTCGAATTGAAGAGCGTAAAACATTATCTGTAAAAGTACCGCCAGGTGTCGATAATGGTGACCGAATTCGATTATCAGGTGAAGGTGAAGCCGGTGAAAATGGCGGGCCACCAGGTGACCTTTATGTTCAGGTGCATGTAAAACCACACGCTATCTTTGAGCGTGATGGGGCCAATCTGTTATGTCAGGTGCCTATTAGTGTGGCGACTGCTGCTTTAGGTGGTGATTTAGAAGTGCCAACTTTAAATGGACGTGTTAAGTTAAAGATACCAGCTGAAACACAAACAGGTAGAATGTTCCGCTTAAAAGGTAAGGGTGTTAAACCGGTTCGTGGTGGCATGGTTGGTGATTTAATGTGTAAAGTTGTTATTGAAACACCTGTTAAGTTAACGACAAAACAAAAAAACCTGTTAAGAGAATTTGAAGATAGTATTCACGGCGATAATAAAAACCATAACCCTCAGGGCTCTAGCTGGATGGACGGGGTTAAAAAGTTTTTTGATGATATGAAACTCTAATGATTACAAGAAGACGTTTACTCACAAGTTTTGCAACTATTGCAGCTGGTATTTTTGCCGGGCGTAGTGCAGTTGCCTCAGAAGCCACGTCAGATGATGCTGAGTTGCGTTTTCCAGGTGATCCTACCGAGCATAATGTTGTTTATCAATTTAATAAATCAGATTCAAAATACCACGATGCTATCTTATTTTCAGCAGCAGAAATGTTACGAAAATATAATGACAATATTACCATCGTGATTACCGCATTTGGGCCGGGAATACATATACTGGCAAAAAAACCACTACGTGATGTGTCTGATGAAGTTAAACAGAAAATAAAGAGCCTGGCTGACTACGGCGTAAAATTTCACGCCTGTGGTAATACGATGGACTCAATGGGCTGGAAAAAAGAAGACATGCACGATTTTGTTGAGATTGTTCAGATAGGTGCCGTTGATTTAGTCGAATTGCAGGAAAAAGGTTACAGTTACATCAGCTGGTAACTATTAATAATTACAGAAAAATATAGTTTTTCAGAGAATAAAAATGCTAAGAATTGGAATTACTGGCGCTGCAGGTCGTATGGGCAAAACTTTAATAGAAGCCTGTCAACAGGCAGAAGACTGCACAGTTAATGCCGCTATAGAACGTCCGGGCATAAGTTTAATTGGTGCTGACGCAGGCGAGCTTGCTGGCGTTGGCACGTTAAATGTTAAACTGGTAGACGATGTAGCTAGTGTAGTAAATGACTTTGATACGTTAATAGATTTCACCTCTATTGAATCAACACTTAATAATCTTGAAATATGCAAAACTAATGGTAAACAAATTATTATCGGAACCACGGGTTTTGATGAAGCGCAAAAACAGATCATTAAAAATGCATCAGAAAAAACCGCGGTTGTCTTTGCACCTAATATGAGTGTTGGTGTTAACCTGAGTTTAAAATTATTAGAGATGGCAGCATCGGTATTAAATGAAGATTACGACATTGAAATTATTGAAGCACATCATCGCCATAAAGTCGATGCACCTTCGGGCACTGCATTACGTATGGGTGAAGTTATTGCCGATACTTTGGGTAGAGATTTGAATGAGTGTGCTGTGTATGGTCGAGAAGGCCATACAGGTGCGCGACAACCAGAGACAATAGGTTTTGAAACAATTCGTGCCGGTGATATAGTCGGTGAACATACAGTTATGTTTGCTACTGATGGTGAAAGAGTTGAAATAACGCATAAAGCATCAAGTAGAATGACTTTTGCAAAAGGTGCTGTACGTGCGGCCAGGTGGCTGCAGTCGAAGGATAAAGGCCTGTACGATATGCAGGATGTATTGGGCTTATAAGCGACCTGCTTACCTCTATGCTGCATCATGCCTGAGCTGAAAGTGAGTATTTGTAATTGTGGTTAAAGGTAAAAAAGAAAAAGAAAACGCAAATGAACGCGAATGCACGCAAATAAAAGAAAAAGCTAATTAATACGTAATACGCGGTAGGCGTATAAATTAAAAATTTTTGCGTTTTCTTTTTCTTTGAAATGTTATATAAAAAATATTAAAAGGTAAATCTATGAAATTTGCATGTGTCTTTCCGGGACAGGGGTCTCAATCTGTTGGCATGATGTCTGAACTGGCAGAAGTTTATCCAGTTGTTAATGAGCTTTTTACTAAAGCATCAAAAGTTTTAAAGTATGATCTCTGGAAGGTTGTGCAGGAAGGTCCGCTTGAAGAACTTAATAAAACAGAAGTAACACAGCCCGCAATGCTGGTTGCCGGTGTCGCGGTATATGAAATATTAAAAAGCAAGTTAGATGTAACGCCTGAAATGATGGCGGGTCACAGTTTAGGTGAGTACACAGCACTGGTTTGTGCGGGTGCGCTTGATTTTGAAGATGCGGTTAAGACGGTCTCTAAACGGGGCAAGTTAATGCAGGCAGCAGTACCTGACGGTGTTGGTGCAATGGCCGCAATACTTGGTCTTGATGACGAAACAATTAAAGAAATTTGCGAGATGTGCAGTGATGATAACTTTGCTGTACAAGCTGTTAATTTTAACTCGCCCGGGCAGGTTGTGATTGCGGGTAATGTGCAGGCTGTAGAAACAGCAATGGCGATAGCTAAAGATAAAGGTGCCAAACGTGCGCTGAAATTGCCGGTTAGTGTGCCATCACATTCTAATTTAATGGTAGGTGCTGCGAAAAAACTCGCTACCTATTTGAAAGATATTAAAATTAAAAAAGCATCAACTATTCCTGTAATACAGAATGTTGCAGCAAAGAACTACACTAAACCTGCAGATGTTAAAAAGAATCTGGTTAAGCAATTACATAACCCGGTGTTATGGGTAGATAGTGTTAATAACTTAATCTCTGAAGGTGTGGATACTATTATTGAATGTGGCCCAGGCAAAGTATTAATTGGTTTGAATAAACGAATTAATAAAGAAGTTGCGCATTTTACAATTAATAATGTTGAAACATTAGACAAAACACTAGAAGAATTGAAATAGATTTAAGTGCCCTGATTAATTTTAATCTCCGGGTGCCGGGTGATATTAGAAGGTAGTATATTATGAATTTAGATAATCAAATTGCATTAGTAACAGGTGCAAGTCGTGGAATCGGTAAAGCCATTGCAGAAACTCTGGCTGCGGCGGGTGCAACTGTTATAGGAACAGCTACATCTGAAGGTGGTGCTGAAAAAATTACAGAATATTTATCATCTAAAGGTGGTAAAGGTTTATGTTTAAATGTTGCGGATGACGACTCTATCAAATCCGTATTAAAAACAGTTAAAGACGATTTTGGCGCGGTTAGTATTCTTGTAAATAATGCAGGTATTACACGTGATAATTTACTGATGATGATGAAAGATGATCAGTGGAATGACATTATTCAAACGAACCTGACATCCATTTTTAAAATGTGCAAAGCAGTTGTTCGACCAATGATGAAAGCACGTAGCGGACGTATAATTAATATTACATCTGTGGTTGGTTTAACGGGTAACGCAGGTCAAACTAATTATTCAGCGGCTAAAGCGGGCATTTTAGGTTTTAGTAAATCACTGGCTCGCGAAATTGGTTCACGTAATATTACGGTTAACTCGGTGGCACCTGGTTTTATTGATACTGATATGACCCGTGAATTACCAGAGGAACAGCGCGAAGCACTTGTTTCGCAAATACCTTTAAATAAATTAGGTGATCCACAGGATATTGCAAATGCTGTGGCGTTTTTAGCATCAGCAGAAGCGGCTTATATAACCGGTGAAACAATAAATGTTAATGGCGGTATGTATATGCCATAAACTGCTTATTTGAGCGGTTTATGTTGCTAAATTCATGTGCTCTAATATGCAAAGCATGTCATATATCAAAGAATTACCTGAAATTAAGCTCATTATAGTTGTTTAAATTTTAGTTAAAGTTTTTTAACTGATTGAATTTTAAGGCAATTAATCTAAATAAAATAGATGTAAGAAATCACTGGTAGTCTGTGCAGTTATTAACTAAAATACCGCGCAGCTCGAACATATTCGTAAATTTAAGAGGAAAAATACATGAGCAGTGCAGAAGAACGCGTTCGCAAGATTGTTATAGAACAGCTAGGCGTAAAAGAAGATGAAGTAACTAACTCTGCTTCATTTGTAGATGACTTAGGTGCTGATTCACTAGATACCGTTGAACTGGTAATGGCGTTAGAAGAGGAATTTGAATGTGAAATTCCTGATGAAGATGCTGAAAAAATTACTACAGTTCAGCAAGCTCTGGATTACGTTAACGCTAACAGTTAATTTGATCCATTGAAAAAGGGCGGGCGTAGTGCCTGCCCTTTTTTTGTTTCTGGCAAAGCAGTTTTATATGCCTGCTTTCTAAGCCTTAGTTTTTCTGCTTAGCAGAAAATTAAAAATTCTGGAGAATACTCTTGGCTAAACGTCGCGTTGTTGTTACCGGTTTAGGTATCGTTTCACCTGTTGGCAATGATCTTAAGTCTTCATGGGATAATATCCTGGCAGGCAAAAGTGGTATTGCGCTTATCAATGATTTTGATACAACTGATCAAGCAGTAAAATTTGCCGGTATAGTTAAAGACTTTGATGCGACTGAGTATATTCCCAAAAAAGACCTGAAGAAAATGGATAGTTTTATTCATTACGGCATAGCCGCTTCCGATCAGGCAATAATAGATTCAGGTATTGAAATTACCGAAGAAAATGCTGAGCGTATCGGTGTCGCCGTAGGTTCTGGTATTGGTGGTTTACCCCTGATTGAGAAAAATAAAGAAGCAATGGATAAGGGTGGCCCGAGAAAAATTTCTCCGTTTCTTATTCCCGGCTCTATAATCAATATGATTTCCGGAAATCTATCTATTAAATACGGCATTAAAGGCCCAAATATCGCATTAGTTACGGCCTGTACCACGGGTACTCATAGTATCGGTATGGCAGCACGTATGATTGCCTATGGTGATGCTGATGTAATGGTTGCAGGAGGCGCTGAAAAAGCCTCTTCTCCACTTGGTATCGGTGGTTTTGCAGCTGCACGGGCATTGTCTCGTAATAATGATAATTTTGAAGCTGCCAGTCGTCCATGGGATAAAGACCGAGATGGTTTTGTTCTAGGTGATGGAGCTGGTGTGCTTGTATTAGAAGAGTATGAACACGCAAAAGCACGTGGTGCAAAAATATACTGCGAAATGGCCGGTTTTGGCATGAGTGGTGATGCTTATCATATGACAAGCCCGTCTGAAGGTGGTGAAGGCGCCGCACGTTGCATGGTTAATGCAATTAAAGATGCGGGTTTGAATAAAGAAGATGTTCAGTTTGTTAATGCACACGGCACCTCTACACCCGCTGGTGATATTGCTGAGACAATGGCCATGAAAGCCGCCTTTGCTGATCATGCGAAATCTTTAGCTATTACCTCAACTAAATCAATGACGGGGCACTTACTGGGTGCAGCTGGCGGCATTGAAGCGGTATTTAGTGTTATGAGCCTTCATGATCAGGTTGCCACACCAACAATTAATTTAGATAATCAGGACCCGGAATGTGATCTGGATTATGTACCTAACACAGCCCGTGATATGAAAATGGATGTCGTGCTGTCCAATTCGTTTGGTTTTGGCGGTACAAACGGAACTGTATTGTTTAAAAAGATTTAAAGCTTATTAAAGAAAAAGAAAACGCCAATGGACGCAAATAACCGCTAATGAACGCAAATATTCTGGTTTATGTGCCTGCGGCACATTACACATGATTAATGCTTTTAATTTTATTCGCGTTCATTAGCGGTTATTTGCGTTTTTCGCGTTTTCTTTTTCTTTTAAACTAAAGCTTGATTATGACCAATTCATTAATCATTCATACTCTGGAAAGTATCCCCAATTTACTCGCGATTCATGCCAGTAATCCTGAACGTTACCCTCATTTATTAAGCAGTAATGCATCAAGCGAAGATAAGTCTAAGCTGGCTCGTTATGATATTTTATTTGCCTGTCCACAGCAAACCATACAAAGTCATAACGGTGATTTTTTACAGCAGTTAGATCAAGCGTGGCAGGCAGGTCAAATAGAACCTGATGATAAAATCGATTTACCCTTTAAAGGTGGCTGGTTTTTATATTTAGGTTACGAGCTGGCACAGGAAATTGAAACGGGTTTAAACTTACCAGCGGCAGAAGACGGCTTACCTGTGGCTTTTGCTACACGTTTTCCTGCGGCTATTATTATTGATTCACATACACAACAGGCATATATCGTTTGTGAGCCTGAATATAAGTCATGTGCAGAACAGATTAAAAATGATTTATTAAACAAAGCCTCAGTTGAAAAAAAGTTTAATTCTTTTCAAATTGAAAAAATGATTGAAGATGATGAGTTACATTATTTAAGTCAATTAGATCAGCTACATCAATATATAGTAGATGGTGATGTGTTTCAGGTTAATTTATCACGTTGCTGGAAAACACAGTTAAACACCTCAGCTTCATCGAAAGTTAGTCACGCCAGTATTTACCAGCAATTAATTAAATCTAACCCGGGTCCTTTTAATGCTTTAGTTACCTTGGGTGACAAGGCTATTATTAGTTCGTCACCAGAAAGACTGGTTCAACTTAAGAATGGTTACCTGCAAACCCGGCCTATTGCCGGCACACGGCCGCGAGCGCTTGATAATGTTGAAGACAGGTGTTTATCGAGTGAACTATTAGCTCACCCGAAAGAGCGTGCTGAGCATATTATGCTTATTGATCTCGAACGAAATGATATGGGCAGAGTTTGTGTGCCAGGTAGTATTGAGGTTAACGAGTTTATGGTGCTTGAAACTTATCAGCATGTTCACCATATTGTATCGAATGTGAGGGGTAAATTGCGTGATGATATTACACCGGGACAGTTAATTTCAGCGGTATTTCCCGGTGGCACAATAACGGGCTGTCCGAAAGTTCGCTGTATGGAAATACTCGCAGAACTTGAGCAGGTAGGGCGCGGCGCTTATACTGGTTCACTGGGATATTTAAATAATGATGGTAGTATGGATTTAAATATACTCATTCGTACGATCACTAGAAACGGTAATAAGCTGCAATTTCGTGCCGGTGGTGGCATAGTTGTAGATTCAGACTCAAATAATGAGTTAAACGAAACACGGGCCAAAGCAAAGGGTTTAATCCACGCATTAGAGGAAGGGAATCAATGAGTAAAATAATTATAAATGGAAATGAAGAAAGTAAAATATCTGTCAGCGACAGGGGGTTTCAGTATGGTGACGGTTTATTCGAAACCATTACCTATAAAAATAACCAGCTACAACTCTGGAACGAGCATATACAGCGCTTAAACAATAGCTGTGATCGATTATCACTTAAGAAAGTTGATGAGGCGCTCTGGCTTGAAGATATAAAAAAGCTCGATTTAGTCAATGACTCTGTAATCAAGCTTAGTCTGAGTCGCGGTAACTCAACACGAGGTTATTTATATGATGAACAGAGTAATGTTACTCGCGTCACAGCATCATTTGATTTACCGTCATATGCTGAAGAAAATCAAACGGGCATAATTGCGACAATTTGTAAAACACCTGTGTCGATGAATATTGCACTGGCAGGTATGAAACATTTAAATAGACTTGATAATGTTCTGGCTAGAAATGAGTGGAATGATAGTGCTATTTCTGAAGGTTTTATGCTTGATAATCAGGGGCATATTATTGAAGGCACAATGAGTAATGTGTTTTGTGTATTAGGCGACGAGTTATATAGCCCTCTATTAGAACAATGCGGCATAACGGGTATCATGCGTCAACAGGTTATTAATATAGCAGAGAAACTTAATATTCCGGTTAATATTGTGGATATTAGTAAAGCTAATTTTTTGTCGATGGATGCTGTTTTTATAAGCAATAGTTTAATTGGTATCTGGCCTGTTAAGAAAATAATTGATGGTGAAAATAGCGTGGAATTTCAGCAGAGTAAACTTATTGATGATATTAAACAGAAATTATTACAGGTTATATCTGTTTGATAATTCAAGCTGTATTTTACATGCGACTATTTGAGTATTAAAAAACAATGATAAAAAAAATATTAGGTTTGCTTTTAATCGCCTCAAGCGCTTTAGCAATCGACTTTTATTTTTTTCTGGATAAACCATTAGGGGTTGAATCAGAGGAAACCTATAACTTTAAACCGGGTACCAGTGTGTCTGCACTGGCACGTGACCTTGAAAATCAAAATATCATTTCTAACCGGCTGTATTTTTCTATCTGGGCGCGGCTAACCGGCAGTGCCAGAAAATTAAAAGCAGGCGAGTATCAAATTAGTCCAGAATTAAATACCCTGCAACTCTTTACCTTAATGCAAAAAGGCAAAGTGCGTTTATATAGTTTAACGCTGGTAGAAGGTCTTACTTTTAAACAGATGATGGAACTGGTTAATAACGATGAGAATTTGAGTCATCACCTGCTTGAGTTAACAGATGATCAAATCATGCAAAAAATTGGTCGTGCTGGTGAACATCCTGAAGGACGTTTTTTCCCAGATACTTATCGCTTCCCTAAAGGGTTGAGTGATATTGATTTATTAAAAAAAGCCTATCAGGAAATGCAGAAACGACTCGATGTTGCCTGGCAACAAAGAGATGAAAACTTGCCTTTAAAAACAGCTTATGAAGCTTTAATACTGGCATCCATAGTAGAGAAAGAAAGTGCTATCGCCGAAGAGCGCACACAAATAGCCGGTGTTTTTGTAAACCGCTTACGTAAAGGTATGCGTTTGCAAACCGATCCAACGGTTATTTATGGCATAGGTGATAAATACAAAGGTAATATTCGTTTTAAGCACTTACGCACAGATACGCCTTATAATACTTATACACGAAAAGGTTTACCGCCAACACCGATTGCAATGCCAGGTCAGGGTGCTTTAGATGCGGTCAGTCAACCGGATACAACTGAGTATATTTATTTTGTAGCTATGTCAGATAAATCCGGGCGACATATATTTTCCACCACATTAAAAGACCATGAACATGCTGTCGATGTTCATCAACGCAAACATATAAAGAAAGCAAGATAATGCGCAAACCTTTATTTATTACACTGGAAGGCACAGAAGGTGTTGGTAAAACTTCAAACATGGAGTTTATAAAATCTATATTAAAAGAGAAAAATATCGACTTTATAGAAACCCGTGAACCCGGTGGCACTCCAATGGGAGAAGCATTACGTGAAATGTTACTCGGTGAAGATTTTAAAGGCATGTCAGATGATACGGAGTTAATGTTAATGTTTGCAGCGCGAGCGGAGCATGTTGCACAGGTAATCAAACCCGCATTAGAAAAAGCTCAGTGGGTATTATGTGATCGATTTACGGATGCCACGTATGCTTACCAGGGCGGTGGTCGACAGTTAGATGTTAAACGTATTGAAGGGCTTGAAAACTGGGTGTTAGGTGATTTACGCCCTGACTTAACGTTATTATTAGATGCACCCATTTCGGTAGGCAGAGCAAGAGCCGGAAAACGCAGTACACCTGATCGTTTTGAGCAGGAGATGGATGGATTCTTTAACAGGGTAAGGGATGCATACTTATCAAGAGCCAAAGCGGAACCTGATAGAATTAAGGTTATAGATGCTTCTGGAGATTTGTTGTCGGTAGAAAAACAGATTAGTGTATTAATTAATTCAGTTATTAATTAATTTTTTATGTATAGAAAAGTCAAAAGCAGGGGAAACCGCGAATGAACGCAAATAAACGCTAATGTTTACTGTGGAATCTTGCTACCCCGCTAAGGCACATCTCCATCGGGGAAAGACCGCCGCCCACTTTCAATGGATATGGGGCGCTCTGTCCCCTTAAGCCAACCCACTAGAAGATGTTCGGTGTAGTAATCCAGTCCTCTTAACTCGTTCCCATGCTCCCGCGTGGGAATGCATAGGTTTCGATGTACTAGTCCACACTCCGCACGTTTTCAGGTACAGAATTTATTCTATCCTTTGGAATACAACTAGTGAACCCCCGTTCATTTGATAAATATGAAGTTGCTGAGCTACGTCGACCAGTGTCGCAGTACATATGTATTTTTATTTTCATCGATGAAGTCAATTCTTCATGGTGTTAGGTACTGGTGATAGGAGTGACGAGGGTTGCGGTGTGTGTTACCTGGTGAGCTATGCATTCCCACGCAGGAGCATGGGAACGAGATAATAAAAAAGCACCCGTCCTGGGTGCTTTTTTATTAACTATAACAATACTACTTTATCAATCATCAGGTTGAGGCATAGGCAAGCCAGCAAGTTTGCATACCTCATGTGCTGGACCGGTTGGAAACAGCTTATAAATATGTTTTTCATATTCTTTCTGATTATGGAAATGTTTGTTTTTTGAGCCCAGTTCACGAACTACCTTGTGCATAGTTGGGCTTACCTGGTTTTCATCAAAATAATCTCTGAAATAAAGAATCAGCTCCCAATGATCGTTATATAAATCTACGCCATCATTTTTTGCTACCACTTCGGTAAACTCTTCATTCCATTCACTAAGGTTTGCTATGAACCCCTGTTCATTGGTTTCAATATTTCGGCCGGCTACACTTAACATCATAATTTAGATCTCCTGTAGGTTATATGTGTCTTTGAGACAGATACGGGGAGGTTGATACGTCATTTTTAAACCGCACTTTAATTATAGTCAGCTTAAGTATTTTTTATAGGCCTATAAAAAAAATCAGATTAACGGGATAAGTCATTTAAATTCTATAACTTATGAAAATTTAAATGATAAATTACATGGTGATTTGTTGATGTAAATAGTAATATTTTATGCTGAATTATGGTTTGTCATGAGGTCTGCCTATAATTCAAACCCTATTAATTATGTGTGTTTATTTATGATCTATCCCTGGCAGCAAGCTCAATGGTTAAAGGTGCAGCAACAAAAGCGTGCGTCCAGGTTGCCCCATGCACTGTTAATGCTTGGTGCAGAGGGCCTGGGTAAACTGGATTTCGCTAATCATCTGGCAAGAAGCCTTTTGTGTTCATCACCTGATGATGCGGGTAATGCCTGTGGTGAATGTGCCGCATGTAAGTTAATGACTGCCGAGACCCATCCTGATTTATTTATTTTACAGGCAGAAGAGCGGGGCAAAGCCATTAAGGTGGATGATGTTCGTCAGTTGTCTAGCAAACTTAGTTTAACTAGCCAGTTCGGCGGTTATCAGGTTGCGATTATTGTTGATGCCCATGATATGAATATTAATGCATCAAATAGTTTGCTTAAAACATTAGAAGAACCCTCGAATGAAACGATTTTAATACTGGTGAGCTCTAATCCCCAGAAATTACCTGTTACGGTTCGTTCACGTTGTCAGGTTATAACGTTTAACATCCCGGATGCACAGCAGTCTCTGAGCTGGTTAGAAAGCCAGAACATACAGCAGGCACAGGCATTACTTCAGTTAGCCCATGGTGCGCCTCTATTAGCGCTTAATTTACAGCAGGATGATTTACTGGAACATCATAAGTTACTCGTCTCATCGCTACTTAAAGTGGCGCAAAACCAGCCATTAATAGATCTCGCTGAGCAGTTACATAAACTGCCTTTAAGTTATATGCTTAACTGGTTATTTGACTGGATAGAGGATTTGATTAAACTGCATCAATGTGGCGACTCGGCACAGTTGGTACATGTGGCACAGCAAGCAGAATTAAAACAGTTAGTGTCACGCTCTAGTTTAAGCGGGCTTTATGATTACCTTGATCAGCTGACTAAAAACAAACAATTGCAATCAATTCCACTGAATACACAACTGTTGTGGGAAGATTTGCTATTATCATGGTACAAAACATTAAAACGGGCTTAAAATATGGCAGCAGGTGGCGCTCCAAGACAGGGTATACTTTCATTAACAATTAAAGATAAAGCGGCACTTTACGCAGCTTATATGCCTTTCGTATCTAACGGGGGGCTTTTTATCCCTACCAATAAATCTTATGGTCTGGGGGAAGAGGTGTTTATGTTGCTGACTCTCATGGATGATAAAGAACGACTGCCTGTAGCAGGTAAAATAGTATGGATTACACCTGCAGGTGCCCAGGGAAACAAATCTACCGGTATTGGTGTACAATTTGGCCCGCAGGATAATGGTCAAACACGTACTAAAATAGAAACTTATCTAGCCGGCGCCCTGAAGTCAGATCGCACTACACACACTATGTAACGATAGTCATAAGTCTTAAGTCAGAAGTCAAAGCGGTGCGCCGTAGGCGCTTATTTTTTGACTTAAGACTTCTGACTTACGACTTAAGACTTAAGACTTGTTCTCATGTTTATAGACTCTCATTGCCATCTTGATCGTATCGATCTAAAAGACTTCGATAATAATTTTTCTGAACTTCTGGATACTATCCATCGAGCTCAGGTTGAGCGCCTGCTATGCGTATCAATTAGTCTGGAAGAATATCCGGCTATGAAATCACTGGTACAGGATATAGATAATATTGATATTTCAGTCGGTGTTCATCCCTGTGATACAAAAGATGATACGGTAAAACTGCAGCAGCTTGTTGAACTGGGTGCAGACCCGAAAGTTGTCGCGATAGGCGAAACCGGGCTGGATTACTTTTACTCCAAAGACACAAGAGAACAACAGATATCGAGTTTCAAGGTGCATTTAGAAGCTGCAAATGAGCTGAATAAACCGGTTATTATTCATACCCGTGATGCACAGGAAGATACACTTAAGCTGCTAAAAGAAGGCAGGGTTGAGTCCTGTGGAGGCGTGTTGCATTGCTTTACTGAAAGCTGGGATATGGCGAAACAGGCACTGGATATGGGTATGTATATTTCATTTTCTGGCATTGTGACCTTTCGTAATGCGCAAACCCTTCGAGAAGTCGCTCGAAAAGTACCTGACGAGCGTTTTTTAATTGAAACTGATTCACCTTATCTGGCACCCGTACCACATCGTGGTAAGCAGAATCATCCGGGTTGGGTAGGGCATGTAGCGGAGTGTCTGGCTGAGGTAAGAGGCAATAAGCTGGAAAATATAGCTGAGTTAAGTAAAGACAACTATTTACGACTATTTTCCGCATTAAAGTAAGGCATATTAAAGCGTTCATTAATGTTATAATTTAGCCTGTTTTGGTTAACTGGTCTAATGATATGAAATTCGACGTCGCCCCTGAAGATATTAAAAAAGCCCGTGTTCCCCATGAAGTGTTTTTAACCAATCTTATTTTTAATCATGTTCTTGTTTTTGTTGCCATAATGAGTGCCAGCTCTTTAACTCACTTTATCGTTGTGATCCCTGTTTTATCTGTAATTAGTCTGGTTTATCTGTTTTGGGGGGCGCAACGCGCTAAAACCCGTGCGAGCTGGTATGTGAATGCCCATTGGCAGATTGCAGCTCGTCGAAGTCGCTTTTTTCTGATTATGTTAATCATTGTGGGTAGTTTGTTAAGCATTATATATATGGTTTCAGGTGGGGATATGCGACCACAACACTGGGCGTTTAGTGGGGCTGCATTTCTTCCTGTTATGGTCAGTGTACTGGGCTTAATTATTTTTGAGTCTGAATCACTGCATCAGGCTAAAAACGCAATGTTGCCTGACTGGGTAAGTGAACGTTACCCGGAAAATGCCCTGACACCTGTTCAGGACTGAAGTAAACGTATGGGTAAACATGTATTTCTAACTGTTTTTGGTATCAGTATTCTAGCGGTCGTTTTAGGTGTTTATGTATCATCCCTGAAAAAGCAGGAAATAAGTGTCACGGGTTATCCGTGGCAAATTGAAAACCTGCCGAGTGGTAATACACGTGTTTTTGGCATAACAATTGGCCTGACTACAGTAGCCGAAGCTGAACAGTTATTTAAAGAAAAAGCGGAGATTAATCTGTTTGCACCCAAGCAGTCAACAGCGGTGATTGAAGCTTATTTTGACCTGGTTAAAGTCTCTGGCCTAAAATCGAAAATGGTGATGTCACTAGATTTATCCGACGAGACTATTCAGAAGATATATAATCGAGGCGCGCGTATCTCTACTCTGGAAAGTGGCACACGTAAAGTGACTTTACTAGATGAAGATGTCATATTACTTCAAGAGTCGGTTATAGTGGGTATTACGTATTTACCCTCAATACATCTGGATGCGCAATTAATAGAAAGTCGTTTTGGTAAACCTGCCGAAAAGTTAGAGGATACTAAAAGTGATGCGATTCACTGGTTATATCCGGCTAAAGGCGTGGATATAGTGCTTAGTGAGTCAGAAAAAGAAGTTATACAATATGTTAAACCTGATGACTTTGATAAACTGCTTAAACCGTTAAAATCGTTATAAAACGGCTGTAATAACAGTGATTTAATCTGTATCAGCAGTGACTTAAGTTTTAGAAAATTATAAAAATAATACAGGAACCTCCAATAGTGAGTTCAAAAACCGCCCTCCCTGATATCAACGTTGTTAAAACGTATCTTTTACAATTACAGAAAAATATTTGTGAAGCACTTACCGAAGAAGATGCGGCTAAAACATTTGAAATAGACGAGTGGCAACGTGAGCAGGGTGGTGGTGGCAAAAGTTGTGTCATGGCTGATGGTGATGTTTTTGAAACCGCAGGTATTAACTTCTCACATGTTTTTGGCGGTAAATTACCCGCTTCTGCAACGGCTCATCGCCCCGAATTAGCGGGCAGATCTTTTCAGGCAATGGGTGTGTCGCTGGTGATACATCCTAAAAATCCTTATATCCCTACATCTCATGCCAATGTGCGTTTCTTTATCGCTGAAAAAGAGGGTGAAGATCCTGTCTGGTGGTTTGGCGGGGGCTTTGATTTAACGCCTTATTATGCTTTTGAAGAGGATGTTAAACACTGGCATCAAACAGCCAAAGATGCGTGTGAACCTTTTGGTGAAGATGTTTTTCCACGTTATAAAAAATGGTGTGATGAATATTTTTATTTAAAACATCGCGATGAACCACGAGGCATTGGTGGTTTGTTTTTTGATGATTTAAATGAATGGGGGTTTGAAAAAAGTTTCGCCTTTATGCAAAGTGTAGGTGATCATTATATTAAGGCCTATCGTCCTATTGTTCAAAAACGTAAAACATTAGAATACACCGAGCGTGAACGCGATTTTCAATTGTATCGCCGTGGTCGTTATGTTGAGTTTAACCTGGTTTACGATAGAGGCACCCTGTTTGGTTTGCAGTCGGGTGGCCGAACAGAATCTATATTAATGTCTATGCCACCCAATGTGCGCTGGCGTTATAACTGGCAACCTGAAGCGGGTAGTGCCGAAGCCGAGTTATATGAAAAATACCTGATACCTCAGGACTGGATTAAATAAGCAGTTCCCGTATATGAGGCATAGATTAGCCTGGTTTATTTCAACTTGCGTGTTTCAGCGGAATGATAATTTCTGCCACGGTACCGCCATTTTTTCTAGCATATAATTTTAATTTAATATTATTAATTTCAGCAAGTTGAAGTGCAATGCTGAGGCCAAGGCCGGTACCACCGGTTTCTAAATTACGCGATTGTTCAAGTCGGTGAAAAGGTCTAAATACGGCTTCAATTTCATTCGCAGGAATACCCTGACCTCTATCCATTATTTTTATAATTACGAACTCATCTTTTATCGAGTGGCTAATATTAACCGGCTGATTTTTTCCATAACGTACGGCATTTTCTAATAGATTAACAATGATACGTCGTATTGCCATGGGGTTATTTATCAGAGTGCAATGGCCAGCGCTTTGCCACTGTATGTCTGCGCCACCGCGTCTTGCACAACTAACCAGGTCATCGAGTGTTTCGACTATGTCGATATTCTGTTGTTCACCCTTTTCAAGTGTTTTGCTTAATTCAAGAAATTGTCCAATCAGACAGTTCATCTGTTCTACATCACCTCGTATGCCTTGCACCAGAACAGGGTCGGCATTTTCAGGTAACATTTCAAGCGCCAGTTGAATACGTGCAAGGGGGGTTCGCAGGTCATGAGATATGCCCGCTAATAATGTTGTGCGATTACTTAATAATTCTTTTACCTGTACCGCCATTTTATTAAAACTGATAGCCAGAGTTGCCATCTCTTCTGCACCGGTTTCTGGAATCAGCTCTGGTTCTTCACCACTGCCTATGCGTAAGGCATTTTTTGATAAACGTTCCAGAGGAGTAGTTAAATGACGAACGATTGCCGCCGCGGTTATTAACGTTGCCAAACCGCCAACAGAAAGTAATAACAACAATACCATTGGTGGTTGAGCGTTTATATGAGTGCTGGAAAAACCAATGCAGATATCCTGTTTATTAACCGTTAAATTAGCCCAGTACCAGTCAATGTTATTATCATCTTTTGAAATCTTAAGCTGTACGTCCTGCCCGGTAAGTGATTTGAGTGAAGACTCAAGAAAATAATAATAAGGCAGAGGTTTGAAATTAACCGAGCGTATTTGTTGGCCGTCTGCAATATTCAGGTGGTATATATCACGTAACTGGTGCTCAAATTCAATGCGTTCTTCATTAGTTATTTCAGACCATCTATGTGCGCTGAATACCATTAATGCAGCCAGATCATCTGCCGACTGTTTGCCTACGGGTACCAGCATAAAATAACTAATTACACTGAAAGCAAATAAAAGATAAGCTACTGAAACAGTCGCAATCATTGCAACTGTTCTGGCAAACAGGGTTTTTGGTAATATCATAAACTAGTGTTCTTCAGGGTTTGGTGTAAACATATATCCTTTACCCCAGACAGTGCGAATGAAAACAGGTTTGCTCGGATCCGCTTCTATTTTGCGGCGCAGACGTGTAATGCGAACGTCAATGCTGCGATCATAGGGGTGATGCTCGTAACCCTTAAGTAACTGTAATAATGAATCTCGGTTTAGTACCCGGTTGGGGTTATTAGCAAATACTTCTAATAAGGTAAATTCACCACTTGTTAATAAGACTTCTTCGTCATTAAGAAATAATTGCCGACTTTGAGAGTGTATGCGGTAGTGATCAAATATTATATCTTCAGAATCCGTTGCTGGTTTATTCTGATCTGTATTGCTACGTCTTAAAACAGAGCGAATACGTGCTAATAGCTCCCTTGGGTTGAATGGTTTAGATAAATAATCATCAGCGCCAACTTCGAGCCCTACAATGCGGTCTACTTCATCACCACGGGCTGAGAGAATAATGATAGGTGTATTACTTTGCTGGCGAATTTTTTTAGAAAGCGTCAGTCCGTCTTCACCCGGCAGCATAAGATCTAGAATGATAATATCCGGCGTTGACTGTTCAAGCAGTTGAAACATTTCTATTCCATCTTTTGCAGACTGTGTCGTATAACCGTTATCAGATAAATAGCGCTTAAGCAGGTCACATAAGGCTTTATCATCATCTACGATGAGTATTTTCTCTAATTTGATGTCTGAGTGACTCATAAATCTGACTTTTGTAACAATTTGTTACATTTAACTTAATTTTAGAAATAACAAAGAAACATTTCTGCTTCATTCTCTATTCATGCATCTTTTTAAATAAAAGGTAGCATACAACCACCTGATACTAAACCGGATGAAAACATATGATATCGATCTCAATCAACAATTTGACACTTAAGACGCCAGTTAAGGTTATAAGAAATTTAACCCTTGTTACGGCGCTAATGGCTTCTGCCAGTTCTGTTTATGCAAATACCAATGGCCAGGCGATGGATAAGCCAACAATGATGGCAATGCAGAAAGTTATGAAATCCGACATGGCACTTATGAAACCTGATTTACAGAAGCAGGTTCAAGGCCTGTCTAAAAAAACAAAAATGGAATTGATGAAAATTTTGTCAGGACATAACCGTCGTAGCAAACAACTTACATTACGTCAGGTTATGCATGAAGTACTGTCTGATTATCAGAGTATTGTTTCTGGTCTTGCAACAGACAATACTGAACAGGCTGCTGACTCTGCACGACGTCTTGCTAATCACCGTTTACCTGTAGGTGGCCTTATTCCTTACATGGCAAAGAAGGACGTTAATGACGAAAGTCTAGCTAGTCTGGTTGGCTTTAATGATTTAGTTGAAGGTAATTCTTTACGTCTTGCGGCCGCTGCAGACAAGGGTAATACCGGAGAAGCGGCGAGTTATCTGGGAAAAATTGCCGAAGGCTGTGTTGCCTGTCATCAGGTATTCAGAGGGCAACCGGGTCGTTCAGATCGTTTACGTTAAAGTTTATTTAAGTAATCATAACGTAACTTGAAATAATAATGTTCAAAAAAATATAATTAAATGAGGCTTGCAATAATGAATAAAAAACTGATTAAAGTAGCTGCAGTTACTGCGCTGGTCAGCTCTACTTCTGCTGTATATGCAACTAATGGTGACCAGATGTTAGGTGTTTCCGCAACGCAATGGGGAATGGCTGGCGCGATTGTCGCTGCACCTCAGGATAGTGGCACCATATTAACTAATCCGGCGGGTCTATCGTTGTTGAATATCGAAGATGTGCGTTTTGATATGGGCTTTGGTTTTCTGAACCCGCCGCGTAAAGCTAATGGTACAGATAGTGATTCAGATTTATATTTAATACCATCTGGTTCCGTTGCTTTGAAAATTAATGAGCAACTAACTTTTGGTATGGGTATGGCAGGTTTATCTGGTATGGGTGTGGACTTCGCAGATATTATGCCAGGCGCTCCCGGAAATCAGAATGTGGTAACAACCAAGCAGTTCTATAAAATTGCCCCCGGTTTTTCATATCAGATGAATGACAAGTTGGCATTAGGTGCGGCTTTAAATATCGATTATCAGAGTCTGGCATTAGATAATTCACAAATGCATTTACCACAAAATCAGGCTTATGGTTTTGGTCTTACTCTGGGGCTGATTTACAAGTTAAGTGATGTCATGCAGTTTGGTGCGTCTTACGTTAGTAAACAATCAATGGGCTCATTTGACTGGAATACCACGGCAGGTTCGTATTCCATGACAATGGATGCACCGGAAACATTAAGTATTGGCCTGGCATATCAACCGGGTGACGGTTTATTGATTGAAGCCGACATAAAATATATTGGTTTTTCAGATGTTCTGGATCAAGTTGCTTTTGAGACACCTGCAGGGCCTGGCATGATGAATTTTGGATGGGATGATCAGGTTGTTTTTGCACTCGGTGTGCAAAAAGAGATCAGTGACAAAACCACATTACGTGCCGGCTTTAATTATGGTGAATCACCTATTGGTGAAGAAGATGTTGACAGTAATATAGGTTCACTGGCGGTTACAGAAAAACACATGTCAGTAGGTGTTACCCGAAAGCTGGGTAAACGTGTTGAAGGTTCAGTTTCTTACCTGCATGCATTTAATAATGAATTGACGTCCAGTAGTGGGTCAGGAAATGTTATTGAGCTGGAGCAGAATGTAATTAATTTTCAATTATCTTATAAAATGTAATTTTGGAGAAAAAATATGACTGTTGATAAAATTGTTCATCTTGTAGCAGGTATAATGATACTGATTAGTATTGCGCTATCACACTTTGTGCATCCTTACTGGATTGCTCTGGCTGCATTTGTTGGCCTTAACCTGGCGCAAAGTGGTATAACAAATTTTTGTCCTTTAGCCAGCATTTTAAAGAAGGCGGGTGTGAAAGACGGTAATTGTTGTTAAAGAGCCAATAGTGAAATCGAGCTTATTTATGTTAGAAAAAAAATTGAAAATAATCGCCTCTATTCTGTGGTTTGTTACGGCGCTTATTATTTTTTACCTGATAAGTACATAAGTACTTATCAGGGTTTTAATTACTAAATATATAAAAGGAAAATTATGTGTAAGTTATGTTGGGTGTTATTGCTGGCGGCACTTCTTGTTGTCGGTGCTATGGCATATAAGTTTATTATTTCTGGTGAGACCATTCAGGCAAAGGATGGCAGACAGTCATTAATGCTGGAAGAGGGTGAAAGAGATCTGGTTTTAACAGAAATGCGAATGTTTCTTGATGCTGCGCAGAAAATTGTTCAGGCAGCAACAGAAGATGATGCTGAAGCTGTTGCAAAAGCGGCAAGAGAAGTTGGCCGAGCAGCACAGGAGGCTGTACCCGGTTCATTGATGAAAAAGTTGCCACTGGAATTTAAACAGCTGGGTTTTGATACTCATACTAAATTTGATCAACTGGCAATGGATGCTGAGGCGTTTGGTGATCCGGCTACCAGTTTAAAGCAGCTTGCTGTTTTAATGCAAAACTGTGTTGCCTGTCATGCGGGTTACAGGGTTGACGCTATACCTGCACCGTAAATATAAATACTCATAAAACTGTAAGAAGCCGTAATTGCATGTGATTACGGCTTTTTTATTTGGCATATCTAATTGCCTTGTAAATACCTCAATCATTACTTGATATTTTCTCAAAGATTCTCTATTCTTTCTCCAATGAGAACGTTTAGAGAATATTATGCTAACCCATAGCCAGCAGCGCACCCTTGATTATATACAGGCTTATATTTTAAGAAATGGCCATGCACCCACTTACCCGGAAATTGCCGAAGGCATAGGCATACAGTCGCAGGGCACGGCACATCGATATGTTAAAGCGTTATTAGAAAAGGGCTACTTGCTTAATGAAGAAGGCTCCCATCGGAGTTTACGTTTACCAGACGATGACATGGAGCAGCTTATGTCGATTCCCCTGTTAGGAAAAATTGCAGCAGGCCAGCCGATTGAGGCAATCGCAGGTCATGACGGTATTAACCTAAACCAGATGTTTGGGGGAGATAATCGTTATGCACTTAAGGTAGATGGTGAGTCGATGGTTGAACTGGGTATTTTAGATGGTGATACGGTGGTTATTGAATCGTGTAATACGGCCTCTAAAGATTCTGTTGTGGTGGCATTGATTGATAATTATGAAGTTACCTTAAAAATTTATCGTCCGTTATCGCATGGGCGCATCAAACTTATTCCTGCAAACTCAGGTATGGAACCAATGATTTATCCGGCAGATAGAGTACAGATTCAGGGTGTTCTGGTGGGAACGCTGCGTACTTACTAATTTAGAAATATTTCTTACATATGTTTGTCATGCTCGGGGAAAGCGAGTGTTTAATTATCTAATTCGTTAAAGGTTTTATCATGCATGACTTTAACAAAATCTGCCCTGTTCACTGGCAACGTGCTATTGCTCTGGTTGATATGAACTGTTTTTTTGCCGCGGTTGAAGCACGTGATTTTCCAGAGTTACGGGGTCGTCCGGTTGCGGTTACTAACGGTAATCAGGGAACCTGTATTATTACCAGTTCGTATGAAGCGAGAGCATACGGTATTAAAACCGGTATGCGATTGAAAGAAGCTCGCAAGTTATATGCAGATTTAATTCAAAGGCCATCTCGGCCTCATGTTTACGCGCAAACTTCAGGTGAAATCATGCAGGCAATTAGTAATATTTGCCCGGATATGGAAATATTTTCAGTTGATGAAGCGTTTATTGATATGACGCGCTGCCAGAAATTACACGGTTCACCCGGGCGCATTGGTCAATTATTAAAAAAAGCGGTTTATAACGCATCGGGTTTACATTGTTCTATTGGAATCAGTGGAGATAAAACAACCGCTAAATATGCCGCTAAATTAAATAAACCAGATGGCTTTACGATTATACCTCCCTGGGAATCTCGACAACAGTTACTGGATGTTCCCGTTACCGAGTTGTGCGGTATTGCAAAAGGCGTAGGGCGCTTTTTAGCCGAAAGAGGGGTCTTCCTGTGCGGTGATATGAAAAAGCTGCCTATCGGTGAGTTAGCGCGCCGTTTTGGCAATCCCGGGCGGCGTATCTGGTATATGGCACAGGGTGAAGACCCTGAAGCATTACATCCAGACGTGGCTGATCCTAAATCTATAGGTCACGGAAAAGTCTTACCGCCAAATACTCTGGACAAAGATCTGTTGTTAACCTATTTAATTCATATGGCGGTGAGAGTGAGTGCACGTTTAAGACGTTATCATTTTGAAGCGTCAGAGTTTTTTATTGGTTTACATACAAATAACAGCTGGGTAGGGCGAAAAGTAAAATCAGCATACCCAACAAATGATACCCAGTTATTAATTCGTTTGTGTCAGTTTGTACTGAATGAATACTGGAGTAATCAACCGATATCTCAGGTGCAAATAACCGCATTAAATCCAGGGCGGGAAAATGCTCAGATGGATTTATTTGATGAATCAAAAATTAATGAAAATAGAATGAAAATAGATGGTGTGATGGATGAAATTAACAGGCGATACGGTGAGTGTACGTTAGGACCGGGACGCCTGATAAATAAATCGGAAATGCCTAATGTAATTGCACCCTCATGGAAACCATCTGGTCACAGGCAGTCGATTTAAGATTATGGTTATCAGTTGTCTGTGTCATCGTTTGATTGCTTTGCTCGGGGATGGACCTCGTTTTTTGAGCTCCGTCCCCTGTTGTGATACCGATCTGATTGGCAGAGCGATGAACCACTCCGTAAATCTCTTGATGGCATCAAAACAGGGGACAGAGCGCCAAACAGCGGCGGTCTTTCCCCGAGGGAGATGTGCCCAAAGATCTTTATGGTCAATTCAAATTTTTAAAGATGTAAATTATGTGTGGTGGCGTTGAATATATTTATCAGGGTGAGAAAAAACGGGTCTATTTTCCTAATCCGCAGGCGCATCTGCCTGTGCGATTGAAAAATGCTGAAATTGACTACTTACCCTGGGGGCGTCGCAAGCAGCAACTGGGCAACTTGCCAATGGGGGGCTGGGCACGGCATGACTCCATAAAACAGGGTGTATGGGATAAGTGGTTTCCCAAACCGGTTAAAATAATTGTCTCCCAGTTCATGGAAAAAGACATGGAATCAAATAGTCACTGGTTTGAATTACCTAAAGGGCAATGGATACAGGGCTTGCTTGCTCATAATGGAAAAGAGCGACGAATTTATGTGGTGACCATAACACCGATAATGGAAGATGCGGTGCATGATCGCTGGCCGCGTATTATGAGTTGAAGTTTGAAATATTTTGCAGAAGAATCGATGCGTTTTGTGCCCGTCTCCCTCGGGGATGGACCTCGCTTTTTGAGCTCCGTCCCCTGTTGTTATACCACCGAGAGTTTTTACAGAGTCAGTTAACTATACCGTCGCTTTCCACTCTCGTTCCCACGCTCCTGCGTGGGAATGCATATCGAAAGTTGTTAATGATTAGTAAACAGCAGGTTTGCAGAAATACATGCTGTGTATTTTTCTCATCGCCTGCTGTTATACCAGCAGGTATTTTACAGAGTCGATTAACTATACTGATAGCGCCCGCTGGGTTCAGCCAGATATCAGAACAGCAAAAAACTCTGCGCCCTCTGTATCTCAATGACAAACAGAATCTAACAGTTCATCGACAAAATAATCGGTGAAAATATGTACCTTTGCATTTTGCGCAGGGAGGTATATGACCTGCTTTGTGAAAGTGTAAGTGTTCGCCACACACATCACAAATAAGCACACCAGGGCCGGTTATTTCTCCCGTATGATAAGGTGCATTTT
This sequence comes from Gammaproteobacteria bacterium, assembly GCA_026195255.1. GTDB lineage: Bacteria > Pseudomonadota > Gammaproteobacteria > SZUA-229 > SZUA-229 > SZUA-229. Next base: position 6,747 of record JAPHSS010000038.1, on the reverse strand, counting down.
CCGCATCAGCTTTAAGCTGTGCAAGCTCAACTGTTGTCTGGTCAGCGGCTTGTTTAAATAAGTCATAAAGGTAGTTCTCAATGATATCCGCATCAATAGCCAGCCATTTTTGAAAATCCCCGCTACCTTCGGCAATGTAATTGGCGGCCTCATTCAGGTCGCGCTTTAGATAAGTGGAAATTTTCTCAGATTCTTCTTTAGTTAGTTCATCCAGTTCAGATAGTGCTTCACTGGTCTTATCAATTATCTTATGCAGAACAGGCCCTGTTTTAGCTTCGAGCAGTTTAAATTCTTTCATGCTCAGCTTTAACAGTTTTTCATAGGCTTCACTCATGCCTTCAGTGGGGAATGCATTGGGGTTCTTTTTGCTCATGACAGCGTCCTTATTTATATGCTCATAATAATAAGTCATTTAAGGTGGATCTATATTGATATTTAACAAATTTCTTTTGTGTTAATCAACAAGTTTCATTAAAAATTTGCGATAAGTCAAAGCCATATTGAGTAGTGGTAAATATAGCTAAAATAAAGAGCTATACTCCCGTGATAAGTGTTATTTATACGGAGGAAATGATGACAAACGAAGCTAATTTTACTATGCCAAAAATATCAGCAAACAGGGAGGATCAAACATTAACTGGAGAGACTAAAAAGTTAGCTAAAGGAAAGATATTTGAAGATGCAAATTATCCATATTCTGAAAAAATGAAAACTAAAGAGTATGAATCATTAAAGAAAGAGTTACAGATTGAACTGTTAAAAATGCAGGGGTGGGTGAAAGAGACCGGTCAGAAAATTCTAATCCTGTTTGAAGGTCGAGATGCGGCAGGTAAGGGTGGCACAATAAAGCGCATGATGGAACACATGAATCCGCGTGGTGCAAGGGTCGTTGCACTTGAAAAACCCAGTGAGCTTGAGCAGGGTCAATGGTATTTCCAACGATACTTACAACACATGCCCAGCGCAGGTGAGATAGTGATGTTAGACCGCTCCTGGTATAACCGTGCCGGAGTGGAGCGGGTAATGGGTTTTTGTCAGCCCGGTGAGTATCTGGAGTTTATGCGTCAGGCACCAGAGCTTGAAAGAATGTTGGTGCGTAGTGGTATCAAATTATTCAAATTATGGTTTTCTGTGAGTCGAAATGAACAGTTTCGACGTTTTCAGGGGCGCAGACAAGATCCATTAAAACAGTGGAAATTAAGTCCGATAGACATGGCATCGCTGGATAAATGGGAAGATTATACTGAAGCGAAAGAAGCTATGTTTTTCTATACAGATACAGCAGATGCCCCATGGACAGTAATCAAGTCTGACTGTAAAAAACGCGCAAGAATTAATGCGATGCGATTTTTGCTAGATAAACTGGATTATCCTAATAAAAATACAAAAGTTGCCTGTCATCCAGATTCGTTAATAGTCGGCTCAGCGGAAACTATTTATGAAAAAGGTGAGCACCTCCTGGAGAAGCCGCCGACGGTTAAAGACTTTCCTGAGCAAAGCAAAAAGACTAAATAATCGTGCATAAAACATAACATTCATTGAAAATTACAGATCATTTTCGTGAATGGCTTACCCGGACGGGTGATAAATTACATGATGAGTTAAACCTGGTATTTGAAGTAGCAACAGGCCTCTCTTAAGCTGAATGATTAGATAAAATGGCTGATTAAGTTAGACAAGTTATCACATGAAGTAAACAATGATGCCACGTTCATTTATCAGACATGAGTAGAGTGCATTTGTTGCTTTAAGAAGCATTAATAAATGAACAAATACAGACAGTTTAGAGTGACTCTATGAATTATGAATCAGCTGAAAAATATCTTCTTGAAAAACCTGAATCAGCAAAAGACTTTCCATTTGGGGTTGATGCAGCAGTATTTAAGGTCAAAAGTAAGGTATTTGCGATTTTAATTAACAGAGGTAATGAAGTGTATATGAATTTAAAATGTGACCCATACAGGGCAGCTGCTTTACGTGATGTATATGAAGCGGTAATACCCGGTTATCATATGAATAAATTACACTGGAATAGCATAATTTTAGATGGCAGTATCCCGTTAAATGAAATGAAAAAGATGATTGATCACTCATATGCATTAGTTGTAAAAGGCTTAAAGAAAGTTGAAAAAAGTGCCTTGCTCCTGGCATATTCTGAAGCAGAAATATTTAAAGAATTATAAATTAAATTAACTTAATTTAAATATTATTTGTTAAACTTAAAAAATTAGCTACAATACACCTAATCGTATACTTTTTAATCAAAGGATATGAGAACCAATTTCATTAATAACCCTGGTATCAAACATGGCCGCAAAGAAAAGAAAAACTAAGAAAAAAGTTACTAAAAAAGCAAATCCATTAGTAGCATTAAAAGCAAAATTAGCAGAAGTTAAAACTCAGGCAAAAGCTGTTTCAGCTGAAGCTAAAGAAACAGCAAAACGTGCTGATGCTTTAGTTAAAGGCATGAGTGGCGGAACTGCTGCACCAGCTGCAAAAGCTGCTAAGAAAAAGCCAGCTAAACGTCGTAAAAAGCGTGCTGCTAAGAAGAAGTAATTCCTGGTAAAACTAAAAAAAGGGGCTGTATAGCCCCTTTTTTTATGTCAAAAAAATATAAATTGTTAACATGTAAAATATATATCACTCTCTAAAAGCTTGTTATAAAGGCTTCTCAAGGAATTAGCTTAAATATATATAAAATGCATTCTTAATGTTTGAATGAAAAGCTGGTTTTATTCTTCAATTAATATAGATAATAAATACACCCCATAAATCACATGATTCAGAGACTTGAGATCACATGGAATAAGAAAAAAACTATATTAATTCTAGCCACGCTGATAACAATGATTAATATATCTACTCACAGGATTAATAATACCTATAACGCTAACCAGGAATCATTCTAGTTAGATATTATCAAACGCAAGTATAAACACGCGAACAGATACAGATTACGGCGCTATAAGTGTTTTCTGCCAATATCGTGGAGGAGAAGGATTATGAGTGACAAATCAGCAGTGTCTGGTAATTTATATGCTTCAATACCTGCCAATCTGGACAATGAATTATTTGAGTTAATAATAAATAATGAAAACATCAAGATAGAACGCATAATATCAAAAGGCCACAAGTCACCTGAAACTGGCTGGTATGATCAAGTGCATAATGAGTGGGTTATGCTGTTAAAGGGTACAGCAATAGTTACTTTTGAAGACAGAGAGTTAACAATGAGCCCCGGGGCTTATGTAAATATCCCCGCACATACCAGACATAAAGTTAACTGTACAAACCCTGAAGAGGAAACGATATGGCTAGCTATCCATTACTAATTAACTTGGCTAATTATAAGCTGTATTTCAATTACAGAATCTATTAATTAAATATAACTTCAGAAGCTTGAAAATAGTGCTTTATCAGGTGAATTAATGGGTTCAAGTTGTTCAGACACATGGGTAGTTATATTTTACAGCCGGAGAAGGCTCTTCAACAGGCCTGTTTAATATTTGTTTTACTGTAGATGAAGTTAGTCTATCTTTTTTAGATGTATCTGAAGATGTTTCTGGAGATGCTTCTGGAGATGTAGAGTGCAAAACTCTGAATATCGCATCCTCAAGTCTGCTCGTTTATAATATGAGCATTGAAATGAGTTACACACAAAGTGTTATAAGCTGTATTAATGGCCTTAACTGTCATCAAATTGCAGGCATAGAGGTGATCAGTGTAAAAAGTTTTAAACAATCATTAACGCATTTATGCAGTCGTTTCAGTTATTATTTGCAGTGATCAAACAATGACACACGCTATAAATAAAGCCAGTCGGCGGATCATTATGGTATTCAGGTTACATAAAATATTAAATATAGTGACTGTTCAGGACTGACATATTAATAATTTCAGCCAATGATTTATAACCTTAAAATCGTGATTATTATTGCTTTAATGGTTTATTATCAACCCCATCCCGCACAGAAGGTGTTGCCTGGTTAGTGTTGAAATCACACTCAGTGCATCGAATAAACAAATAAGTTCATTTTCATATCGGATTACATGAAGCAAATAATCGACCGTTACAAGATGTTAATGCACGTGTGATATTGAAACAGGATATATTATATTGTTGATAAATCTTAAGCGTGTGGTGTGCCATAATCGCTACGCCTTGCTAATTTACAAACGTTTATAAATGGATATATCAAATGCCTGAAGCATTAAAAAATATATATAATAGCCAGTTTTTCGATGGATTTACGCAAGCCTTATTACATGTTATACCCGATCTGAATAAAAAATCGTTTCTAAACGATATCCATGATAATGAATGGGAGCATAGAGAACTAAAACAGCGAATGAGACATATCTCTAGCGTTTTAGCTAAATACCTGCCAGATGATTATAAAAGTGCAGTCGCACTAATACTTAAATTTACTCAACACCTGAAAGATAATCAGTGTTCTTTATTACTGGAATATATGTTTATTCCTGATTATATAGAACAGTATGGACTTGATGATTACGATATATCGATTAATGCGCTTGGGGAAATAACAAAATTTACGAGCTGTGAGTTCGCCATACGGCCCTTTATTATTAAATACCCACACCGAGTGATGAAACAGATGCTGATTTGGTCAAAGCACGAAAATCATGATGTCAGACGCTTTTCTACAGAGGGCTGTCGCCCCCGACTGCCATGGGCAATGGCTTTAAAAGAATTAAAAGATAATCCTGCCAGCATATTACCTATTTTAGAAAACCTTAAAAATGATGAATCAGAGTATGTTAGAAAGAGTGTTGCAAATAATTTAAACGATATAACAAAAGATAATCCTGATGTTGTTATAAAATTAATTAAAAAATGGCAAGGTAAATCGAAAAACACTGATTGGTTAATTAAACATGCAAGTAGAACTTTATTAAAGCAGGGAAATTCAGAGCTTATGGAACTATTCGGTTTTGGTTCTATTAAAGGTATAAAAGTTGAAAAAGTTAATATACGCCCAGCAAAGGTTCGAATAGGTGAAAAGTTAGAATTTGACTTTGAAATACATAATAAAACGCAGGCAGAATCTAAATTAAGGTTAGAGTATGCAATCTATTATCAAAAGGCCAATGCAAGCTTATCTAAAAAAGTTTATAAAATTAGTGAGAAGCAGTATGCCGCAAAATCGATAACTGTAATAAATCGAAAACAACCATTCAAGTTGATTACAACGAGAAAATTCCATACTGGTCTTCATCAACTATCTATAATTATAAATGGTATTGAGTTTGAGAAGTACGATTTTGAGCTTATTGAATAAACAGGCCTGAATTCTCTACTATTTGAGTAAGTCTTTCAAATTAGCAAAAGGGTTATGTGTTGCTTCAACTTGTTCTTTTTTACCCATGACAATACCATGTTCAGCTAATTGCTCTTCATAACGCTGGTGTTCATTATCATGGCAGTATAGGCATAATAACTCCCAGTTACTGCCATCAGCCGGATTGTCATCATGGTCATGATTAATATGGTGTACCGTTAACTCATGCAGGTTAGCCCTGTTAAATTCACGACAGCAGCGCCCACATATATGAGGGTAAAGCTTTAGTGCCCGTTCACGGTAACCATGGCCCCTGGTTTCTGCGTCTTTTCGCGCTTTTGCGACAACCTGATCCAGCTTGTCGTTATCTATCTTTTTCATTTACTAATGTCCGAACTTTACGATACGTTTGAGATATGTAAATGATATATGTTTTAGCTACCCTATATCAATAGACTATCTGTATATTATGGTGGTTTAAGCAGTATTTATAGAGATTATTCTTCACTAATATAGCCTGTTCTGTGACAATGGCTTACCCAATTTAGGACATTCATGTGACAAACAACGACATATTACGCCGAATTCGATATACCTTTGACTTTGATGACTCAAAAATGATGGAATTATTGAGTTCCGAAGACCAGCCGGTGAGCCGGGAACAAATGAGTGACTGGTTAAAGAAAGATGATGATCCCGCATTTGTGGAGTGCAAAGATGTACAACTGGCGATTTTTCTCAATAACTTAATTGATGAGAACCGTGGTAAAAAAGAAGGCGCACAACCTGTGCTTGAAAAGCACCTGACGAATAATATGATTCTCAGAAAGCTAAAAATAGCCTTAAATCTTAAAGATGAAGATATACTGAATATGATGACAATGGCTGATTTTACGATTAGTAAACATGAGTTAAGTGCATTATTTCGTAAAAAAGGCCATAAACATCATCGCGTATGTAAAGACCAGATTCTGCGTAAGTTTTTACAGGGTATGCAGTTAAAATATCGTCCAAAAGACTCTTATAAGCAGGACGAATAATGGAAACATTTGAGCTGCAAGGCCGTGAATTTATAGAGTTAAATAACCTCCTTAAAATCACAGGCTTATGTGAAAGCGGTGGCCGTGCAAAAGCGCTTATTTCAGAAGGTCAGGTTAAAGTTGACGATAAAGTCGAATTGCGAAAACGCTGTAAAATAAAAAAGGGTCAGGTTGTTGAGTTTAACTCTCAGCAGGTTAAAGTCAGTTAATTTTTACTAGCATCATATATTTGAAATTGTTTGGTCATGAAAACTTGTAAGATATAGAGAAATGAATAAAACCGAGTTATATCAGATAATATTACTAAGCCTGGAAAATTTACATCAAGGCGCGGTGGCAGCGGTTCAGAGGGCTATTGAAACAGCCACAGCTGAAGAGAGCGAAGCAGAAAACAAGTATGATAC
>JAPHSS010000024.1 GCA_026195255.1 Gammaproteobacteria bacterium | reverse complement strand
GTTATTAGATGTAATGCAAAATCAGCCAGGGCCAATAAACTCGCCGTAACAGGTTAAAACCGTAAATCAGTTTTAGCCTGTGGTGATTATCCGGTGCTCAAGAGCACCGGGTTTCCTTACAGTTTGTTTAATAACTATAAATTATCAAACATAAAACACAACCGGCTTAACAGACGATTTACATGACTTACAGAGAGATTAACAAAATCACTTAATGGAGATGTGAGCATGGTTAGAAAACAGGTAAAATCAAAAATAGTAAATATAACAACCCATACTTTAAATAATGAAGCCATAAACAATAAGACCTCAAGCAAAAAAGCTTTAAAAAATAAACCCCTAAACAGTACACCAACCGCACAGAGTGAATTACCCCTAAAAGACAGGTTTCTATTAGCCGTGGTGAATGGTGACATAGGCCGTGTTGAAAACAGCGGTGTGATAGTTTCACTTAAAGAATTTAAAGCATACTTTAACGACATAACATCAGATTATATTAATTCGTTTTTACCCGCTGCGACAATAGAGCCAGGACAACGAAGTGTAACTAATACCAAGTATGTGTTTCGGGTTAAGAAAGGGGTTTATCTGGTTCACCCTGAGGTATTGGAGGATTATAGGCTGTAGATTACTTTTTGGTTGATTGGTATCTGAGCACGAAACTCCCAAATATTATAAATGTGTGCACTGATACCTATTTTTTTATTGTAAAATCTAGTTGTAATACTTAAGATCATAGATGAATCACTATCATTACCTTTATAGTTTGATGTTCAAACAGGACGAGACAAGCAACAGGAGCAAGCATGGCACCAAGGTCAATCACTTCAGGCGAGATAAAACTAGCCAGCCAAATATTTAAAAGTTCTATCGATTACAGCAAGGTCAAAATTCACGATAAGAAATATATATTTTTTCAACCAGAAAATAGTGGTATGACACCTAATGGTGAAATATATATGAACGGCTCTTACAGTAAAGATTACTCAAAGCTGAATGGCCGGGGTAAAGGCTTTTTAATTCACGAACTGGTTCACGTGTGGCAATATCAGCTAAAGATACTAAACCCGATTACAGCAGCTATATCAGAAAACTTCGCCCATGCCTTTGACTACTCCAAAGCTTATCAGTACACACTAGATAAACATAAAGATATTCTAGATTACGACATTGAGCAACAGGCCGCCATTATAGAAGACTATTACCTGGTCTACAAAGCTGGTTTATCACCGGTTAAGGGGCATATGCAAAACACGCTGGCTGATGCTAAAAAAAACCAGCTATTTCAGACTGTTCTCGCAAAATTTCTGGTTAACCCGAGCTTTGCTCGACATATCATCGAATGCAAAAAGAAAAACGTTGGCCCACCATCACAGCGTCGCACAGTATGCAGAAGAGTACTACAACAATGAAAAATCAAACTATAAACACCCTGCTTATTTTCATTATCGTATCTGTTACTACTGGCTGTCAAAAATTTAGCACCATTAAGATTGAACAGAAAGATAATCAGTTGGCGTTTAACTTCAGCGACATTAATGAAACGAAAAATAGCCAATACATACTCTATGATATCGCAGTAAGCCGTAATAACTGCACAGCTGAAAATTGCGTATACTGGGAAATAGTACGTGATCAAGCTTATTTTGACAGCCTTGAATATTCATTACACAGTAACACCATACTATACGGCAGCAAACCCGACGCAATGAAAGTAACTACACCACCCAGGCCTCTATCATCTGGTGAATACTCAGTAGCCGCTAGTGTAGGCATAGTCGAAAACTCTAGATTTAAGAAATCCCTTAAAATATTTCAAAAATTTAAATTAACTATTTCTAATAATAAAAATTTACATATAGAATAAATTTAAGAGTCGGTGATAAACGTATACACGAATGATTCTCAGTTGTCACCGACACCTTTAATTTTGCCCATGATTTGGTATCGCAATGTATAAATCACGCCCTCAATCTGCTCGGTTGATAACAGATTGAGCACGTATAAAACGTCTGCTTATTCTGTATGTCCACGTGTCATTGAGAGAAACACACCCAGTGAGGCTAACAGCACACCACCGCCTACCATGATCGCAACCGGGTAAAACAGGTTTCCTGCCATGTCCAGCTGGCTGTATTTTATAATCATAATCAACGCCTCCAGCACCACCGCGATACACACCGTACCGACAAAACGAGTAATGGTGCGTCGGATATTAAAAAAGATATTATCCCCCGGTTCACAATTAATGTATTCCTTACCTACACCCACTCCCAGCTCATACATGGCCAGTGATATAACCAGTATATTTATGGATTTTATACTAACTGAAATCAGGTCAGTTGATTCATCAAATACGTTATCCATAAACTCATAAACTGAAGCCAGCACCAGCACTAATGACAGTAATAAAAAAAGGCTCGAGAACAGAAAAGCCATCATCGACCTGACATTATTGACCTGAAAGAAAAACTGCTCATTTCCATTCCGAGCCTGTGGTTCAGTTCTACAGGCGGCATGTGTAAACTCTCCGCCCTGGTTTGTGGAACTGCCAGCCGAATCACGGCCATCAGGTGTATTGCACAATTGACTATCTGCCTGTGTTGTAGTGGTGCTCATTTGATCCCCTTTTTATGAACTCTGTATCGAGCCTATGAATGTATCACTCGCTATTAGAGTGATTATGCTGTGGAGAATTCTGTTTATAATTGTGAACTGTAACGCAATTAATGAAGCAGATAGCAACATAATATAAATCGAAATGATGACTGATTAAGGCCTGAAACCTCGCGGCTCTTTTCAGCACACGTTGAAATGCACTTATAATCTGCTTATCGAGTCACCCATGCTTGCTTATCGGGACACCCATGTTTATGCCACCCATAAAAATAGATATTAGATGGTTTCGAAGCCATTTCTTATTATGGTGTCTGGTTAAGTTATTTGGTTAAGTTTAATATAACGTAACCATTACAAGAGCTATCTAATATGTATATACCTAAGGTAATACTCTTTCTCATTTTAGCTTCACATATCTCAATTGTGCATTCATCACAAGCCTCTGGTTTTGATGAAATCTGCAACATATACACGGAAGCTCAAAACTCTAATATGCCAAAAGAACAACTGAGCGAATATATTTTTGATAATGTAAAAAAACGAGTAAATTTACCTGAAGCCCTTGAAGCTCATGGGTCGGTTTTTCATTTAACACCTGCTAAGCGCTATTCAATCTTTAAGAAAGCAGCTGAAATAACCTTGAAAAAAACCTGGGACTGCCCTGCTATTGAAGCTTTGATGAAATAATTAGGGTAAATAATTAGGTCAGAGTAAATATGAGTTGATATGCATTTAATTGGTGCCAGAGCACAATACTCTCTATTATTAGAAATAACTGTGCACTTGACAATACTGCAGCATGTTATGCATTGATTTTACGATAATTTTATTCCTTTACTAATTAAATTATATCTTCAAATCACTAGCATGTGCGTATGATATCTTTTGATTGTCAGATGTTTCCCTATAAGCTTTTTCATCATGAGAAAAATCTTTTATCCTGCTTGAGCTAAAATCTTCAAAATACTCTTTAACCATGGCTAACACCTTGATTTCTGAGTCAGAAAAAACAGAAAAATCTGCCGAAACATTTGACACATACTTAATTCCTGAATAATCACCAAAAAACACCTCTTCGGTCACAAGTAAATTTTCGTTTACCAGTTTCTCCGAATAGTAGCCATAATTATCAGGAACTGGGCCATAGGGTAAATGCACATAACGTACGCCGGTTATTGAATTTGAATATTCTTTGAAATGTTTGAAATCTGCATAAAACAGTAATTTATTTAATTTTGTTTTCAGTATTCCATCTTTACTCAAATATAAAATTGCATTAAATATTTTAGTGAGAGAAAACCTGGAAAAACCACTAAACTCATCAGGCTCATAGTTACCTAACTTATCCTGAAACACCATCTCAAATGAGCATGATTCGTCTTCTACCGCTTTAAGCTCTTTTATCAAACGATTATATTTTTTATCGCTTAAAGCTTCTGGAGACTCCTCAACCAGTCGACACAAATTACGTGGCTCCATTACTAAATGTAGAATTTTCTCATGTGATTCTATTTGGAGCGCGCCATTTTCATACCGACTTATAGTCGCACCACCCCAGCCAATCATATCACTGAGTTCCTTTTGCGTTAGCCCCATAGACTTACGCCAGTTTCTCAATTTCTCAGGTTGAATCATATTGTGGCGTTTACGATACTCTCGATAGGCCGCATCCAGCACATCATAATCCTGGGTGCTTTCAAAACTTTCACCGCACTCAAGACATTGATAAAACTTCTCTACTACTTCAATATCTTCACCACGAACATCAATAGAAATTGATTGATTAATGGATTTAATATCCGTTTTCTTTTCACAGTTTGGACAGATCATAGCCATAACCTTCCCTCCTAAATCACTCATTTTTCACTAAAGGGATATAACAGTGGATACTTAGCCACATGAAATGAAATACATTTGGCGTGGTATTCACTATCTACATTGAATATTTTTAATTTGATATACATTTCATGACGTGCAATCACCTTTCCAAATATCCATAACTCCCCAACCTGATCCCTGTCTCTTTCCGGGCCTTTACTGTAATTGGTTAGGGACAAAGCCAGAAGCTCATCCTGGAGATTCCTTTTCGTCATTCCCAGTTGCTTTAATGTCAATAAGGTTGAATCGCGAGGTATGATAAAAACACCACGCTCACTAGTTGCGTGCTTAAAATTTCGTAGAAACTCAACAACCTTATCCTGCTTCATCTCATGATAATCCCTTTTCGGCTCCATAATATATCAAATGATATATTATGGCAATTACCATATCAATTGATATATATCTCGTATTTAATACTTCAATAGACATTAACTAGTGGTGATAAAATCAGGATTTTCAATGACTTATCTAAATGAGTGATATTAGACTATATGTTTTTAATGAGCTAATAAGCGACATTAGATTAGAGATAGACAGGAATCGATATATTTATAGATGTAACGGGGTAAGTAACGACATAAAAGCACAATATTTACCAATATTTGAAAGTATTCTGATCTGTTCCTATAAATAACCCATTAGTACTTCTGCTTCCCAGGTATCATCTGTATGTAGCAGAGCACAAGACTCTCTAATATTAAAAATGTGTGTGTATGCTCTGTACTTATTTTTTAACGTCTCAAAATTGCAATCCATCGGTAAAAATTAAGCAAACTTGCTAAAGAACCTGCCACATAAGTCAAAGCCGCTGCTTTTAATATTTTATGTGCATGCTTCGACTGCATATCATTAATGTATTCGCCTTTAATTAAAACAGGCATAGCGCGCTTAAAACTGGCATCCCACTCAACTGGCAGAGTGACTAAATGCACGAGTGTGCCAAATGCAATGCCCAAAATACCCAATAAAAAAAGAGAACCGCCAACAACAGGAGAACGGGTTACCAATGCAAATACTGGCATAGCAAGAATAGCCATACTACCTAATTTCTCAAAGTAGACAGCAAAATGCACAAGTTTATGGCGTAATTTAAATAACGGATAACCAGATGCATGCTGCATGGCGTGCCCAACTTCATGAGCTGCAACTGTAATTGCTGTAAGAGATTTTCGGTTGAAATTATCTGGTGATAAACGCACTACTTTTGCTACAGGGTCATAATGATCTTGCCCTGGCTCCGTTTCTTCAACAGAAACGTCGTTTATGTTCATCTTATCAAGTAAATGTACAGCGAGCTCCCCACCTGTACCAGGAAATAATTCATCAGGTTCCTGATATTTTGTTAACACCTTTTTAACCCAATAACCTGGCAAAAAGACTAAAGCTAAAACAAGAACAACAGTAATGATTATAAATATATGCATAAGTTAAACATGAGTAAGCTTTAAAAATTTAGTATTAGGGGATGGTTCAGTCTGAAGCCTATTATTACAAATATTAGAATCAATTGATCTCTGGCCCGGTTTTATGGCCCGGTTTTGCTTATCGAATTCTTATTATGGGTCTTAGTAGTGCTTTATTAGTGTATCTTAATTGTGTATGAGTTTATAACATTGGACTAAACAGGGCCAATATTAAAACTATAACGACAAGTAAGATTAATAACCCTGATTTTTTATTTAATATTGCACTGCCTGGAGTAAGTTCCTGTTTTACATTTTCTTTCCATTTCTTTTGGCACTTCCCAATTACTTTTTTAGCTTTAACCTCCTGTAGTGCTGTTTTAACCCAGATAGCTGGATTTGAGTGGCGACCTTTAGGTGTTTCATAAAATTTAATGCGGTGCATACGTAAATGTTTTTTAATAAAGCGCTCTTCTTCTATAGAAGTGTCTTTTAAATCGAATATTTTAAATGACATTTTGTGTGACTCTAACTGTTAATTTGACGGAATTCCTAAATACAGGTACTGCAACTACGTGTAGAAACAAGTTGCCACAACTAGAAATAAATAATCATAACCGGGTACAGTTATTCCCCTAGTTTCAAACCCTAATTAATTGATGCCAAACGATATTGGTGCTCATAGATACACTCATAATAAAAAAAATATGCTTATAACTTAAACTTTTGTTTTACTGGCTTCTTATAATGGGTGCCTTAGTTGGATGTACCACAAATGCTAAAAGCACTTAACACAAATCAAACCGTTTAAAGGCCTCGATAGATCGCGTAACCCACAAGTCAGGTATTCTTTTTTGTGTTACACCCGTTAACATTTTATTTCGCTGCATAAGAGCCATATAGTAATGCCCCCATATATTTCCTGAGTCAGCTGCTTTAGAAAACCAGAAATATGCCAATTGATAATTCTGTTCAATACCATGCCCTTCAAAGTACATAAGGGCCAGGTGAAACTGAGCCTTATTGAAACCATGATCTGCCGATTGTGTAAAAAGAGCCAGGGCTGAGTTAAAGTCCTGTATAACCTCATCACCCAGATAATACCTTAACCCCAGATTAAACTCCTGTTCCGCATCACCCTGCAAAGCTCGTTTAATTTGAGTATTTAGATCTAGATACATAACGGCAACCTCTTTCTGAAGTGACACTTAGCTAACTATAATTATAGATCAATTTGATAAATATGGGTTATCGAGACACCTATAATAACTAACGGTTTATCAAGACACTCATAAAAAAAGACATGGATACAACCTAAGCATTGTTTTTATTGACTTCTTATGATGGGTGTCTTGGTTGCATTCTTTTAATTATGTTTTACACCCTCTTTTTTCGCTTATTGTAAACAGGATCATACTTACTAACCAAATATTCTTCTAACTCAGAACGACCAAGATTCACTGGCAGTATTGAAACAATTAAGCTTTTAATATATTTATTAACTAATATTTCAATATCCTCAGCGTACTTCAAGCTTGAAGTCGCTTTTGTATAATGACTATGTTTTGAGAATTTCCTTTCTCCAATTGAGCGCCTCAGCGTATGATTTCTTGTGCTTCGAACATCATTCATCCTTCCTTGTAATAAACCAGTCTCGCCAACATAGACTACTTTTTCCTTATCCATAAACAGGTAAACACCCGGTTCGCATGGCATGCTACTGACCCACTCAAGTGTGAGTTCTACGTTTTGTCTATTTTTCTTTGAGAAGATCTTTCGCTCTAGACTATTTAAATATTTATTTTTTGTTTTCTCATCCATTTTACGATAACTCAAATATGATCTTCGAATAAATTATATGTTTCTATATTCTGTTTCAAAATAATTAGACTTGTTTTCTATAATCCAGTTATTGATAGTAAATATCACCTCTTCGAAAACCTCTTCATTACGAGTAACACATTCCCATATCACAACAACTCGCCAGCCCTGTGATAGTAAATTCTCTGTAACCCTTATATCCCTGTCTCTATTATCACTAAATTTCTTCAGCCACTTTTCTGAATAGCTTCGATCTGAATAGGCTAGCTTACAACCAGCATGCTGATGCCAGTAACAACCGTGAACAAAAATTGCCACCTTATGTTTACGTAAAATGATATCAGGTTTAATTTTTTCAATTTTAGAACTAAGTCTGAAGCGATAACCCAATCTGTGAAATGCTTTGCGGACAATTATTTCTGGTTTTGTGTTACTGCTACGTATGCCAGACATCATCCGGCTACGCGTAGCTTTATCTACTACATCAATCAATATTACTTAACCATCTTTAATGGGTATTGATGTACATTTGTTTCTTCTTCATCAATAAGCGTCATAATATGAGGTTTCATTATGCGCGCTATTTCATTTATAACAGGCATTACAACTGAATTACCAAACTGTTTGTATGACTGTGTATCAGACACTGGAATTTTGAACGTATCAGGGTAACCCATTAAACGCGCACATTCCCTGGGTGTTAACCTTCTTGGATTCCCCTTCCCACGATTAACAAGAATTTCAGAACCATCTTTATAATATCTTGCAGATAAAGTTCTAGATGTGCTTTTTTTTGTGACCATACCATAGCCAAAACCGTTACCCTTTGCCTTATGCTTCGCTGCATAGTTATAAAGATACATCCACAGCTTATCACTAAGAATATATTTATCGTTTACTTTACCTTGCGAACCTTTGATAAAATCTTTATACAGCTCTTCAGTAAATTCTTCTGTTCCATCTTGTGGGTGAAGAATATCACCCATGCATTTTGCATCTGGCTTTCTTTTCTTAAATGCATCCCATGAGAAATCAGTTTCTTCACTAAAGCCAACAATATAAATACGCTCTCGATGCTGTGGTACAAAACCCTTTGCATCTACAACCATTGGAAAAATCACATAACCGAGTTCATCTCTGAGTGTTTCCTGAATTACCTTAAACGTCTGACCTTTATCATGACTCATAAGGTTCTTAACATTTTCAAGAAGAAAAGCCTTAGGTCTTTTCTCCTTAATAATACGAGCCACGTCAAAAAACAGAGTGCCCTGGGTTTTATCTTCAAACCCATGAAGCCGTCCTAAAGAATTCTTTTTAGAAACACCAGCAATGGAAAATGGCTGACAGGGAAAGCCAGCCAGGAGTACATCGTGAGATGGTATATCATCTACATGCACCTTGGTAATATCCCCTTCTACAGGATGGTCAGTACCAAAGTTTTCGCAGTAGGTCTTAACTGCATATTTATCCCATTCACTAGTAAAAACACACTGGCCACCATTCTTCTCAAAACCCATGCGTACTCCACCGATACCAGCAAAAAGGTCAATAAAGGTAAAGTCGCCAGTTCGAGGTGCCTCATTACCAAACAGCATACGCTGAAGCTGTGGTATACGATATTCTGGGGGCCCATCTTCCTTAACCTCCCAGTTTCTAACGGTTTTAGGTGTGACTTTGAGTTTTTTAGCTATATCAGCCGGTGAGTACCTATCTAACGCTAACGCTAATAAATCACGAGGTTTTACCCTGGAATCCATATTTATTCTGCTTTTATCTGGGAATATTTTGGGTAATTATTTCCCTTTTTTGTCCCTTCTGCAAGAGAATATCTCTCTACCAGGCAGAAATTTAATCAGCTTAATACGATATAGCCTCTCTTTCTTTTACAAGAGCAATAAAGCTCTCCAGATCTAACAACCATTTTTGTTGATTCTCACGATAAGTTCCATGCAGACCACGAGGTAATATCAACTGCAGCTTATTGGCTTCCATTTCTTTCGTCTGATTTTCACTTATTCCAGGTTCTAGTGTTATCAAATGCTTTTCAGGTATCCGAGCAGCTTCAGACAAAACCTGCCGCCACCTGTCTTTACATGTAGATTTAACGCCCAGCATTGTTAACTTTGAATTTGGGAAATAGGTATTATGATATTCAATAGCGCCAGGAAAAAGGAAATCAGGCTTAGATTTGTTCTCCGTAACAGCCTGACTGTCATAGGTGACACCACATGTTTTAAATACTTCTTCAAGGTGGCTTTCAAAAGCATAACCTGCTCTTGACTTCCGCCTGTTCTGTACACTAAGAGAAAACTTGATGAAACCATCAACATCAGCGCCATCATCATTCGCAAAACCAGAGATAAGCCTTTCAGACACAATATGTCTTTCAAGGCGACGAAATAACTTTTCCTCCTGTTCCATCCAGCTCAATAACGCAACATCTGGCCCATCTAATGGGCTAACATCAGGTAATGTTTCACGAACAAAGTCTGAAAATACGGCAGTCTTTGGGAAAGCTCCATTGAATCTTTCAAGTAAAGCATCTAGCCTGTCAGCTTCTGGCTCTTCAACTTCTATGCCTAACTCATCCAGGATAAACCTTGAAGCAAAATCTAACTCTGTATCGTCATCGTCATCAAAGTCTCTATATTCAAAATCTGTATCAATTTGAAAAGGCACACCAAACAGCCACAATAACTGATTTTCCACAGTGCTATCAGCTGAAACAATGATAATCATAATATCGCCAGATGGTCTTTTAGCCACGATTAAAAGATCACCCGTGCTTGCTAACTTCATTACAGAGTTACTTTTAAAATAAAGGCGAAACTCCGATCTGGTTGGGTGATTTTCACGAGAGTCATACCAGGTAACAGAAGAGTCTTCAGAAACGCCTTCATTTTCCTCACCCAACCATACAAACCTTGTTGGGCAATCAGTTAATCTTTCTTCACCTAGTAATTTTATTAATGGTTTAACACCATTAAACTCATGCTGATGAGATTGATCTAGATTTGATTCTACTCCGCTTAGTCGTTTAGCTACGACTCCTTCGAAATATTCAGATAAAAATCCTTTCCTCACTATCCACTCCTAATATTAGTAGTTGAACTGCCATTAAGCTCAATAATTTCATAACCATGTTTGCATGTAAAACACAAGGACAGGTATTGTATTTTGTCTATGCTTTATAATTTAGAAGCAAAACTCAAGACCTGCCCCACTGAGCTTTGCTACGACTAGCATATTAAATTTATTAACTGGCATAAAGTAATAATTTTCATTCCATCGAAGTAAAATATGGCAAGGAATGACCTGTTCCCAATCTTTCGCTGTAAATATTTTTCACCTGTTAAGCTAGGAATTTATAATCAAATAAATTTACTGAACTCATCAGGCAACAACCCAGCAAGTTCGTCTACACTTACAGAAAACAAATCCCATGTACGCTCATACTGTGACAAAATATCTGCAAAACGTCTCGGGCTACCCGGCCCTTTACCACCAGAGCCTCTTTTCTTTGTTTGTTTTTCATCATCCCAGTAAAGTAATCGAGTTAAGCTCATAATCTGTGGATTTCTAACCAGTTCTATTCGTGATGCTATTTGCTCAAAAATATCTCCTGGTGTATTAACCGGACCACTTAATAATGCACGCGTCCTTTCTGGTTCATCCTGGTGTGCTCTGTAAATTAACCAGATGCTTGCAAGATAATGCCGGTAATAACGTTGATGATTACCTGGCTCTGCTAACCATTTAGCTCTTTGACCTGGATTATATCTACCACTTTTATCTTTTGAACATAAGGTTTTAAATAAATAACAGCTCACCCATGTCCATAAACCTGCATCTCTTTCAGCTGAATCCTGTTCCGTCTCTTCAACTATTTCATTGAGCACAGCAGCTGCTTTTAATTTATCTGTTAAGTCTATGTTATCTAATTTTGACGAATCACTACCAACAACTTCAATATACTGATCTTCTGTTAATAAAAGCTCTGGAAATGATTCGGGCATATCTGTTGTTAAACTATCAAGGTATTGCCCAAAACGTTTTATACCTTCGCTATTAAATCTCATAACTTCCATTACCAGATCCTCTCTTCGAAGTTTTCTATAAATACGTTACGATTTCCCATCTTGTCAACAAGGCGACGCACTGCCTCATCTACCCAGTCTATGTTATCGGCATCTTTACCTTTGTCTGGCATTGATCCGCCCAACTGCTTGACGAATAACAACCATTTTGTTTTCCAGTCTGATGTATCATCCAGCTCATCATCCCATTCATCCTTTATCAGGCAATTTAATATTTCACGCATTGCAGAAGGTAATATTAATGATTTAAATATATCTGATCTTACAACCTGCTCTTTTCCACCCAGGCCTTTTTCTATTAGCAACGTCACATCTTCATTGTAATCAAGTTTCCAGCAGACACCATAGCCAGCCAGGTCTGTGCTTCTAACAGGTAGAATGCTTTTCTGGTTTTCATTTATATCTTCACCTTCGGTAATAGGGTGTACACCATTCGCTAATGCGAGCAGCTTACCTGTTTCTTCTTCAATTATTTTTACACGGAAACGAAGATGATCTACGTCATCAAAGTCTGATAACTCCAGCTTTATATCATTCTGTATAAGCCCAACTTTACCTAGTGAAAACCGCATCCAGCGTGTTGACTGATACGCTTCTATAATAATTAATGATTCTGCGGGTAAACCATAATTTTCAAGATCCACAACAATACTAAAATTTGGTAGCTGCCCCTCATGATGATTTAGACTGACATGAATATCTGTCTGTAGTATGCGCATACGACCTGTATAATTAAACCGCTTCATTGACAATCTCCTTTGCCTGCACATCGACAATGATGTCGCGATTTATATCAAAGCCTGTCACTTTTAAAACAAACCCTGGTTGAGTTGTTCTAAATGCAATTACATTTCGTGCACTTTTTACCTGGTCAATTCCATCAACTTCTATTTTTAAAGCAGTACTATTTTCATCAAAGGTAAAGTCATTAGGTGAGTATTTATTCCATGGATTACCTTTTACTCTGTCGTATGCCACTTTAACTTTATAAATATATTGATCAGGCGAGCTATCTTTTGCCTGGTGTATTGCAAAGCCACCTTCAATTTTGTTCAAATTATATCGCCTGATAACACCTTTCTTCTCAATTTTTATTTTTTCAGGATCATCTTCGCCTTCATCTGGCTTTTTACGCTTCTGCTTTCTAATATCTGGTACATCATCATCATTTTCTGGCTGATCTATAAAGAAGATATCGGACAGAACATTGCGATCCTCCTCTTCTTCAGACTCACTTAATAAATGAACTACACTTGTCAGACAACTGCGTAAAAAATCTAT
The DNA here is from genome assembly GCA_026195255.1 of Gammaproteobacteria bacterium. GTDB lineage: Bacteria > Pseudomonadota > Gammaproteobacteria > SZUA-229 > SZUA-229 > SZUA-229. The sequence goes on along the minus strand of JAPHSS010000024.1, from coordinate 10,185 downwards.
TGTGCTCGGACCCCAGTCATATTTACTTTTATAGTTTGATGAATTCTTTTCCCACTCAGTATGAGCAGGATTTTCCGCATCACCAAGCATTGACGCTATTGGCCCATCTTCAATAATCGTAAGGCAACTATAACCACGTGCTGCACGGGAATTTATCTCAGGTATTTTTATACCTTCACGTATATACAATGGCCTGCCATCACCTGAAACCTCATCCTTTCTTATATACATATCAAAACAGGTTTCAACTGCCTGTGATTTCTTTCTACGTACATAGAGCGGAACTCTTAGCGCGACTATACCGTCTGTTTTTTCTAGACCTGTCCTTATCTTCTCTGCAAGTTCCGCATCAATTCGTGTACTCCATTTTGGTTGCCCTGGCTTCTCTGGACAGTTTAGTATTATTCTTTCCTCATCCTTAATATCAATAATACTCATGGCTATATCAATCATTGACTGTGTTACAGAATCTGGCCTATAACCATTTCCATTAAATTCATTCGATAGAAATGTTTTATCAATTTTGACGCTTTCACCGGGCTGTTCTACCAGAACTTCAAGTTGACCTTTTAGTATAGGATAAAAGTATTCACGAATAACATTATCAGCGATACCTTTTAATGAAAACTCATCACTAACATACGGTATGACAATTGATAAACCTGTTTCATCATTTTTACGAATTAACCCAAAGTCATTACACAGTTTTTCTGTGGCTGCATAATTTTCATCAGGAAGCTGGAAACCGTCATTTTCAAAATTACCAAACCAGCCATCTGGTGTGTATGGTATATCATCAACTACATGTGATTTTAAAATGCACTGCCCAGCCATCATCTGTTTCTGATCATCGTGTCGCACTGTATACATAAAGAAGCTTCTTATGGCAGAAGCATGAGGAAATACAAATTTACCTACACCCCAGCGCCCACGCTCATCACCCGATTTACCCGACTGACCTTCAGCACGCATAAAAAAATAAAAAGAATTTTTTGAATTCTCTATAAAATCACTCTGCATTACATCACCAGTTAAACCTGATGTGCCGAAATCTTCGTAAGTAAGATAATTACAAGGAGTGTTAATATCTGGTGGGTCAAGTAGGCCACTATTACCAGAATGAAAATGCTGCCATGCATTCATAGAAATATAACTAGTAATCATGTCCGTAGTTGCTGGCTTATCACCTGATAGCCCAAAACGAACACGTACAGGTTCATCCCTTTCTCTTATACGCGCATCCAGTGAGTTCTGAATAGACTCACGTATTAATGCATGTGTTTCATCATCAATACTTGAATTTGCAAAAAACTCACCCTGCATTGCCTCACGCGATTTCTGATTTCGCGACTTAACTACAAACTTCCATTCAGCCATAGATTATTCCCTATCATTTAAATTCAATAGATACGTGTAATTATTCATATCGCGAAAAAACAGGGTCAGTTCTTGCCTTTTGCTTACCAACATCAACCATCAAGCTCCGTATATTTCTTAGCATTACCTTTGGCCTTATCTACAGGATAGCGCTGCTCATTACCCGTTATTTTGTCTTCTGCGGCTTTAAGTAAATCAATATCGAGCTTATCGGCTAAACGCACTAAATATATGAATGTATCAGCTAATTCTGTTTCTACTTCTTTTAGTTTAACTTTGGGGAGGGTTTTGCTTTGTTCTTCAGTGAGCCATTGAAAGTGTTCAACGATTTCTGCCACTTCGGCACTGAGGGCCATAGAGAGGTTTTTGGGCGAGTGGGCCGCTCCTGTGCATCCATGCACCCGCGGCATTAGTGCATCCATGCACGTCAACTGGTCCCAGTCGCGAGCTTCTGCGAAGTCACGTAAACGTAACTTTAATTCATTTATTCCTTCACTACTCATATCATGTCATCCCCTGCTGTTGATTCAGGGGTTATTCCTTATAACTGATTCTACCTATAGTTCTAGCTTCCGTTAGCTAAGCCGTTTTATGTTTTCTGAAATGATTTATCGACATTATCACAAAATCAGCAAAAACCATACATTTTGTACTTGAATCTCTTTGACAATTAGTGAGTTAGTGTTGTTTTATAGGGGGTTTTGTTTGTTTTTTGATCAATTGAAGATTATTTTTTAGGTAGTTAAGGTCACTGGGTACCCGACAGAAGCATTCGGGTATGACGGGCTCAGATGCATGCTGGTATGACGGGATTGGGGCTAACTGAGATGTCGGGCAAACACTGTTTTAGACATGAAATTATATATTCTTTTCTTTACCTGCAGCCAACTATTGGATAACTGCCTGAGCATCGGTATGAATGCTACAATGCCACCACAGACTAACTAATAATTAGAATAGTGTTTAATGGAAATTGTTTTACTCATTTTAGCCATTTTGATTTTTGGCAAAACCACTAAGCAGGTAGAAAGAGTTGAGGTAAAGCTTATTGCTGGCTCAGTTCTGGGTATCTCATACTTTGTTATATGGCCTTATGTGTTTTACTACGCACAGTTACTCAACTGGTCTAAAACCTATATTCAAGTAAGTTTTGTCGTTATGGTTGCGGTGTCTTTGCTGCTAGCCAGAGCGCTTGTTGAGATTAAGTTATACGAAGTTATTCAGATAGTGACTATCGGTTTATTTTTAATTTTATGGACTCTGAGTTCTATTTTTGACATACCCATTAAAGACAAAATCGCCGACTATTCTGGTTTTTTTTCTGGGTCGCTGGTTTCAAGCTATGATAAAACTGAGCTGCTAACTAAAAAAATTAACTCACCAACTAATGCTTATTCTGTATTAATTCCTGAACACTGGAAAGAACAGAAACACACAGGAACTGACCTGCCCTTTTATACAGCTGAAAACACTACTAGCTCAATCATCGAATTCAGACCTGGCTGTAACAACAAGCAGAAATACAGTACGAGTAAGATTATTGAAGGTATGTCTAGCATTCATCAGGAGAATCAAACCTCAAGCTATCAGTGCTACAACTGGAATGAACATGACTATGCTTGCAGAGTAAAAATCAGTGATGACTCAGGCATTACACGAGTACGCTGGATTGGTGCAAATAAAGAGACTAACTATTTACTTGAACTGGATTTTGTAATGCAGAATGGTAACCAACGAGACCTGAAACTAACAGAGTCAATTTTTAAGACTGCCAGGTATAATGAGGTTGCTGATAAAACGGCAAACTGCGTCACACCGATAGAGTGGTTTTAAACTTAGATGTCTTTTAGCAGAACCCGCATAGAGTCGCAATGCCAGTCTGATTTTATTGTGGCTTCAGCCGCACTTTTAAATAAGGCATAACGCCCTTCTACTTTTACATAGCCTACAATTGCATTCCAGCTTTCACGAGCAGCACTTCCTTCCGCTAAGTTGTTAATTACTTTGTCGTTTATAAAAGTGAACTTCTGATCCGGGCTTAGCTCTTTTGTCTGTAATTCTTTTTCTAAATCGTCAAAATAACCGCACATGGTAGTAAAATCATTTGTGCTACTACATGACACTAGTGCGCCAAATAAAAAAAATACAGTAATAATTCGTAATAAAGTTTTCATATATTATTTCTTATAACTATTCCAGAGATAACCACCAGTTCTACTTTTAACAAATGGAATTTTAGGACGATATACTACTGTTGGGTTAACCGGTTTATAGTCAAATACTGGGTGATTCTCTGTATCTGTCACATAAACCCATATACCTATTGGGTGATGCCATACAGTTGTACCTGTACCTGCTATCGTCATCGCACTAATATTTGGTGGGCTATTCGTATAACCATAACAAGGTTTTATCCATTCACGGTAAGTTTTGGTTTGACACTTTTCATCCTTGAATAGAGATATATTTATATGAAGTTTTATCCTAAACCACCTGCAATACCTGTGGCAAATTATTTCTGCTTTCTCAGGCTGTAAAGATATAGCGCTACTTACAAGGGTTTATCAACATTATCACAAAATCAGCAATAACCATACATTATGTACTTGAATCTCTTTGACAATTAGTGAGTTAGTGTTGTTTTATAAGGGGTTTTAGGTGTTTTTTGATCAACTACACATAAGATTGTTACATTAGTTTGAGACCATAAGGTACCGGCCACAGACATGCTGGCTTGTAGGCATTTTGGGTATTTTTGCAAATAATCGTCAAATATCGCATTTTCAGATTAATCTGATACCTAAGCGATTAGCTTTCTTTTAATATGTATGGAATATAAAGTTTCAGAGCATAGATTTCATCAGTAATCGAAACCTCTATACTCTGCCCTTTTTTTATTACGCCCATGGTGGGTACACACAAGGAAGCAAACATTGGCTGCTATACCTCAAGCTATTCATCAAAACCAAAAAATTAACTTACTTGAACAGATAGATAGAAAAAAACTGTTCGCAAGAATAAATAAAATTCCTAAATTACAGAGCAGTCGCATAGTCTTTTATGATGGAAATAAACTTATTGAATTACGCCCTCACCCTCCAATGTGTATGGCCAATAAGTTAACAGTTGTCATCAAGCCAAAAGAGAAACAGGAAAAGATCGTAGGGCAGAACCTTGAAGTTAACAGGCAGGATAATTCGAGTTTTTATTCTGAACTTGCCAGTACTGGCTTGAGTTGCGGTGCAGCAGTACTTTCATGGATTGCAGTTGGCGGTAGCTCCGCCGCTATACCCGTTTCAGGTGGTACTAGCGCAGCTATCACTATACTCGCATGGGGTGCTGCAACAGCCTCATCAGCTCAGTGTGCAAACTCAGCATATCGACTTTATAATGAAACAGATTATGGTAATAGTGAAATGAATGCCTGGCTTGACTCGCAAGCATGGTATAACAGCACAACAACTGTTCTTGATATTGTTTCAGTTGCAGGTGGTGTAGCTGCTGCGGGTGCGACAGTTAAAATGGCACTTAACCTTAGTAAATCTACTGGAAAAAGTTTTAAGGAAGTTCTTAAACAACTTACACGACATGAACGAAAAAGACTTACAGAAGAACTAATTCGTGCACAAAACCCTGGTATAAGTAACAAGGCGCTTAAAATGTTTGTAAATGCTGGAAAGTACCCTAAAAGATATAGTAATCTTGAAATTAGCAGCAGTGTAAGACTGCAACTGAAAGATGCAATGGGTGCCGCATTTAGTTTTGCCGGTAGTGCCTCAAGCGGAATAATCCGTTCTCCTAACCGCATTCCCGAAATGGGTATTGCGATTATAGAAGAATTTGAAACATGGTAAGTGAAAAAGAAAATGCTCATTTTTCTGAGCTTGAAAAGCTAGTAGAAAGCATTAAGCAGAGGCAACAGGTTGTTATTTTCCCTCCGGGCATTGCAAGTTTTATTGCTGTCAATATTTTACTTATTGCTAGTTTTATAACATTCTTTGCACCAGTTATGACAATTATTGGTGACGATTGGGAAATGAGTCAAAAGGCAGGTGGTCAATTTCTTGTTATCTTGCTAGCGGTTATATGCATAGTTCCACCAGCTATACTCATTACTCGCGGTAAGAAAAATTTACAGCGCTGGTTTATTCTACTGTCATCGGCTCTAGCATTCATGGCAGCACTAATGGTAGTCGTGGGCTTAACGATGAATAACGAGGCCATAGCTTATCAGTCACCACCTTTGTACGTATGTATCATCACCTCAAGTCTGGCAGCTTTTTTGGCGCAAACTAGCCATTACAAAACTCTAACGTTATTTTATTATTTACTACACAAGCATGAATAAATTTATAAACTATAAATTTCTGATGATGTAATTTCAAATCTGGAAGATCAGTTTCCATCGCAAAGCTCTCTATACCAACCTGAATTTAGTGCCTTTCTTATGATGACGGGTTTCATACTATTAGTGGTTTTTAATGTTTTTAAATATATAAATTATAGTTATAATTAATTGGTACCAGACCATAATTTCTTCTAATATTAGAAAGTATTGTGCTCTGCACGTATTTTTCAACCATTATACTTGAAACTACACCTCCTCATTTTCATTTACAGTTCTAAGGTAACGAAATGAATATCATGAAATTAATTCTACTCGCTTGTATTACTTTAATGGCTTCATGTTCATTACAACAAAAATCAAACAATAAACAAACAGGGTCGAGAACATTTTTTATTGATGAAAAGGCGCTGACTAATGGAACACTACTTATACATTTGCCAGAACATAAACCTAAATGCCTGTCTATTAAAACGCCAGATAATGAGTGGTTTGTAGTACAAGACAATGAAGAGTCTGTAGAAACCATGCCTCAGGCTCAGTTTGATTCAGCAAGCAAACTGGAGTTCAATATTAAAACATTGAAAGGCGCGACATGGCGAGATTCAAGAAAAACTATCGAGGTTATTTTTAAATCACCTGGTCACTATCTTATTTATTTTGCAGACAACTTAGAAACAGAACCAGAAAACACTTATACATTACAGGAAGTTATAGAGATTAAGAGCACTCATTAACATCAAAATGACCAGACTCGATTGCAGCACGTACACCTTCGGATACATAATAGTAATAATGCCATAATTAACCCAGGTACCATGATTAAATAACGTTAACTGAGACACAAGCATGCAAAGACTTAAAAATTATGTTGTGGTAATATCTTTTGTGTTATTACTACAGGCCTGTAATACACAGGCAGACGTGAGTAACAAAACATCAACACACGCTGGATACTATGTTTATGGAGTTGAAGTTAATGTATTTCAGCCTTGCAATAAGAAAGATACTTACTGGGTTACAGGCTCAGAAAAATTACTATCTCATCTTGTAAATACGCACGAAAAGTTAACAACAAAACCTTACGAAAATATATTTATTAAATTTACCGGGTCTTACAGTGCTAAAGCTTTAGATGGATTTGCGATAGACTATGAAGGCCAGGTTAAGATAGATAAGGTGCTTGAATTGCGTAAAGTGAGCGCTGGTGATTGCACTGCTAGCTAAAAACAATAACAAAACATCAATTTGAATCACACAAACTATTATGAGTAATGCACCGGAAAAGAGCGCACCAACAACACAACAACCTGACTTTTTTCTGGGGCTTCAGGATGAAGCTTATATGAACGTTGAACGAGAATGGTACCAGGATAACCTTGATATTGTTTTCCCTATGCTTTTTATAGCAGCAGGTTTATTTCAGTTTATTATACGAAAATGGATATTACCTGTTTCAGAAGATGTGCTTGAAGAACTTGAAAACCAGTTTCCAACTCAAAGCTTAAGTTACAACCCTCAGTTTGGGCTTTATTTAATGGGTATTGGTGTGGTGTTATTAGTCATATTCAATATTAATAAAATATTCTAATAATTAGGCGCCATAATAATTAGATGCCAGAGATCAATTCTCTTTAATATTAGAAACAATTTCGCTATGCCCCTGTTAATTATTGATATAACAAGAGCTTGCTCTGCTGTGAAGCCAGTTGGTAAGATGCTAAATATAATTCTTTTGGGAATAAAACAGAATAGATGCAAATCATTAGCCTACTTATATTAGTCATATTACTTGGCTATGTATTCAAGAATGAAAAATCTACCTACACTCGAGTCATTATCGGTTCTATTTTTGGTGTAACTTTTTTATCAGTATGGCCATATTTTCTCTACTTTGCAGATTTGTATATGCTATCAGAGGCGTATCTTTTATCTGCTTATATCGGTCTCTTTCTTGTGGCCATGTCATTATCATATCCACTGGTTAAATCTAATTATAACGATTTTATAGCCGCCATCTCATTTGTTATATTTGTTGTCATTACTTTCTTTTCTTTTGCATTTGAAAGCAACATTAAAAACTTCATTGCTATTAACTCCAACTACTTTTCAAACTCACTACCTGTTGCTGAACTAAACACTCAGGAAAATAGAGCTTCACACTCTAACCACAATTACACTTATACATTAAGCAGCGACTGGATTAAAAAGACAGACAAAGGCAATTTATTTGAATACTACGAGCTGTACATTAATAATGTTAAACAGCTTGAATTGAGACCCAGGTGTTTTAATGCCGATAAATCTGCTCTGTCTGAAATCGTCAATAATACAATTATTTCAGCAGAAAGCAGAGACCATAGCGCAAAGGTTCAATGCTATGACGCAGGCCAGTCGAATTACGCCTGTAGAGTTGATAGCTTCAATGGAAAGAATATAACCAGAAGCCGATGGTTAAGAATTGACAGGCAGTTAAAATATGGAATGGAACTGGATTTTGTAATCTTTAATCAACAAACAAACATACGTGAAATTAATGTCATTATTCAATCAGCAATATTTAATAATGCTGATCAGAATAATATCAATTGTTTATCGATAACAGAGTGGATTTAAGCCTGGCTACTCACCGGTAACTGGCATGAGTTCCTGCATTTCTTTACAGCTCCAATCTGTTCCAAGTATCTCTGTCGTTGTTGATTTAAAAATTTCGTAACGTTCTTCTGGTACAGCATAAACAATCACGTCCCAGGCCTGTTTAGCATTGCTGGTATCGTCTAGCTCTTTTAGTACCCTGTCATTAATAAATTTAAGTTTTTGAGCTTTATTCATCGACGCTTTATCGCTAGATGCAGACAACTCTTTAAAGTAACCACATAATTTATCAAAGTCATTCTCTGCCGAGCAAGACGTTGTAGAAAAGAGCATTAAAATTATAAAGATATATTGTTTAATCATTATCTTTTAGCCGTATATCTGAATTTACCGCCACCCATAGGTATAAGAGGCCACACTGGCCTATAAACTCGAGTCGCTTTTTGAGGTTTAAAATTAGCAACAAGCAAATCTTCTCCAACTGTTATGTACACCCATAGCCCGTTAGGATGCTGCCAGGCAGTGCCGCCCATACTGGCTATTGTCTGTGCATTAATACCCGCTGGCGCTGAACCAAAGTGATAAGCCGCCTTGATACTACTTCTATGTTCTGGCTTTTCATCATTACGCACAGCCTTGAGCCTCTGATCCGTGTCATCATCAACTACAGCTTTTACGACGCCTGTAACAATAGAAGCTGGCCCTGCTGCACCACCTAATAAACCGACACCAAATATGCCTGCATCTACTTTATCGGGCAGCTTGTCATTAACGGCATAATTCAACGCCCATACTGCAGGCGTTAACAACTTACCTGCCATTTTCTGACCTGCTTTTTCAAGTCCAATTACAGCCAAAGGCTGATTAATGCTAGACACAAGGTTTTGATGTTTTTCTAGCTTGTCTGTAATAGCGTCCATATCTAATTTTCTCCTTAATTAAGGTATTCCTATAATTTAAGATATTCTTCCACACCCCTTAATAATTGGCTATAGGTTAATTTGTGTTTATTAAGTATTGCGTCATGCGGTTAGAGCCATTTTCTTTGATAATTAGCTAGTTAGTGTTGTTTTATAGGGGGTTTTGTTTGTTATTTGATCAATTGAGGATTATTTTTTAGGTAGTTAAGGTCATTGGGTTTCAGCTACAGGTATGCAGGTGCGACGGTTTTAAGATGTTTTTGTTAATATCCGACAAATATTACATTTTCAGATTAATCTGATACCAAAATGAAATGTTATCTAATATTATATGCAAGCTGAAACCGACAGCATGAAGCCAGAGTGGCGCTGCCCTCTTAATACACATAGAAGACCCTGTATAAAAAGGATATTTACATGAGTGAAATCATAATTTGTAACCAATCATTGAGCCCTTTAGCATTACAAAACCAATGCAATATAAATATTGATCAAATTTTTGGTTTTAATAATTCAACCTCAGCTATTCTTTCACCTAATAAACCCTATTTGCTAGGTGATGATTCACCTCAAAATAGAAACATACTAACTCAATTATCACCTATGCTGGCTAGCAGCGACGTGACAAACTTGTCTCTCTCATATGGTGGAAATAATATTGTTGCACTGTCTGAACTAACTGCGGGCTTAAAAGATTACAACATTGGTCTTATGGGTGCGTCGACTAGCATGTATGCAAATCGTGTTGGTGGTTTTGCAGGATCTGTTAAAGAGTACCAGGCTGCGCTAATGAATTATCGTGAAGCAGTTACCGCAAAATCAGCAAGCAAGGCATTAGCCAAACAAAAGGCAATGCGGTCTTATCAAGTAATGCAGTCTAAATTTCAGAATGAGTTAAGAGTTGTCACTGCTCAGGTAAAATCACGCCGAGGCACACCTTTAACAAAT
>JAPHSS010000028.1 GCA_026195255.1 Gammaproteobacteria bacterium | reverse complement strand
ATAGCTAACCAGGTAACACATACCCAACAACATTTTCTCTCCTGTCACCAGTAGTTCACACCACAAAAAATTGATTCCTTTTATAAGAACAAGCAATACGTTGTTTACTGCGACACGGGAATAAATAACTCAGCAGCTTCTCGTTTATTACATGGCCGGGTTTTGACTCGCTGTATTTTAAAATATGGAATAAGTTATGCGACTGAATGCGTACAGAGTATGAGCTAGTACATCGAAACCTATGCATTCCCGCGCTGGAGTATGGGAACGAGATAATAGGGCACATCCCTGTAATTTTACCCCTCGATGGAAAAATATTTTGGCTAGCTCCAGAGGGGATAAAAGTCTAAACCAATGCAACTGATAATTTAAAGCATTGTTTTAGCGGGGTGGCATTTCTTTGAAGATTTTCCAATTTATTTTATTTATGGGCTATTGACTAAAAACGTCTGGCGCGTTTTTGAACATGCTCTGCCTGAGAGCTAATTAGTTGGTGGACTGGTGTGTAATAATGTTCAGTTTCTGCTGGTATTAATAAGGGGTAGAGCACTAAGCAGCAGCGTTTAGCCTGTTTTTTTCCAGCTTATGTAATATTCACAGTTCTAGACTATTTGTTTTTCAGTGAGGAAAATGTGCTTAAGCTTAAATATGTAGCTACATTTTGATAAATGAATTATTCAATTTGTAGTGTAACAATAATTCCACTCAAACCCAGAAAAACCACTCAGGATATTTAATAACTGATCTGTTGGAACCGCTTCATGTGGATATATGTGACTGATTTCAAAACCACAACGGGCAAACCCAGACTCATGTTTCCAGTTAAGCTCAGAATATAAAGTTTGATTCTGGCATTTATCGCAGTGACATAGCTGCCCGGTTTTTTGCCAGCCCGGGTTTTTCCAGTCACTGATGCGTTTTTTACAGACAGGACATTTAGGGTTAACGGTTTGTGTATAACCCAGACACTCTGGCTCCGAAGTTTGTTTAATAACTGAAATAAAACAGTGGTTCTCACCCTCAAACGGCTGCAGGTTGATATTAGGTGAACAACCTAAAAAAGTAATTAAACTTAAAAAATTATCACCTGGCAGGTACTGATTAACGTGCTGTTTATCGTCATTTATAAATTTTGAGTCGATTAATGTTTTTAGTAACAGCTCGTAATTAATGCTTTTATCAGCTTGAATTGGGAAAAAAATTAATTTTGAAATGTTCATAATCAAGTACAGATGAATTCTTTAGTTCATATCTAACATATGGTAATCATAACATAACTGTAATAACCTGAATTTATTGTGTTTTTACGACTATCTGAACTACAATCAAGCTTATGAATTTATTTGATTTTTCTATCGCACGTTTACCCCGAATTATATTTTCCAGAGGCTCAGTCAGGCAATTGCCAGAACTCTGTTTGTTATATGGCCATCGTGTATTGCTGGTTACAGGGGCGCGCTCATTTGAGTCGAGTTTAACTTATTCAGAATTAAAATCTGCATTTGATGAAAATAGCATTCAGCTCGAACGTTGCTCAATTCCGGGTGAGCCTTCACCTGAGTTAGTTGACACTATTGTGAGTGAGTTTAAAGATCATGCGATTGATGTGGTTTTGGGTATTGGTGGTGGCAGTGCGCTTGATGCAGCTAAAGCGATTGCAGGCTTATTAAAAGTCAATCATTCAGTTATGGATTTTCTTGAAGGTGTGGGGCCTGAATTAACGTATAACGGCCCCGCAGTACCTTTTATTGCGGTGCCAACTACCGCAGGCACAGGTTCTGAAGCAACCAAAAATGCTGTACTGAGTGTGCAGGGGGAAAATGGTTTTAAGAAATCTTTTAGAGATGACAAACTGGTTGCGGAGTATGCAGTAATAGACCCGGAATTATTAAACACCTGTCCGAAAAATATCATTGCTGCTAATGGCATGGATGCATTAACACAGTTGATTGAGTCTTATGTATCAACCGCTTCAAACGTCATGACAGATGCTCTGGCTTTAAGTGGCATTGAGGCAGTTAGAGACAGTCTTCTGGCACTGTATAACCATGAAGTAACAGATGAAGCGCAGGATAAAATGGCTTATGCCTCTTTGTTGTCAGGTATTTGTCTTGCACAAACAGGTCTGGGTTCAGTGCATGGTTTAGCTTCACCTTTAGGGGCTTTTTATCCTGTTCCCCATGGTGTTGTTTGTGGCACGTTAATATCCGAAGCCGCCGATATGAATATTCATATTATGTTACAACGTGATTCGGCTAATCCGGCGTTAGATAAGTATGCTAATTTGGGTGATGTTATTACACAACAACGTCGCCATAATAAACATAAATCATGGCAGGCGTTATGTGGCACTTTGCAGCTTTGGACAGAAACCATGAAATTACCAAAACTGGGTGAGTTTGGTTTGACTGAGGCAGGTCTGGATAAAGTAATAATGAATAGTCGGGGTAGTAGTATGAAAACTAACCCGGTTGTAATGACGGATGAAGAGATTCGTGAGTTATTACTTAGACGTTTATAAAGTAATAAAGTGTTAACGCATAAAATATTCTATGTGGTTATAAAACCGAAGGCATTATAGAAAACACTTCATGTTCCTCATCTTTGGTTCTGCCGTTTTTATCCGGTGAAAGCTGGTATTCTAGAAGATCATAATAACGGCGAATATTTGTAACATACTTCACCGGTTCCCAGCCACGTGCATAACCATATTTTGTTTTCTTATACCATTTTTTGCGCGCCAATAATGGCAATGTTGTTTGTAAATCAGTCCATTTATTTGGGTCTTTTCCCTGTTGCTCAGCAATTTTCTGTGCATCTCTGACATGGTAATAACCTACATTATATGCCGCCATGGCATACCAGGTTCTATCGGGTTCCTTTAACTCTTCAGGAAATCGGCGACGAATTCTATCAAGATATTTGGCGCCACCAAAGATACTGCTTTTTGGGTCGAGTCTATTTTTCACACCTAATAAACCAGCAGTCTGACGTGTTAACATCATAATGCCACGAACCCCGGTAGGTGAAACAGCCTTCGGGTTCCAGTGAGATTCCTGATAACCCATTGCGGCTAACAATTTCCAGTCCAGATTATATTTATCGGCCGCTTCGTGATACATGTCAAGATACTTACTTAGACGAGTTGCAATATGTCGTTTATAAATTCGGTTACCTACATAATCAAACTTATCTACGTGGCCATAATGTTTTTCAATGAGGTGTGTGATTTCACCGTCGTTTAAATTACGCCAGAAAAAACTCATGGCTTTGTCGTATAAGCTGGAGTCTTTAATTTTAGGAAAAGCCCAGGCTAATTTTTTTGGTTTTGATATGTCAAAGGCGACACGTAATTCAAGTAAAAATCGCTGGTTAAGAGAAACTTCATTTGAATCGGCAACCGTATAATCAATTAGCTGATTTTCGACCAGATACAGTAACTGTTCACTATCAATATTTTTATGGGTATTCCAGTTCAGTTCGGGGTATTTTGTTTTTAATTCTATTAAACTTTCTACATGGCTCGAGCCGTCTATCACTTCTAATATACCGTCATCAAGATCTTCTGCGGTTCTCGGGCGATACGACTGATTGTTATAAATGAGTTGCTCGGTAACATCCATATAACTTGGGGCAAAGCGAACATATTCTTTACGTGATTCGGTAATGGTTAATCCGGCTGCTGCGAAATGAGCTTTACCTGTATTTAGAATTTCAAATATTTCATGCAGGTTATCACTGGTAATAACTCTCAGTTCAACGCCCAGGGATTCCGCAAAACGTTTCGCAAGGTCGTATTCAAAACCGGTCTTACCATTTGGGCCTTCGTAATAGGTAGTGGAGCTATTACGGGTAACTATCACCAGTTCACCTGCGTCCAGCACGTGACTAAGCATAGTCGGCTTTAAAAGCAGGGGGATTACTTTGAATAACATCAGAATCACACTGATTAACAATATCAGTGACAGGCCCATAAGACGGCAGCGTGAGCTTTTTAGAGGATTATCCATTATAAATGATGCTTCTAGTTTTTATAAAAATTATTCATGTCAGTTAAGCCGAATAGTTACTCTATTTATAGTTCAAATTCAGACCAGATGGGACAATGATCTGAAGGTTTTATCATGCCTCTTACTTCGTAGTCGATGCCGGCATCTGTACATTGTCTGGCCAGCTTTTCTGTCGCCAGTATCAGGTCTATACGTAAGCCACGGCGAGGCTCTTTTTCAAAACCCTTGCTGCGATAGTCAAACCAGCTAAAACGATCGTCTACATCAGGGTGCAGAGCGCGAAAGGTGTCAACCAGGCCCCAGTTATACAAAGTATTAATCCATTGCCTTTCTACGGGTAAAAAGCTGCATTTTCCGGTTTTTAACCAGCGTTTAGCATTGTCCTCACCTATACCTATATCCAGATCGAGTGGAGCAATATTCATATCACCCATAAGAATAATATTGTCATCTGCCGTGTATCGAGTATTTAATAAATGATTTAAATCCTCATAGAATTTTTTCTTGGCAGGAAATTTGGTAGGGTGGTTTATATTCTCGCCCTGTGGAAAATAACCATTCATAATCGTTAATATATGACCGTCTATTTCAAACCTCGCGGTTATAAAACGCCGCTGAGATTCATTGGTATCAGTTGTAAAACCTTTAGTAATTTCCAGGGGCTTATGTTTATACAGCAGGGCTACGCCGTAATGCGTTTTCTGTCCATGGAATGCACATTGGTAACCCAGAGATTCGATCATATCTACCGGGAAATCGGCATCCTGTGCTTTGGTTTCCTGTATGCCTATAACATCGGGGGAATGTGTTTTTATGAGTTGCTCAAGTTGATGCTGGCGCATGCGAATGCTATTGGTATTAAAAGAGACGACTTTCATTGTGTAACTTGTTCTTTATAAGGTTAAAATGCATAGCATACACTATTCCTGTTCATATCTCCCATTGAGAAACTGATGTTAAATATTACCCCTATACGCGCATTTTCAGATAATTATATATGGATGATACAGCGAGACAAGCTGCCACAAGTGGCTTTGGTAGACCCGGGGCAGTCAAAGCCGGTAATCAAGCATCTGCAGGAAAACAATCTACAACCCGTGGCTATTCTTATTACTCATCAACATTATGACCATACAGGCGGTGTAGCTGAGCTGTTAGAAAAGTACCCTCAAATTAGCGTTATTGGGCCTGCTAGAGATCCATCAGAAAACAAACTCAGTATTGATCTGCCGGTGCCTGATTTAATAACCCAAAAGGTCAATGAAGGTGATGTGGTAAAGCTGCCGGAGTTAGATATTAGTTTTGAGGTTATATCTGTGCCCGGGCACACACTTGATCATCTTGCTTATTATGGTGAAGAACGGGTGTTTTGTGGTGATCTGTTATTTGGTGCGGGCTGTGGACGAATTTTCAGCGGAACCCCGCAAATGTTTGCGGCATCGATTGAAAAAATAATGGCATTACCTGATGACACATTAATGTATTGTGCCCATGAGTATACAGTTGATAATCTGGGGTTTGCAAAGTGGGTAGAGCCAGAGAGTCGAGATATTATTGAACGTGACGAAACAGAAATGAAAAAGCAGGAGCAGGGTATATCTACCGTGCCAGGTAGTCTTGCACTGGAACTCAAAACAAACCCCTTTGTAAGGTTGCAGCAACCACTAGTTAAGCAGGCAGCTGAATCATTTGCGGGTTCTGCTTTACATCATAACTGGCAAATATTTGCTGCATTACGTGAATGGAAAGACAGTAAGTATGACTAAGCCGGCGATAATTAAAGCTTAATAAGGCATTGGGTTACCGCGGCGAATTTTATTTATCCCTTCATAAATATCTTCTGATAATTTAAGGTCTATAGAGTCAATATTGTTTTTGAGTTGCTGCATGTTTGTTGCACCAATCAGTGTCGAGTTTACGAATGGCTGATTATTCACAAAAGCCAGTGCCATCTGGCAAACATCCAGCTTATGTTCTTTGGCTAATTTAATATAATCTTTTATAGCAGCATCTGTGCGCGGGTGTTCACGATGTTCTACACGCGGGTCAAGCGTTAAACGTGTGCCTTCAGGGCGAGCACCATCAAGGTATTTTCCGCTTATTGTGCCCCTGGAGAGAGGCGACCAGGCGAGTAATCCACAATTTTCATGTATGGCTATTTCACTAAGGTCGGGTTCAAAGTGACGGCATAATAGAGAGTATTCATTTTGAATGGAAGCCATACGGGGCAGGCCGTTTTGTTCTGCTAGTTGTAACCATTTAGTCATTCCCCATGCGGTTTCATTTGATAAACCGATATGGCGTATTTTTCCGTCATCGATTAATGTCTGCATTGTGTGTAAAACACTTAAAAAATTATCTTCTTCAGCTTGTTTATCAAATTTTGGAGCATACTCCCATATTTGTCCAAAATGATATGAGCCCCGGTTAGGCCAGTGTAATTGATAAAGATCGATATAATCAGTTTGTAATCTTTTCAGGCTAGCCTCAACAGCAAGTTTAATATTTTTTTCATCAATAATGCTGTCACCGTCTCTTATCCAGGGCAGGCCTGGCCCGGCTATTTTAGATGCGAGTATAACTTTGTCGCGGTTTAAACGTGAGGCAAACCAGTTTCCAATAATGGTTTCAGTGGCACCACAGGTTTCGCTACTAGGGGGCACTGCATACATCTCTGCAGTATCGAAAAAATTAATACCTCTTTCAAGGGCGTAATCCATTTGCTCAAAACCCTCTTCTTGAGTGTTTTGCATGCCCCAGGTCATGGTGCCAAGACCTATAACACTAATATCTAAACCAGTTTGGCCTAATTTTCTGTATTCCATTTGAAATGCCTGTGAGTAGTGAGTGAAGGGATGTTATATAACAAATATTATATCAATATTTTTAAGAATAGATCATCCCTAAAACAGTTTGATATTTTACATAAAAAATCGAAGGGATGAGGTTTGCTGACTGATATTGTATAAGGGGCGGTATTTAAACGTAGCTGAGGGAAGTAGTGTGAGTTTTTAAAGGTGTTCTCGTTAATATTATTAATGAAACACTATTCTAATACCTATTGTCCCGTTTTTTATAAATTGATCTATGGAGTTAATTAAATTCTCATCTTCAATGTTTATTAGTTGCGTATCGATAAGTAATTTTATTAGTGTTATTTTTATAATTAGAAGTGATATGAAATTTGGATATTGATAAAAAGAAAATCGAATACAGTTATTTAAAAATACTTATGTCTTTTATGTTGTTTCCAGTCACAGTGAATTACAGCTTTAGTATTCTGCTAAAGATTAGGTATCTAGTCTTTTAGTCGCAGTATGCCTCACTATTCCATTACAGTTGTTAATGTATTCAAATATAACCTGGTAAAGTTGAGGTAATTAACAATTGTCTTTTTAATTTAAAATGGGAAATGGACATGAAATAGACAGCCAAAACATCTGGCTGGTCGTAAGTCGTTGTTTGCCTCTAAAGCGGACGTGATATGTCCGTTATTAAAGTTTGTTAATAAGTTGCGACTGGTATAATGTATTAACTAATGAATACCCTGTTCGTATGAGTATGTATTGTAAGTTACATGGTATTATAAATACGTAGTGATACAACTAGAAAGAGCAACATCAACATCAACAGGTATTTATAAACCTGAACTTAAATTTTTTGTAGTGGAAGTATATCAAAAATGGAGTTGAAATATAATAAAGTGCCTCTTAGTAAATTGACTACGGCTTATCTGTCGAAGTTTTTTAGAACTAAAAATTTACCACTTGAAGAGTGGGAAATTATTACTGATGGTGTGTCTCACAAAATAGATAATCATTCGGTTATAAAATTAATTTTATCGGCAGACCCCAAAGAACAGAGAATGCTTGCGGATACATTGTATGAGTTAGACTCTTCAAACCATGATATAAATGGTTTTCTTAAGCATCTTGCTTTTGAAACGAATTGCCTGGGGAAAAATTTCAGTCATTGAAATTACAATTTAAGAAAATTCTGCAAATAAATGAAACAAAGAACACCTGATATATCAGCAGAGATTTACTTAAAGTATAAAAAGTCAAAAGCAGATAAAACCGAAAATATAACTCGTTCCCACGCGGGAGCATCACTAGTGTCCGGTTAAAATAGCCGCACTCGCTCTACAGACTTGCCAGGTCTGGTTCTAAAGGGTAAAACACAAGGCACCCATTCGAAATCAGGCCCT
>JAPHSS010000046.1 GCA_026195255.1 Gammaproteobacteria bacterium | reverse complement strand
TTAAAAGATGGAAAAAGTTCTGTACCTGAGCGCGAACTGAGTGTGGGTTAGTACATCGAAACCTATGCATTCCCACGCAGGAGCATGGGAACGAGATAAAGGCGAAACCACAGAAATCAAATTCTCATGAAGCTGATGCAGTAAAATAAAGATAATGTCCGATTAAGACAGATCATAAACGATATTAGTCAGATCAGATATAAACAACTACAACTAAAGCCTGCTTTTCTATTTTTATTTGCGTCCAGTAGCGTACATTTACTACACGCTCCTGCGCTTCGACTTTTCAGGACCGCACTAACGTACGTTCAAAATGTTCCCTACATTTTAGTGCATTTTATTTTTTCCCCCCAAAGACAACCTTTAACATATTACTCATCTCCCCAGATAAGCTCACCTGTATTACTTAAATCATAACCACTAAGGCTTTCAGCCTGCTGCTGGCAGGCAGGTGATTTGAGTCGGTTTATTAATGTCTGAAATAATCGCCGAAACCATATTTGTCTGGGTATGGCCAAATCAAAAGACTCCCAGCCAAGAGGAATAAAATCAAGCCCATATTCCGTTGCTGCTGCGCGTACACCCGGGGCGATATCAGCTTTTCCCATAGCGATAGACGCTGCCGCCTCTCGCTCTGATAATGTCTCGGTCACACAGTTAAGGTCGTCGACATTTAAATTATACTGGCTTAACTGTTCCATTAAAAAACGCTGTGCACCCGCGCCTGATTGACGTCGTGACCAGCGTAGCGGGCATTTGAAAAGGTCTTCGATAGATTGTTTTTTAACGCCTGAATTTTTTCTGATCATTAATCCCTGTTCACGTTTAAAAGCGTGTATGAGTACCCAGTTTTTTGCATCAGAGTGTTGCTTGAGTAAAGCCGGGTGGCGAATATGACTTTCACTGTCTGGCCCCCAGTGAATACCGCATACATCAACTCGACGTGATTCTAATAAATTTAAACCTAACTGTGTACCGGTTGGGCTGTAACTGATGAGTGCATAGGGGCCGGTTTCTGTTGCGTACTCTAACACCACTCGATAAAGCAGAGGGTCGTCACTGCCGGCTAAAATAAGTCTGTCTGTGAGCAGACCACCATGTGAGGAGTCAAACATCCATTTGTCGATGAGCTCACGTGGAAACATCCATTTTCCGGTTATTTTTGTGGCGGGTATTCTATTTTCAGATAACAACGCATAGATTTTTTTTTCATTAAGGTGCAGGTAATTTGCAACCTGTTTTACGCTCATGTAAACCAGTTCGTTATCTGGCTCTGTCTGTAAGTTAGCCGACATGTTAGGTACCGAGCTGGTTAACTTTGGGTTTATGATTACTGGATTGCGGGCTATTGCTTTGATTACTATGCGGCTGTTGAATTTTGTTACCTGCATCGTCAGTTTTGTTTATCTCATCAAACTCGACAAATTCTGTGCCATTATAAATCATGAAATGGCGACCCTTGGCACGCGCAACTAATGTCACGCCAACCTTGCGCGCCAGATCACGGCCCATCTGCGTAACCCCTGAACGTGATAAAAGAATTGGTATACCCATCTGCGCAACTTTAATCACCATCTCTGATGTCAGGCGGCCGGTGGTGTAGAAAATTTTGTCATAACCATCAGTCTGATTTAGCCACATGTGACCGGCGATGGCATCAACCGCATTATGGCGGCCCACATCCTCCACGAAACGCATAATGTCCGACTGCTGGCAAAGAGCGCAGCCATGCACCGCACCTGCACGTTTATAAACTTCGTTGTAATCATTAAGGTTTTTTAACAGTGCATAAATAGTTGATTGTTTAATTTGTGTTTCAGCTAAAGATATTTTATCGATGTTATCCATCAGGTCGCCGAATACAGTGCCCTGGCCGCAGCCTGTGGTTATAGTGCGTTTATTAAGTTTTTCATCCAGATTGTCTAATTTTCGGTGTGTGGTTACAGCAACAGAATCGGTCTCCCAGTCGACCTGTATCGATTTAATATTTTCGATATCAGAAATCATGTTCTGATTGCGCAGCCATCCAAGTATCAACAGTTCAGGTTGCGTGCCAAGTGTCATTACGGTAACGATTTCACGTTTATCAAGAAAGATTGTCAGTGGGCGTTCAGCTGCGATGTAACTGGTGCGAATTTTACAAAACTCATCAACCGCATTGACCGCAGCCGATGCGTCAAGCCCGGCATTTGTCATCTCGGGTTTATATAAATTCTGTTTTCTTATCTCAGTTATCATCATTAACCTCCCGTGGTATTCATATGCCTTAAAATCACTTCATGTGTTTTCAGATCAAAATCATGGCCTTTCGGTTTTATTAACATGGACTGGATAATCGCCTCACGCAGGGCTTCATCATTACCCGCAGAACCTGCAGGGTGAGCACGCACTACATGTCTAAGATCTTTTGAATGTTCCTGCCCCAGGCAGAGAAGTAGTTTGCCTTCGGCAGTGAGTCTTACGCGGTTACAGGTATCACAAAAATTGTGGCTGTGGGGTGAGATGAAACCAACCCGCGAGTCACTGTCGGGCATCTGATAATAACGCGCAGGGCCACCTGTATTTTCCGTGGTGGCGATTAATTCATATCGCTGTCGTAAGTCGGCAAGAATCTCATCACTTGAATAAAATGTTTTTGCGCGATCATGATCATTCACAATACCGAGTGGCATCTCTTCTATAAAACTAATGTCCATGCCTCGATTTCGTGCAAAGTCTACCAGGTCGGTGACCTCATCATGGTTCATGTTTTTTAGTATGACACTGTTAAGTTTTACTTTTTTAAATCCGGCTTCTAAAGCTGCGTCGATACCGGCTAGTGTTTTGTGCAGTTTGCCGACACGTGTGATTTTATGAAAACGATCGGCTCTGATGGTGTCCAGGCTGATATTGACACGTGTCACACCGGCATTATATAGATCTCTGGCATATCTAGTCAGCTGGCTCGCATTTGTGGTGATGGTTAAATCGTTAAGACCATCAAGCTGCCCCAGTTCTTCAAATACTTTCATGATGTTACTGCGTGTGAGTGGTTCACCACCGGTAATGCGTATTTTGTTAACACCCAGGTCTACAAATGTTTTACCGATGCACACGACTTCTTCCAGAGTAAGCAGCTGGGCGCGGGGCACAAACTGCATATCATCTGACATGCAATACACACATCTCAGATCACAGCGGTCAGTGACAGATATTCTTAAATAGGTGACTTTTCGACCAAATCGATCGGTGAGTTGGGCTTGAGGTTTTATCTTCTCATTCTGTTTAATCGATTGCTGGTTGAATTTCTGTTGCATCCTCGGCCCTCTAAATAAATAGTAAACATGAATCGATATTAAATAAAAAAACAGGTAAACATGAAAAATTATAGGTAGAACTTATAGATAATATGTGGAATTTATAGCAAGTACTGTTCCTATTCTAATAGATCATGGGTAAGTTGTTTTAAAGATGAGTTAAAAGCCTTAAGAGTCAGCATCTGTCTACGGTTAATCGATTTACGGGGTTAGTGGAACATTGAGGGGTTATTTTTAACACTGGGGTAATTTGTCTCAATTTTAAAATCGGAAACAGACAATTTGTCGCATTTTGTTATTAGTATTATTTATCGACAAATCTCCCGCACCATTAAAGCAAACGCTTAAACATGGGTTTGCAGTGACAAAATTAATATTTTTAAGTCTGGTACGCAACTTGCTCCTGATTTTTATGATTGTTTGATAATTCACTGATGACTCATTGATGATTCGTTAATGGTTCGTATCGGGTGATCATTTAACAATAACCTGTAAACGATTGATTCAAATCTTTAAAAGTGCCATCTGAATTAACGATACACATTTTAGCTAAATAATTTTCCATAAAATTTAACGTAAATTATTAAACTATATATTTATCACGGCAAAACCTAATCGGTATTTTATGATGAATGAACAAATAGCCAAAAATCTTCCTGAGCACATTCCGGTGACTGTCATTATGGAAAAGCAGCCAGCAAGGTCCAGTCAATGGGTCGATTACATATGGACTGCTATCGGAGTAATGGTTGACAACACTGACAAAGTTCTCGATGAACCGCGTATTGACGACAACGAAGATGATGTTCAGCTGAAAAAATGTTCGGGTTACCAGGTAACCCTACACGTTGATGAGTGTGACAGTTATTACCAGAATCTGATGTCACCAACGCCACACTGCTTTATCGTTGTGCGTGAGGATGAGGAAAACGATGAACCCGAACCTTTTATTGTCAGCCTTAGCTTTGATGAAGCCCATGCATACCTGGAAGGCGGTGAAGAGGTGTTCGCGGTAGATATACCGCCTGAAATCTATCAATGGACAGAAGCCTTCGTACTGGAAAATTATTGCCCTCAGCAGCTCAAAAAACGCAAACGATGGAACTGGAAAGGAAAACAGCTAGAGAAGAAGGTGGCAGAAAAAAGTAAGCCATAAAAAATGTCAATCAAAAATAAGCCATAAATAATAATTTTAGAGAAAAAACAGAGGCACAAAACAGATGAGCCGGTCAAAAATTAATCTGCAGGATCAGGTCTCAAATACTGATGTGAATTTTGTTTCTCGTTGGTCAAAACTCAAATATGAGAGCAAACAAAAAAGTCAAACAATTGCAGTTGATGTTGCAACATCTGATGAAAGCACAGAAGATAAAACGTTAATAAAAAATACTGTTGAAGATAAGCAGCAGGCAGCAGTAAAAATTTTAAGCGATGACGATATGCCAGACATCGAAAGCATGACAGCAGATTCAGATTACACCGATTTTCTGTCACCAGGTGTTAGCGAAGAGTTGCGTAACTTAGCCTTGCGTAAACTGTTTCTCAGTGAGGTCTTTAATATTCGTGATGGTCTTGATGAATATGATGATGATTTTACCCACTTCGAATCACTCGGTGACATTGTAACTGCAGATATGAAACACCAGATCGAACTGCAGGCACAACGTAAGGCCGAAGACTTGCTTCAGCATGAAAAAAGCTTAACTGATAATGACATAATTGAAAATGAGAGTGTCGAAGATAATTGTGACGACGTTGAGAATAATATTTCTGACAGTGCCGAAGTTGACAGCGTTAGCGAGCAGCATGATTTTAAAAATAATAACAAAACCGTGGCAGAAAAAAATACCAGCACGAGCACCAGAACATTAGATGAAAACGCCGAATACATCGACTTGAAGACCAACAAAACTGATGAAAACACAGGTTGAAAATTATGACTGAGCTTAATTCGTTATCAGAAGAAACACCTAACGCTTATGCCAATAAGCTAGCCATGTCAGCCGTTGAATCACTAAACCCTCAAGCCACTAGCCTGATTCAGTATAGCTCTAGTGGCAGAGTGGCGGTGATTGGTTCCATAGAGGCGCAGGAGTTTGCTTCACGCCTGAACGGAAATTTACACGCACAGCTTATCTTAACTAATGGCGCAGAAGAACCGGGTGTGCCGACCATAGCAGTAGGTAATCGAGACCTGCAGATTGAAGGTTATCTGGGTAATTTTATTATTTCCCTCGGTGATGAAGGTAAAGCTAATTATGAAAATGTCACTGTCGACCTGGTCGTTGATCTGTCTGCAGATAGCCTATTAAAAATGCCATTAAAACCGCCGGGTTATTTCACATCAATAATGGAAGAACCTTATTTAACGTTACTCGAAGAAGAGTTAAAAGAACTTACAGGTACTTTTGAAAAACCCAAATACTTTGATTACGATGACTCAATTTGTGCACATGGACGCTCCGGTGTTGCAGGCTGCACCATGTGTATCGATGCCTGCCCGGCACAGGCTATTACGAGTTTGATTAACTCAATCGAAGTTGATCCCTATCTGTGTCAGGGCGGTGGTGTATGTACCAGTGTTTGTCCTACTGGCGCGATTCGATATGTCTATCCCAATGTGACAGACACTTTACGCACCGTGAGTACATTGTTAAACAGTTATTGTGAAGCAGGTGGCACTGACCCGGTGATCGCATTTGTTGCAGAAGATGAAACAGCGCTGCTAGACGACCTTAAAGCTGAAAACAATAAACCAGACAACCTGCTTGTTATAGTTGTTGAAGAACTGGCAAGTGTTGGCATGGAGGTCTGGTTAAACGCACTGGCTTGTGGTGCAAAAGCTGTTTTATTGATTGATGCGGGTTCGATGTTTGAATCGGTAGGGGTGTTCCTGAAATCTCAAATTAATACGGCGAACACAATTTTATCTGGCCTGGCTTATAAAGATAATATGATCCGTATTGTAAATCCACAGTCATTGCAGCAGCAGTGTGAAGTTGCTCAGAGCATTCATCTTCTTGATGAAACTTTTGAGGCGGCTAGCTATTTTGCTTTGCTTGAAACCCACATGAATAACACTTTATATAAAAACGCAGATAAACGCAGAACGACTCTGTTAGCAACCGATTTTCTCTATGCTCATAGCAGCTCGCCTGAACCGATCATCGAGTTACCGGCGCAATCGCCGTTTGGCCAAATTCTGGTAGATGCTGATGCCTGTACCTTGTGTATGAGTTGCGTTTCAGTTTGCCCGACTAAAGCAATTAGTGCAGGTGATGAAGTGCCGAAACTTGCGTTTCGTGAAACTAAATGTGTGCAATGTGGTATCTGTGAGTCAGCCTGTCCCGAGCGGGCTATATCCCTTGAGCCAAGATTTATATCTGATGCCAAAAAGCGCCGTGGTTTCGTTACCTTACATGAAGAACTGCCTTTCTGCTGTATCACATGTGGAAAAGAATTCGCCACCAAATCAATGATAGACAATATGACACAGAAACTTAGCGGGCATTACATGTTCAAGTCAGAACGTGCCAGGTTACGTTTGATGATGTGTGATCAGTGTCGTGTGGTTGATGTAGTGCAGGATAATGAAGCAATGGATGCGGTTTGATGGTGACGTTCTGGCAAATTATTATCATAAAAACAGCTTCATAAAGAATATTTATTTTCCTGGTTTTTATAATAGTGAACATTTTGACTAATCACTTATGAATAATTTGCATTATTGGTTATTTTTTTTCGTTTACTTCTGGAGCGGTGATTGCATATGAAAGATAGCTATAACGATAACTGTGAGAAAACATTGATTATGCAGGCACAACCATCAACTGAGCCAGGTTATCAACAGGGCGCCCAGAAGAGCCGGGTCCAGGCGAACCAGGTTCAACATGGCCAGCCTCAGCATGGCCAGGCCCAACAGGCACAGGACGTTCAGTCTGCGGAAAAACCATTAGCAGAAGATCAATATCGTGCGGGTGCCTATAGTCTGTTGGCTGAACTGTTACGCCAGTCACCTCAGCAGGCAATATTAAAAACCGTTACCGGACTGGCTGAGGGACTTGAGAAAAAAGATGACTTGGCAATTGCCATGTCGATGCTCGGTCTTTCAGCGCGTGACGCAAAAATCAATCATCTCGATGATGAGTTTCATGCCTTATTCATTGGTCTGGGTCGGGGTGAATTAGTCCCCTACGGATCATGGTACATGACAGGTTTTCTTATGGAGAAACCGCTGGGTATTTTACGTGAGGATCTGGCGCGTTTGGGATTTGTACGTAATAAAAACACTTTCGAACCGGAAGATCATGTTGCCGCATTATGCGAAGTCATGGCCCAGTTAATAAGTGAAGGTCGGGATTTAGATCAGCAGATAAGTTTTTTTGATGTGCATATGTCATCCTGGTTAGCGCAGTTTTACGCGGATTTGAGCGAGGCTAAATCAGCGGTGTTTTATCGTTCAGTTGCCAGGTTTGGAAAAGCTTTTTTTGATTTTGAAAAACAGTATCTTGCAATGAGTGTTTGATTTTTTATGTGAGTTAGTTTTTCAATTTTAATATATCAGATTAAATCTTTAGAGGGTTAACGTTATGAGTAACGAGGATATGAGTAAAAAGGATCAGCACCTAAATTCAGAAGATCCGCATTCACAGACACCGCAAATAAAACGTCGTGACTTTTTGCGAGAATCAATCGTCGCCGCAACAGGTGTCGCCGTTACCGTTGCCACAGGAAAAGCAATATCCAGTGCTGTGGCGTCAAACTCAAGCGATGATACTAAAACAGATTCGGCTAAAAATGACGCTTACCGGTTAACAAAACATATCGCAGATTATTATAAAAGTGCGGCGATTTAATAACAATCTTATCGGCAGACCATAGAGCCAGGACAGAGTGGAGATAGTGTTATGAAATTAATCAAAAAATCAGATCAGGTGATGGCTGCTGATACGCAAAAAAATGCTCAGACAGAAAGTGCTGTGTCTGCTCATTTGAGTAGCAATGATTTGAATAAACAGGGTTTTAGTGGCAATAGCATGAACCGTCGTGAATTTCTTCACAATTCAAGTCTGGTCGCAGGCGGTGCAGCACTGGCGACGATGTTCAGTCCGGTGATGATTAAAAAAGCTCAGGCAAATGATGCGCTCTCAATGGAAAACACGACACAAAAAGTGAAATCTATCTGCACACATTGCGCCGTGGGTTGCGGGGTAATTGCAGAAGTTCAAAATGGTGTCTGGACGGGGCAGGAACCTGCGTTTGATCATCCCATTAGCAAAGGCGCGCACTGTGCAAAAGGCGCATCTGTTCGTGAACATGGTCATGGTGAACGGCGTTTAAAATATCCGACAAAACTGGTGAATGGTAAATGGAAAAAAGTCTCCTGGGAACAGGCGATAAATGAAATTGGCGATAAGATGCTGGAGATTCGTGAACAGTCTGGTGCTGATTCTGTTTATCTGCTGGGCTCGGCCAAACACAGTAATGAACAGGCCTACCTGTTCAGAAAAATGGCCGCCATGTGGGGCACGAATAATGTTGATCACCAGGCGCGAATCTGTCATTCAACCACAGTCGCCGGGGTAGCGAATACCTGGGGTTATGGTGCCATGACCAACTCTATGAACGACATGCATAATTCCAAAGCCATCATGATCGTGGGTGGTAACCCGGCAGAAGCGCATCCGGTTTCACTGTTACATGTATTAAAAGCGAAAGAAGAAAACAATGCCCCGCTGATTGTTATTGATCCGCGATTTACGCGTACCGCAACTCATGCCAGTCAGTTTATACGCTTACGTCCCGGTAGTGACGTGCCTGTTATCTGGGGCATGCTTTATCACATTTTCAAAAATGGCTGGGAAGATAAACAGTTTATTAAACAGCGCGTTTACGGCATGGATGAGATTAGAAAAGAAGTTGCGAAATGGACACCAGAAGAAGTTGAACGTGTCAGCGGCGTGCCCGAAGAAGAGCTTTATACAGCGGCTAAAACCATGGCCGAGCATCGTCCCGGAACTTTTATCTGGTGCATGGGTGGCACCCAGCACACCACGGGTAATAACAATACGCGTGCCTACTGCGTGTTCCAGTTGGCTTTAGGTAATATGGGGGTTGCCGGTGGTGGCACGAATATTTTCCGTGGTCATGACAATGTTCAGGGAGCCACTGACGTCGGTGTGTTAGCCAATACCTTACCCGGTTATTACGGCCTCAACCCCGGCTCCTGGAAACACTGGGCTGGTGTCTGGGATCTGGATATAGACTGGATAAAAGGCCGTTTTGATCAGGGCAGTTATGAACAAAGTAACGGTAAGGATGTTTCCGTAATGAACACCAATGGCATTCCGGTATCAAGATGGATAGATGGTGTGCTTGAGGATAAGGCGAATATCGCGCAGAAGGATAATGTCCGTGCCATGGTTTTCTGGGGCCATGCACCTAACAGCCAGACCCGTGGGCTGGAAATGAAAAAGGCAATGGAGAAACTCGACATGTTAGTTGTGGTGGATCCATACCCCACAGTATCTGCTGTTATGCATGATCGTAAAGACGGTGTTTATTTATTACCCGCCGCAACTCAGTTTGAAACCTATGGTTCAGTGACCGCATCAAACCGTTCCTTGCAGTGGCGTGACAAAATTATCGACCCGTTATTCGAATCATTGCCCGACCACACTATCATGTACAAACTGGCTAAAAAACTCGGCTTTGCCGAGCAGTTAACCAAACATATTGAAGTTAAAAATGATGAACCTCTGATTGAAGATATTACTCGAGAGTTCAACCGTGGTATGTGGACGATTGGTTATACCGGACAGAGCCCAGAGCGTCTCAAACTGCAGCAAAAACACTGGGTGACGTTTGATTTTACTTCGCTAAAAGCCGAAGGCGGTGCCTGTGATGGTGAATACTATGGCCTGCCGTGGCCATGCTGGGGCACACCGGAGATGAAACACCCGGGAACCCCAAATCTTTATGACACCAGTAAAACGGTAGCCGATGGTGGTCTGACATTCCGGGCCAGATTCGGTGTTGAAAGAAATGGTGAAAACTTACTTGCCGAGGGTTCTTATGGCAAAGGTTCAGAAATTAAAAACGGTTACCCTGAATTTAGTGAAAAGTTATTAAACAAACTCGGCTGGTGGGATGACCTGACAGCTGAAGAGAAGGCAGCAGCCAAAGGTAAAAACTGGAAAACAGATCTCTCCGGCGGCATTCAACGTGTGGCTATTAAACATGGCTGTTCACCTTTTGGTAATGCAAAAGCCAGGGCCATCGTCTGGACTTTCCCCGATCCCGTACCCATTCACCGTGAACCTCTGTATACCAGTCGCCGTGATCTGGTGGAAAAATACCCTACCTATGCAGATCGTAAATTATTCTGGCGCTTGCCAACACGTTATGAATCAATTCAGGCGAATGATTACGCCACTGATTATCCGATCATCCTGACCTCCGGCCGTCTGGTGGAGTATGAAGGTGGGGGTGATGAAA
This sequence comes from Gammaproteobacteria bacterium, assembly GCA_026195255.1. Classification (GTDB taxonomy): domain Bacteria; phylum Pseudomonadota; class Gammaproteobacteria; order SZUA-229; family SZUA-229; genus SZUA-229. The sequence goes on along the minus strand of JAPHSS010000046.1, from coordinate 7,784 downwards.
CACGCTCGAATCCATGGCTGGCAGAATTACAGCAGCACATGTTTGTCGAGATACATCCCAGAGATGCGAATAACGCCAGTGTTAAAGATGGTGAAGATGTCTGGGTAGAAGGTGCCGAAGGCGCGAGAATTAAAGTAAAAGCCCAGGTAACACGACGAGTCGCTGCAGGTGTTGCTTTTGTTCCATTTCATTTCGGTGGTCATCTCGAAGGTAAAGACCTGCGAGATAAATACCCGCAAGGATCAGACCCCATTATTTTAGGTGAGGCGGCAAATACGGTTATGTCTTATGGCTATGACTCGGTGACACAGATGCAGGAATCAAAATGCAGCCTGTGCCGTATTACTAAAGCTTAATATCTGGAGATAACAATGGCACGTATGAAATTTTATTGTGATGCTGAACGTTGTATCGAATGTAATGGTTGTGTAACCGCATGTAAGAATGAGAACGAGGTGCCCTGGGGTGTTAATCGACGTCGTGTGGTAACGATAAAAGACGGTGAGCCAGGTGAACGTTCTTTATCGGTAGCCTGCATGCATTGCTCTGATGCTCCCTGTGCGGCAGTCTGCCCGGTTGACTGTTTTTACACCACGGATGATGGAATTGTCTTGCACGATAAAGATACCTGTATTGGTTGTGGTTACTGTTTTTATGCCTGTCCGTTTGGCGCGCCACAGTTCCCAAGTTCTGTGGCATTTGCTTCACGGGGCAAAATGGATAAATGTACCTTCTGCGCAGGTGGCCCGGAAGAGACACACAGCGCTGATGAATTTACCAAATATGGTTCAAATCGAATCGCTGAAGGCAAGTTGCCGTTATGTGCAGAAATGTGCTCGACCAAAGCTTTATTAGCGGGTGATGCTGATGTGTTATCCGACATCTATCGTAAACGCGTTATTAATCGTGGTGCCAGTGTTCTCAACTGGGGCGTGCAATATAAAAAAGCCGGTATCGATGGTTAAAAACGATTATGGAAGAACTTGTTTGTTGTCTGATGTGAAGTGTTAAGTGGCTCGAGAATTTTTTATAAACTTTGAGAGCGAAAAGGTAATCTGAATAGTTACCTGGTATTACGCATCACAATCAACACAGGGTTCTGATTGATAACAGTCTTAAAATGGCGGTTTCAAGATGACAGGTATTAAAGATAAAAAATCAGCTCGAATGCGCAAAGCAGTTTACTGTTGTGTCCTGTCACTGTTGTTTGTGCTTGCTGCACCATTAATTCCCTATGTGATTGATGCGCATGCAGAAGACGTGACGAGCAGCAAAGCAAACAAACCTGTTGCCTTGCAACACCCGGGAATAAATTTATGGAACGATGTGCGTCAGCGAAATGAAGTGACGCAGGGTTCAAGCCAGGTAAAAGGTGTAGATAGTGGTATTTTGATTAACAAGACAGGTGAAGACTGGCGCCGATTCAGAATGGAAATGTTGATGCCTTATGGTGCGTATTTTATGGCTGCCATTGTTACTGCTATCGTTTTGTTTTTTCTGCTGCGCGGAAAATTACGCTTACCGGGTGGTCGTTCAGGTGAACTAGTCTGCCGTTTTACACTTAATCAGCGCACCGCACACTGGTTTGCCGTAGGTATTTTCTGGCTGCTGGGTATTACAGGTTTGATCTTGTTGTATGGCCGATTTGTGCTGATACCGCTATTAGGGGCAGACGGTTTTTCAATTACCGCATCCGCATGTAAGGAGATGCATAATCTTATCGGGCCGTTATTTCTACTGGCAGTGTTAGCCTTGCTGGTGCTTTATATCAAAGATAACTTTTTTAACCGTGACGATATTACATGGATAACAAAAGGCGGTGGAATGTTTGGTGGGCATGTCAGTGCAGCGCGTTTCAATGCGGGCGAGAAAACCTGGTTCTGGTTAGTTATGATTTTTGGTTTTTTATTGTGTATCACAGGTTTGATTTTAGATTTTTCAGTTTTCGGGCAGGGCAGAGAAATCATGGCCCTGTCACACGTGATTCATGGTATTTCTGCATTGATATTAATTACGGTTTCATTTGGACATATCTATCTTGGCACGATAGGTGTGGAGGGAACCCTTGAAGGTATGACCACAGGTTATGTTGATGCAAACTGGGCAAAATCTCATCATGACCTCTGGTATGAAGAAATGTCAGCAACCGCTGAAGAGCAGCAAGGTATAAAACAATCTGTTGCCAGTTCCAGCACTAAACCTGCATCCAGCCCGGCGGGTGATTGATGATGGTTGCATTTAATTTATGTGAATATTTAAATAATTTTTAAAAGGAGCTGGAAATGTTTGAACAGTTAGTGGATGGTATTTTCTGGAATATTGCGTTAATTGTTTTTTTTGTTGGTGTAACCTGGCGATTGATTACTGTTTTAGTATTGCGTAGCAAACGTATCGATTATTCTGTAGCCCGTAACTCGGGTGTCAGCGGCGCAATTATGGCAAATATCCGTGGTTTTTATCCACGTAAGGAAGTTTCTGGTCGCATCCGTCTTCAGGTAATTGCGGGTTATATGTTCCACCTTGGTTTTTTCGTGGTGTTATTTTTTGCAGCACCGCATGTAAAATTTATCGCACAAAACATTACCGGTTTTACTTATATGACGATTCCCTACTGGGGTTTTATCGTTGCATCTGAAATTGCTTTTGCCGGTCTGATTTTACTCTGGCTGCATCGCCTGCTTAATCCGGTCACGCGTTTAATTTCTAAACGCAGCGATCATATCGCAACAATACTCGTCTTCGTTGTTATGTTAACGGGCTGTATGGCATTAGGGGAAGCTTCAAGCGAACTCAGAGTATTACACCGTTTTAGTGTCGAACTACTGATGGTTTATTTTCCCTTCAGTGCCCTGATGCATGCCTTTATGTTTATTCCTAGTCGTGCTTTTACCGGTGTATTATTAGGCCGACGTGGTGTTAATGTTTAGAGAGATGGGTGTATAGAACAGACAGGGTTTAAAACGTAATGTTTAAACCATACATATCTGGTAGCTGGAGAAATTGTTATGAGTACACCATTAGAACGCGGTGTTGATATGCTGAAATCGCAGGTTGATGCACGTGTCGAATCCTATTTTTCCAGTTGCACACATTGTGGGGTTTGTGCAGAAGCCTGCCTTTTTTACACTGAAACAGATGACCCGCGTTACACACCTATTTACAAGACAGAACCCTTACGTAAAGTCTGGCAGCAGAATTTTACCTTATGGGGAAAATTATCGACTAGCCTGGGTTTAAGTAAACCGATGACAGAAAATGATCTGTCTGACTGGGAGACATTAGTTTATGACGGTTGTTCCATGTGTAGTCGCTGTACTATGGTCTGCCCGGTAGGTATTGATATTGCGTATCTGATTCGTAAGGTTAAAGAAGGTATGGCGGCGGCAGGTTTTGTACCTGAAGGTTTACAGGGAGCAAGTGAACGCGCACTTAAATTTGGCAGCCCGATGGGGTTAACCTCCAAAGGTTTGCTCTCCGCCGTGGGTCAACAGAAAAAAGAACATGACATAGATATTCCGGTGGATGTGGTTGGTGCTGAGTATTTAGTTATGTTGTCATCCAATGAAGTTGTGCTGTATACCGAGTTTCTAACCGCGATCAGCAAAATATTTTCTGCAGCGGGTATTACCTGGACAGTCAGCAGCAAGTATTTCGAAGCCACCAATACGGGCGTGCAGATGGGTGATTCAGTAATAGCCGCGCAGTTGCTCGAACGTCTGCTCGAAGTGGCCACTGAGCTTAAAATAAAAACCGTCGTCAGTCCGGAATGCGGGCATGCCTATACGACTTTCCGTTGGGATGGCCCTAATATCCTGGGACGGGAACTACCGTTTAATGTTGTACATATCATGGAGTTGTTAGATCAGTTACGTAAAGATGGAAAACTGAAAACCACGGGCAGTTTTGATGAGCGCCTGACCTATCATGATCCCTGTAATATCAGCAGGCGAGGTGGCGTGCTGGAACAACCGCGAAATTTATTAAACCAGGTCGCGCCAAATTTTGTTGAGATGAACGATAAAAAGGAAATGAACTGGTGTTGCGGTGGCGGAGGCGGTGTTAGTTCAAATGAACGCGCAGAACCGTTACGTTTACAGGTATTTAATGTAAAAAAACGTCAGCTGGATGAACTGGATGTAACAACCATGGTGACAGCATGTTCCAACTGCCGGACTATGCTGGAGGAAGGTCTGGAAGAAAATGAGATGGATATAGAGGTGGTTAGTATTACTGAATTAATTGCAGATCATCTGGCGTAAGCAAACTAGCTTGCCATAAAAAAAGCAGTGACCCGGGAGGGGTAGGCCACTGCTGAGATAAGTTTAAGCGACCTTATCCTCATTTTTTCTATGTTCAAGTATATTGCCTGAAGTGTTGATCTCTATGCGTTTAGGTTTCATCGCTTCAGGAATCTCTTTAACAAGACTTATGCTTAACAGGCCGTTCTTTAATTTTGCATCTCTAACTTCGATGTAGTCTGCCAGATTAAATCGCTGCTCAAAATTTTGTGTGTTTATTCCACAATAAAGATATTCACTATCTTTATTATCGGGTTTTTTTCCACACACCGTCAGTACATCTTTTTCTACCTGTATATCCAGCTCACTTTCTTCAAAGCCAGCGACTTCAAGTGTAATCGTGTATTTATCTTCATCAATGGCTTCTATATTGTATGCTGGATAAGCTGTTTTGGTTTGATTGGTACGTAATGCGTTATCCAATAATCTACCAAAGCGATCAAAGCCGATGCTATTGCGATAAAGTGGCGTTAAATCAACTGTATTCATGTTTTTAATCTCCTCTTAATCTTACTTAGATAAAATAAACATTCAGTTAACCTCGCGAATCGATAATAATCGATTACTAAACCTGAAATATGGATGCTAAGTAATATTTCAAGGATTAAACTTAAATATTTTAATAATAATTTCTGATTATTAATTAATATTTTTTATTGCTAGGATTAACCTCACAGATAATATATATTTTAATCTATTGAAAATACTATGAACGTCCATATCTGCTTATCAGTTGAGTTTTTTGAGTGCGATGTAAGAAATATTTATATTAATGTATTTGAGGGATATAACCATGAAATTAATAAGAATAATTACACTCTTCTTTATAACGACCTTAACACTATCAACTGGCTTTGCTAGAGACAATGGTATAGAAAGCTTACGCCAGAGCAGTAAGTCTTTTGCTTCAGTCGCTAAGACTGTTTCGCCATCGGTTGTGTTTATTAAAGTTGAAGGTAAAACGTCTGAAGCCATCAGGTCGCCATTCAGGTCACCATTTGGTCAGCGAGATCCTTTTAGTGATGACTTCCTTAAACATTTTTTTGGAGAGTCCTTTCCCGGTTTGCAACCTGAGGAAAAAATGCCTCAAGGTAAACAGCGAATTTTGGGCCAGGGCTCCGGTTTTGTCTTTAAGGTAAATGGCGGTTTGCTATCTGACACGGCTTATATTCTAACGAATAATCATGTGGTGAAAAATGCTGAAAAGATTAGTGTTACATTTAAAGATGGGCGTGAATATGAGGCTAAGGTGACAGGACGTGATCCAAAATCCGATATAGCCGTTATTGAAATAAAAAATAGAGATTTCCCTGCTCTTAAATTAGGAGATTCTTCCAAATTAGAAGTCGGTGAATGGGTTGTCGCCATAGGTAATCCATTTGGTTTGAGCCATACCTTAACTGTTGGAGTTGTCAGCGCAAAAGGCCGCACCAGTATTGGTATTAATGACTATGAAGATTTCATTCAAACCGATGCTGCAATTAATCCGGGTAACTCTGGTGGGCCTCTGGTTAACCTGGATGGTGAAGTGGTAGGCATTAACACGGCCATCTTCACTCAGAGTGGCGGTTATATGGGTATAGGTTTTTCCATACCCATTAATATGGCGAGTGAAATTGCTAACCAGTTAATTGACGAAGGTAAGGTGTCTCGTGGTTATCTGGGTATTATTATCCAGAATCTCACAGGAGAACTGGCTGAATCGTTTAATTTAAAAAATAAAAAGGGCATTCTTGTTTCTGAAGTTGCAAAAGGCTCACCTGCTGAAAAATCAGGCTTAAAACAGGGTGATGTAATTATTGCATATCGTGGTAAACCAGTCACAGATGTTGGTGATTTCCGTAATCAGGTCTCATTAACCGTACCCGGTAAGCAGGAGAAGTTGACCATTATTCGTAATGGTAGAGAAAAGCAGCTTATGGTTACGATAGGTAAAGATAGTGTAGACCAGGTGGTTGCTAAAGGCCCTGCTCAAAGTAGCGAACAACTCGGTTTGACTGTACAGACCATTACCGATGATTTAGCCAGACAGTTTAATGTTAGACCAGGTCAAGGTGTTGTAGTCACCGATGTGAAACCCGGTTCTTTAGCGGCCATGACTGGTATACGCGTGGGCACAGTTATTTTACAGGTCGATCGTAAACCGATGAAAAAAGCATCAGACTTTACTCAGGCAATTGAAAATGCAGGCAGTAATAAACGTGTGTTATTACTGGTTCGCTCAGGAAACTCCCAGCACTATATTGTATTGAGATGGCAATAAAAGCAAAGAACTTAAACGTAAAGGTTCTGTCGGTGTATTAGTGCAGATTGGATTAGTGCCTAATAGTCACTTCTTGAAAAGTGTAATCGAATTGAGTCAATACGCTGAGATTGTAATTGATGAACGAGGCCAGATCAGTGAGCAGGTTTATTTGCCTGTGGTGATGTGACAACCGTTTCTCACAAGCAAATGTTATTGCCATGGGGGAGGCTGCGAAGGTATGGCTTGCGCAGTTGATTATCTGTTGATGAATGTAGTTGCTGAGCAGCAGGTGGCATAACTATTTATTACAATGATGGAGTTTGAAAAAGGGGTGCCGTAAAGGTATCCCTTTTTTCGTTATAAATATTACTATTTCGCATATTTGTTCTAAAGTCGAACCACAGAAGGACTATATTTTAAAAATTTAAATTAGTTTTATCATTAGTAACAACAATACCCTGATGCATTAGCAGATCCTAAATTTTACGGTTGTATAGGTGAATTGTGCTAAATAACTGTTTCATAACTGATAATTAAAGCAGGGCAGAATAACGTTTATAAGTGTTTACTCATATTAAGTAATATCAGGTGAAGTATAAAATCATGTCGATTAATAATTTATAGATAAAATACGTATAATTGCGTAGTTACAGAATGTTTCTTAATGGTTAGTATTTCTCTGAAGGTAAGGGTGTCTTATCTATTGATAGTTAATTATTGATGAGGAATAAAATGAAAAACCTGCTCAAAGAAAGAAATGAATCGAATTTAAATAAAACATCATCTGCGCGGTCTTTGAGTCCTTTTGATGAGATTGAACGTATGTTTGAAAACTTTTCTACGAAAGGCTGGTTAAGACCATTCCACTGGGATATGCCCGCTATAAGTGATATCACTGCTCCTTTAGAGAGAAAAATTCCAAATATTGATGTCATCGATCATGATGAAGAAATAATAGTTAAAGCAGAAATGCCAGGTATTGAGAAAAAGGATCTTGATATATCAATTTCAAATAATAACCTGATTATAAAAGGTAGTAGCAGTCATGAGGAAAAAGAAGAACGTGATGACTACTATCATTGTGAAATTTCAAAGGGTTCGTATATGCGTACGGTTGCCTTACCTGCTGAAGTTAATGAAGGAAAAATTAAAGCAAAATTTAATAATGGTATGTTAGAGGTTAGCTTACCTAAGGTTGAGAAAACTAAGAAGCAAAGCATAAAAATAGACTAACATGGTCT
>JAPHSS010000066.1 GCA_026195255.1 Gammaproteobacteria bacterium | reverse complement strand
CGTACAAAGAGCAGCAGTCTTACTAATGGCTATGGGCTCGGAAAATGCTGCGGAAGTTTTAAAACATCTGAACCCTAAAGAAGTGCAGGGTCTGGGTGCAGCCATGGCGAATCTGGGAAATGTTAATAAGATGACCATGTCTAATGTGATGGATGAGTTTATTGCTGAAGTTAGTAATCAGACATCAGTAGGTATAGGCCAGGAAGATTATATTCGTGAAATGATGGTGAATGCGTTAGGCCAGGATAAAGCCAATAGCATGATCGATCGAATTTTATTAGGAAGTGGCAATAAGGGGCTGGAATCTTTAAAGTGGATGGATGCCAGATCAGTTGCAGAAGTCATTCGCCTGGAACACCCGCAAATTATATCTATTGTTCTGTCTTATCTTGAACCAGATCAGTCGGCAGAAGTATTGAAAATGTTACCTGAGCGTGCACGCGCGGATATCTTAATGCGAGTTGCTGCATTAGAAGGTATTCCACCGGCTGCATTACAGGAATTAGATAAAATTATGGAAAAACAGTTTTCCGGTAATCAGAATGTAAGTCAAAACACTATGGGTGGTTTTAAAACCGCAGCTAATATTCTTAACTTTATGGAGTCTTCTATTGAAAGCGCCATAATGGATACAATTGCAGAGCATGATCAGGAAATGCAGGAAAGCATTTCTGAATTGATGTTTGTATTTGATAACCTGAATGATGTTGATGATCGTGGAATTCAGGCGTTACTAAGAGAAGTATCTACTGACAGTTTAACCCTCGCACTTAAAGGTGCAGATGAAGGTCTTAAAGAGAAAATACTTAAAAATATGTCTAAACGTGCAGCTGAAATGTTACGTGAAGATATGGAGGCTCGAGGCCCTGTTCGCTTAAGTGAAGTAGAGCTTGCACAGAAAGATATTATTAGCACCGCGAGACGCCTGGCAGATGAGGGTGATATTGTGCTTGGTGGTAGTGGTGCCGAGGAAATGGTTTAAAACCTGCGGGAAATAGAATACTTATGACCAGCCGATTTAAAGTTTCTGAAAGTGACATCCAGCATTACGTGCCACCTGAATTAAAGGGTCATATCGTGGGTATGCGGGATGATGCCATACGCCCACAAACAGTAGAAGAAATCGAAGCGTTACAGAAACAGGCATATGATGAAGCCGTAAAGGCAGGCCATGCGGAAGGTTTAAAACAGGGGCTTCAGGAGGCAGCCAAGTTACAGAATATTTTTAATTTTCTCCAGCAGCCTTTAAACGAATTAGATAAGCAGGTTGAACATCAATTAACAGACCTGACAATGACACTTGCAAAAATGTTACTGCAAAAAGAAAGTCAGCTGGATGCAGAGCATATTCAAAATTTGATACATCAATCATTAGACTATTTACCGGTTAAATCGCGCGATATTCAGGTGCGTTTAAACGCTGCTGACATAGATTTATTAAATCAGGCAGAAATAGATACAGCAGCACAAAGCTGGAAGTGTGTTGAGGATAATTCAATTACTCAGGGTGGTTGCGTTATTGAGTCAAGCACATCACATATTGATTCAACAGTTGAAAATAGAATTCAGCAATTAGTTGATCAACTTAATTTGCATCAGGATGTTGAGTAGATATGTTGCAACAGAGTGATTACTTTCAGCGTTGGGTAGATAACCTGGCAAAAAAACAGGAAAGAGTTACCTCACCTGAGCCTGTTGTTGAAGGCCGTTTAACCCGCATGGTGGGTTTAACACTAGAAGCAATTGGTTGTGAAGCAGCGGTAGGCACCAGTTGCAATATTATTGCACCGGGAAATCATTGTATTGAAGCAGAGGTTGTCGGTTTTTCTGGTGATAAAACATATTTAATGGCCATGGGCGAAAGCCGTGGTTTAATTCCAAACGCAAAAGTTATTCCCGTTGGTCATTCAAGTTCGATAGAAATATCAGATGGTTTTTTAGGGCGAGTCATTGATGGAAGAGGTCGACCATTAGATGGCAAAGGGCCAATTAAAGTAAACCATAATTTGTCTGCAAATATGCCACTGGCGGGTAAACCCATTAACCCGTTAATGCGCGACCCCATTAAACAACCACTTGATGTGGGTGTGCGGGCAATTAACTCTCTACTTACAGTTGGTAGAGGCCAGCGCATGGGTTTGTTTGCCGGCACGGGTGTCGGCAAAAGTATATTGCTAGGTATGATGACAAAATATACCGAGGCTGATGTAATCGTTGTTGGTCTGATAGGTGAGAGGGGACGTGAAGTAAAAGAATTTGTGCAGGATATATTAGGCGAAGATGGAATTAAACGAGCCTGTGTTGTTGCCGCACCAGCAGATTCGTCACCTTTAGTTCGAATTCATGGTGCAATGTTAGCAACCAGTGTTGCTGAATATTTTCGCGATCAGGGTAAAAAAGTGCTGTTGTTAATGGATTCACTTTCTCGTTTCGCTCAGGCACAGCGTGAAATTGGGCTGTCAATTTCTGAGCCTCCAGCAACAAAAGGTTATCCGCCATCAGTATTTGCTCGTATACCTCAGTTAGTTGAACGAGCGGGTAATGGTCAGGCGGGCCAGGGTTCGATCACTGCTTTTTATACGGTTTTAACTGAAGGTGATGATAATAATGACCCGATTGCAGATGCGGCTCGCGGTATTCTCGATGGTCATATTGTGTTGTCACGTCAGCTGGCTGATATGGGGCAATATCCGGCCATCGATCTGGAAGCATCCGTAAGTCGAGTTATGCCGATGGTAACGACCGATAATCAGTTGCAGCAAAGTCAGCAAATAAAACAACTATACTCAACATATGAGCAAAATAGAGACCTGATTAATGTAGGCGCTTATCAGCAGGGTACCAATGCCGATATTGATAAAGCGATTGCTATGCAGCCTCAAATTCAGGCATTTATGCGCCAAAGTATGAATGAGGCAGTGCCATTTCAACGCAGTCAGCAAATGCTTGATCAGTTGATAACTTCGGCCAATCAATTTGTGCAAACAGAAAGTAATAATTTTTAACTATAGAATATAATCGAAGCAGGCATAACATATCTGCTTTGATTAATATTTAATAACTCAAGACTTAGCTTTATGCGATCTAAACGAATTCAGCCAATAGCAAAACACGCAGATCAGTTGCAGAAACAGGCAGTGCAGATCTTCGTGGTTGCTCAGCAGGCCGTGGTTGACGCACAGCTGCAGTTAGAGCAGTTGTTAGAGTATCGTAGTGAATATAACAGTGGGCGTGTAAGTGGCAGTTTAAGCGTAATTCAGTTAAGAGATTACCAGGTATTTCTTAAAAAACTTAACCAGAGCATTGATCAGGCGCGTATCAATATAGTTAATAAAAAACAAATATGCGAACAGCAGAAATTAAACTGGCTTAAAACCCGTTCACGCAGCAAAGCACTGGACGCGGTGATAGTAAAATACCAGATACAGGAAACACTCATAGAAGCAAGGATTGAACAGAAGGAGCAGGACGAGTTTTCCAGTAGACCTAAAAGGCAATCATAAGTTATAAGTTGTATTCAAATGTTGGCCCGCCAATTGCTCATGTATATATAACTAATTAATCCTGTTACGGGTGGTCTATGGAATTACGTCAACAACTCGATATAAATACGACGCCAAAAATGCAAAAATCAACCGATAAACAAACTCATTTTAAAGAAAATGATGACGTTGATTTAGAGCAGAATAAACAGTTTAAAGATCAGTTAAATGAGCAGATTGATCAGGTTAAAGCTCATGAAAACAAGCAAAAAATAGATAAAAATCAACAAGATGACAGTTACTCAGTAGAAAATGAGCAAACTGATAATGAGTTGAACGGTAATATTGAAACAGGCAATACTGAGGCAGGTACTGCTGCAGATAAAGGCCATGAAACGAAGGAGCAGCAGGAGACTTTAAATGGTCAGCAGGTTGACGATGTTACAAATCCGCTTATTGCCCTGAGTTTGCCGGAAACAGGCAGTGTTTTGCCGCTTTCTAATGCTAACTCTGCTGTTCTGAGCACCGTATCTTCAGAGCTTAATCAAACAATCGGCGCGCAGACATCTGTAAAGGCAAGTATTCCAGCTCAGGATACATTATCAGACATGGAAATGAGCTCAAAGCGAATCAGTGAGCTCATAAATAAAACACCACTTACATCAGGCAAACAGAATGCAGAGTTAATTAGTGCGGATGTGCGTACACCTAAAGCGGTTAGCGGTGCGCCTAATTTAACGGCAACCTTATCTGAAAAAGCAAATATTCAAGATGCGCGATATAGCAAGATTATGAGCGAAATGCCCACAGCCGATGTCTTAAATCACACGACTAAAATGCAGCAAGTTCCATTGACTACAGCTATCACTGCTAGCCATGCATCAATACAAAATGTCTCCAACGCACTGCCTGTCGAGTCAGGTAGTACATTGTTGGGTTCTACACCAACGAGTAATACATTAAATTCTTCAATTGCAGCAAATTTACAAAATCCAAACTGGTCACAACAAATGACGCAGCAGGTAGCCTATATGATAAAAGGCGGGTTTCAGCAGGCAGAAATAAAGCTTAATCCCGCTCATCTAGGGCCAATGGAAATTAAGCTAACATTGAATGATGATAATGCGAAAGTAAGTTTTGTAACTCAGCATGCACCGGTTCGTGATGTTATTGATGCGGCAATGCCAAGACTAAAAGAAATGTTAGAGCAACAGGGTCTGAATTTATCTGATGCAAATGTATCAACACAATCAGAGCAAAAACAGGCAAATACAGATTCACAGAGCGATAGTGATATGGAAAATAACGGCAACGATATTTTAAATGATAACCCTGTATCCGATGATGTAAATGATGAGCGGCTTGTAAATGCGGAAGTGAATACTGGTGTGAGTATTTTCGCCTGAAAATGATGTTAGTAATAACAATCGTAAAACATTAAATATGAAGTGGCGTTAAGAATTAATCAGTCCTAATAACAGCTTTACATCAATGAGAGACAGCGCCACTGAATTAACAGTTTATAGTAGTAGAGTTTTAATTTTCATCCCTTCAGTTTTGTCATCAAGTCTATCACTTTGCCGGTGTATCTGATAATAGCTCGTTCAGTCTTATTTCAAACATCTACTTAGCAAAAAGTATCACCTGTCATGGCAGGCATTGCCTGTTGGTTAACAATTAAGTCAAAAGTCACCGGTTTTTTGAAGTTAATTAAAACTTCAACAGAATCACAGAAAACAGTGTTAGTAAAAATCTGCACTTCTAAATAATTCATCTATATACAACAGTCACACTATTTTCATCATCAATAATCATTATGTGTTTATTGTTAATGTTTGAAAATAAGAATTAACTAATGGGTCATGGGGATTATGATTAACAAAAAGGCAAAACAGCACTTTTACGCATTTTATGATTGAATAACAGTTCAGGTGAGATAAACATCTTTTACATGAACGTTGTGGTACGACTATATCTATCGTATTGTTAGAAGCAGTGGTGTCTGATGGGTGTTATGGTCTTGTGGGGCTTGTTGCTTTAGTTTTAATTTGAACTATATTTAGTTATGTATTACTGGTAAAAAACTAATCTTTTATTACAAAGATCATAGAAATATCAAATCAGGAATATCAGTGAGCAGTTGAGTTAATTAAAACTCAAAAGCTCAGTATCATAAATTATCGAAACAACTAAAAGTTATAGTTAGTGAAGTTGAAATTATGAAATCTAACGTATCTGAAGCGGCGCTCGGTTTAACTGGTAGTTTTTGCGCTTGTCGCAACAGTTCTTATCTAAATGTTAGCAGGCGCATGAAATTTTGACGGTTTGCATTCTGCCGAGGGTGTTCGGCAGGGTGCAAATGCCGCAGTAAGGTCCCGGGAGTTTTAAGGTATAACGAGGCAATAATGTGAGTTGCTAAACCCACATGTTAACTTACTTGATTATCTGATTATAAAAATAAAACTGTTTACTGTTAAATCGATATTGTTTTTAGTTTCTGTATTAAGCGATAAAATTAATGACTTAATTTTATAATTGAAAATATTAAAGAAAAAGTGAGAATTAGTCATGCGATAACTCAAAGCCAGGGTTTTATGAGTGAAAGCGATATTAACTTTTTAACTAAATGGGAGTGCGTTATGAGTATAACTATTAATGTGTCAGATGATAATAAAGCGGCAACTATGAAAATTAACGGACGTTTTGACTTTAGTATGCATAATGAATTCAGGAAAGCATATAAAGATGTCAGTTTAAGTGGCGGGCAGTATATTGTAGATCTTTCCGCTACTGAATATCTTGATAGCTCGGCCTTAGGCATGTTGTTGTTATTAAAAGAACATGCTGAGTCACAAGATTGCGGCGTAACATTGACAGGTTATGGTGATGAAATTAAAGAGATTTTGACCATTGCCAGTTTTGATAAAATTTTCACCCTGAGTTAAATAAGTGTCTCAGACTTCTGATAAAGAGAAAATTATTCTGGTTGTTGATGATGACCAGACAAATCGACTGGTTTTGTCCTCTTTGCTTAAAGAGTCGGGATACAAGGCTATTATTGCCGTGAATGGTGAAGAAGCCGTAAAAATCGTTGATGAAAATCATGTAGATATTATTTTGCTTGATGTAATGATGCCGGTAATGGATGGCTATCAAGCAGCCAGGATAATAAAAAGTCGGCAGACATATTTTATACCCATAATTTTTCTTACCGCTATGACTGATGAAGCCGCACTGGCTAAATGCATAGATTCTGGCGGAGATGACTTTCTTACTAAACCTTTCAATCATACATTGTTAAATGCAAAAATTGATTCAATGTTAAGAATAGCAGGGCTTTACAAAAGTATTGCTGAGCAGAATATAGAAATCAAGAATAAAAACTTTCAGGTTGAGCAGGAAATGATTGTCACTAAGAAATTATTTGAAAAAATAATTAATAATGACTTGCGGGGCGATAAAACAGGACTGCATTATTCGATGTCTCCCATGTCGATTTTTAATGGTGACCTGATACTGGCTGAAAAAAATCAAACCTCTGGTTTTGATGTGTTAATTGCGGATTTTACAGGCCACGGTCTTTCAGCTGCAATTGGTGCGTTACCTGTTTCTGATGTATTTCATAGTATGACGAACAAATGCTTTTCATTTAACGATATCCTGGTCGAAGCTAACTTAAAACTAACTGAACTTTTACCAACACATATGTTTATGGCTGCCGGCTTAATTAGTGTTGATAGAAGTAATAATGTGCTGAGTGTTGTAAATGCGGGTTTACCAGACATGTACTTATATCGAAATGGTGAAATATTACATACATTTAAATCCAGGAATATCCCTTTAGGTATTAGTAAACTCTCCGCTTCACAATTTGAAGTTGAAATGCAGACACTGGAATATGGCGATCGTTTGATTGCGGCTACCGATGGTATTATGGAAGCGAATAATGCTGCTGGAGAAATGTTTGGTTTAGAAAGGTTACTTAAAGTTTTTGAAGATAATGTAGATGCTGAAGCACTGTTTGAAACGATACTGTCTAGCTGCAGTGAATTTCGCGAAGGTGCTGAGCAAACTGATGATATAACGCTGCTTGAGGTGTGTCATTTAGAAAATATAGAGTATAAAACGAATGTAGCATTCCAGAATGAACATAGAGAGCCATCTAACTGGTCTATTCAGTTTAGCCTGGACATTAAGAGCTTACGTCAATTTGATGTGCTTCCCTATATAATGCAGGCTGTTAATCAATTACAGCCGCTAGGAAGTGGCCGTACCAGTGTACATACCTTATTAGCCGAAATGTTTTCTAACGCTCTTGATCATGGGGTTTTAAAGCTCGATTCATCTATGAAAAACACACCACAGGGTTTTATGGAGTTTTATCAGGAGAAGCAAAAACGCCTGGAATCAATGGAAGAGGGGCATATACAGGTTTCTTTGCATCATGAGCTCGATGCTAATAAGGGAGGTCGTTTCACCTTACATCTTATGGATAGTGGTGAGGGTTATGATTTCAGGAATGTAGATACACATAAAAATAAGTATTCGGGTAGAGGGCTTAAGCTGGTGTCATCTCTTGCTACAGATATGAAAGTACTGGGTAAAGGTAACGCTGTTATGGCTTATTATGACTGGGATAACAAGTAATTAGTCAATAAATAATACCTGATTTAATCGTGTTTTCTGACCATAAAATTATTTCATGACTATAACTCATTGATTTTCATCTTTTTTATTTTCTAGCGGTAAAAATAACTTGCTTTTCAGCCAATGCGAACTAAAGTGTCTATCAGAGATATTAATCATTGGCTAATATAGTTCGCTATTGTCAAGCCAGAGAGTGCTGGAGAAACACATGTCTACACCGAATCAAGATCAGGATATCGATCAATTAGAAACCCATGAATGGCTAGACGCTATAGAAGGGGTCCTGAAATCAGATGGCGCAGATCGCGCACATTTCCTTTTAGAGCAAATGATCGATAAGTTACGTCGTTCAGGGGCAAACTTGCCACATAAAGCGACAACCGCTTATGTAAATACTATTCCTACTCATTTGCAACCAAATTTACCCGGAGATATGAGTCTGGAGCGCCGTATTCGGGCTTTAATACGCTGGAACGCAGCCGCTATGGTTGTTAAGGCAAACAGAAAAGCATCTGAACTGGGTGGGCATATTGCAAGTTTTGCATCTGCTGCCACATTATATGATATCGGTTTCAATCATTTCTGGCGTGCACCTACCCATGAGCATGGCGGAGATCTGGTTTTCTTCCAGGGGCACTCTGCACCAGGCATGTACTCTCGTGCTTACCTGGAAGGTCGATTTGAGAATGATCAGTTAGATAATTTCCGTCAGGAAGTTGATGGTAATGGTTTGTCTTCTTATCCTCACCCGTGGTTAATGCCTGATTTCTGGCAATTTCCAACAGTATCAATGGGGCTGGGCCCTATAAGCGCGATTTATCAGGCGCGTTTTATGAAGTACCTGCAAGATCGAGGTCTTGCTGATACCCGTGATCGTCAGGTTTGGTGTTTTCTGGGTGATGGTGAGACCGATGAGCCTGAATCATTAGGTGCTATCTCTCTGGCCTCGCGTGAAAAATTAGATAATTTAACCTTTGTTATCAACTGTAACCTACAGCGCCTTGACGGCCCTGTTCGTGGTAACGGTAAAATTATCCAGGAATTAGAAGCGGTATTCCGCGGTGTTGGCTGGAAAGTTATCAAAGTATTATGGGGTGGTTACTGGGATCCATTGCTTGCTAAAGATCATGATGGTTTATTGCAAAAGCGCATGCTTGAAGCTGTAGATGGTGACTTCATGAATTATAAATCTAAAGATGGTGCCTATGTGCGTGAGCACTTCTTTGGAAAATACCCGGAACTGAAAGCCATGGTTGCAGATATGTCAGACGATGATATCTGGCGTTTAAACCGTGGTGGTCATGATCCACATAAAGTTTTTGCAGCCTACGCTGAAGCATCAAAACTCGATGAGCAACCTACAGTTATTTTAGCTCACACAGTTAAAGGTTATGGCATGGGCGCGGCAGGCGAAGGCCAGATGCGTACTCACTCTCAGAAAAAACTCGATGAAGAAGAAATGATTGCCTATAAAAATCGTTTCAATATTCCTATTACTGATGAACAGGCGGCACGTGCTGATTATTATCGTCCTGATGAAAACTCAGAAGAAATGAAATACATGAAGGCACAACGTGAGAAATTGGGCGGCTCAATGCCTGCTCGACAACGTTTAGCTGCGCCTTTAGAAGTGCCTGAGCTTTCTGTGTTTGAACCGATTACCAAAGGTTCGGGTGATCGTGAAATGTCGACAACGATGGCATTTGTTCGTTTGTTAACATTAATTACCCGTGATAAGAAAATGGGTAAGTATGTTGTGCCTATCGTGCCAGATGAAGCACGTACCTTTGGTATGGAGGGTATGTTCCGTCAGTTAGGTATTTATTCTTCAGTGGGTCAGTTATATACACCACAGGATAAAGAACAGGTGATGTTTTATAAAGAAGATAAAACAGGCCAGATTTTAGAAGAAGGAATTAACGAAGCCGGTGCCATGTCATCGTGGATTGCGGCGGCGACATCGTATAGCACACATAATGTAAATATGGTTCCATTTTATATTTACTACTCTATGTTTGGTTTTCAGCGTATTGGTGATCTGGCATGGATGGCAGGTGATATGCAGGCACGTGGTTTCTTAATTGGCGGTACAGCAGGTAGAACGACATTAGCCGGTGAAGGTTTGCAACATCAGGATGGTCACAGCTTCCTCGCTGCAGGCACTATTCCTAACTGTGTTTCATATGATCCAACTTTTTCATATGAGCTAGCGGTTATAATTCAGGACGGTATGCGCCGTATGAATCTGAATCAGGAAAATGTTTTCTACTATATCGCAGTGATGAACGAGAACTATGTTCAACCCGCAATGCCCAAAGGTGTTGAAGAAGGCATTGTTAAAGGCATGTACTTATTACAGGGTGGCGGTAAACGTCGCAAGAAAGTACAACTTATGGGTTCAGGCACGATTTTACGTGAAGTAATTGCAGCTGCTGAATTACTGGATAAAGACTGGTCTATTGATGCGGATATCTGGAGTGTGACAAGTTTTAATGAGTTAAAACGTGATGGCGAAGATGTAGATCGCTGGAACATGTTACATCCGTTAGAAGACAAACGTTTAAGTTATGTTGAGAAATGTTTGAAAGACAAACGCGGGCCTGTTGTTTCAGCAACAGATTATGTTAGAACCTATGCAGAACAGATACGTAAATGGGTTCCAGCACAATATGATGTTTTAGGAACTGATGGCTTTGGCCGTTCTGATACACGTGCTCAGTTACGTAAACATTTTGAAGTAAATGCAAAATACGTAACAGTAGCTGCGCTTATGGCGCTAGCTAATGATGGCCAGTTCCCGGCGGGTAAAGTTCAGGAAGCAATTGAGAAGTATGGCATCGATCCTGAAAAACCTAATCCTGCTACTGCATAAAGAAAAAGTTATTTTCCGTGAATGAGCGTGAATACACGTAATTAAAAGCGGATTGATTTAAGCATTATAAATTATTGTCATTCCCGAATGCATGTGTCGGGAATCTAGTGTGTTAGAAACCACCAGGCTCCTGCCTTTGCAGGAGAGACAAAACGTAACAAATAACAGTTAAACAAACTGGAGTAAACCATGAGTGAAATGGTCGAAGTAAAAGTTCCTGATATTGGTGATTTTGATTCTGTCGAAATCATAGAAATACTTGTTTCAGTCGGTGATCAAATTGCCGAAGAAGATTCATTAATTACGGTTGAGTCAGATAAAGCCTCAATGGAAATTCCTAGCAGTCATGCAGGCACAGTTAAAGAAATAAAAGTTGCGATTGGTGATTCAATTTCCGAAGGTGCAACTGTCGTCGTTTTAGAGGCATCAGCTGCAGCCGCTGTTGTTGAAGAGCCGAAGAAGCAGGAAGCGCCAGAAGAACAACCACAAAAACAGCCAGAAATAGCTAAAGTAGAAACAAAATCCGAGCCTGCTCCTGTTGTGGAAACGGCACCCGCTATTAGACCTTCACCTACAGCGAAAATTGATCCAGTTAATTTTAAAAATGCACATGCATCACCGTCAGTAAGAAAGTTTGCACGAGAGTTAGGTGTAGATTTAAGTAAGGTCGAGGGCAGTGGAAGAAGTTCGCGTATTGTTAAAGATGACGTACAGGCTTTTGTAAAACGCGTGTTGACGACAGGTGGTGGTTCAGTAAATGGTGGTTCGGCACTTGGTGTAGAGCCTATGCCAGAAATTGATTTCTCCCAGTTTGGTGAAGTTGAAACAATTGCTTTAAGTAAAATAAATAAACTGACTGGTAAGTTTTTACATCGTAACTGGGTAACTATTCCTCATATTACACAATTTGATGAAGCAGACATCACATCATTAGAAACTTTCCGTAAGCAGTTAAATAAAGAATATGAAAGAGAAGGTGTAAAATTCACCATGTTATCTTTTATTATGAAAGCAGTAGCTGCAGGCCTTAAAAAATATCCTCGTTTTAATTCTTCATTAGAGCCCAGTGGTGAAAATTTAATTCTGAAAAACTATTTCAATGTGGGTGTGGCGGTTGATACGCCAGATGGCCTGGTTGTACCGGTTATTCGTGATGTTGATAAAAAATCTTTAGTAGAAATTTCTCTGGAGTTACGTGAAATTTCAGGTAAGGCAAGAGATAAGAAGTTAAAACCATCTGACATGCAAGGTGGCAGTATGTCAATTTCAAGTCTGGGTGGTATTGGTGGTACTAAATTCACGCCCATCGTTAATGCGCCTGAAGTAGCCATTTTAGGTGTATCAAGAGCAGAAATGAAACCGGTTTGGAATGGTTCTGAGTTTGAGCCCAAACTGATGTGTCCTTTATGTTTATCGTATGACCATCGAGTTATAGACGGTGCAGATGGTGCAAGATTTATAACTTATGTGAGTAGCTTGTTAGCAGATGCGCGACGTTTGTTATTGTAGATTGTCGTTACAGACGCACAAGCAACACAGAGTAAGTTTAATATAATTTGGCATTCCTGCGAAGCCAGGAATCCAGTGGCTTTGAATGTACAAGACACTAGATTGTCGATTGAAATATTCGGCAATAACGAAAGAAAAAGGCTTAAAATTATGAGCACAATAGAAGTTAAAGTACCTGATATCGGCGATTTTGATTCAGTAGAAATTATTGAAGTTCTGGTTGCTGTAGGTGACCAGGTTGCTGAAGAAGATTCACTCATTACAGTTGAATCAGATAAGGCGTCAATGGAGATTCCGGCACCAGCTGCCGGCACAGTGACCTCACTAAAAGTCTCTGTTGGTGACTCAATAGCGCAGGGAAGTTTAATTCTTATGCTGGAAACCAGGGAAGATGTTACTGCATCGACTACGCCAGTAGAAACAGAAGAACAGGCAGCTCCACAGAAAGAAGCACAGAAAGAGGAAGCACAAAAAACACAAGCGACACCAGCGGCCACAAGTTTTACTGGTGATGTTGATGTTCAGGCTGAAGTGGTTGTTTTAGGTTCAGGCCCGGGTGGTTATACGGCAGCTTTTCGCGCAGCTGATTTAGGAAAGCAGGTTGTACTTATTGAAAAAGACGATGTGCTGGGTGGCGTGTGCTTAAATGTAGGCTGTATACCGTCTAAAGCCTTACTGCATGTTGCAGAAGTAGTGAGTGAAGCTGAAGAATTTTCTGCTGATGATATCGGTATTAAATTTAATAAACCAAAAATAGATAATGTTAAACTACGTGCACATAAAGATGCTGTAATTAGTAAGTTAACAGGTGGTTTAAAATCAATGGCAAAACAGCGCAAGGTTACAACTGTGCATGGTTTTGGCAAATTTACATCGGCTAATACAATAGAAGTAGAAATGTCGGATGGCAGTAAAAAAACCGTTGGTTTTGAAAACTGCATTATTGCTGCTGGTTCATCAGTTACAAAATTACCCTTTGTTCCCTGGGATGACGAGCGTGTATGGGACTCTACCGATGCACTTGAATTACACAATATCCCCAAACGCTTACTTGTTGTGGGTGGCGGTATTATTGGTTTAGAAATGGCGACAGTTTATTCAGCACTGGGTGCAAAAGTAACTGTTGTTGAGTTAAGTCCGGGTTTGATTCCCGGCGCAGATCGAGATTTGATTCGTCCTTTCGAAAAATCACTTAAAAAGAAATATGAAAATATTTATACCAGCACAAAAGTGACTGAATTAATACCTGGTAAAAAAGGTATTACCTGTAAGTTTGAAGGTGCGAAGGCACCAGCTGAAGATACATTTGATAATGTACTGGTTGCAATTGGTCGCTCTCCTAATGGTAAGTTAATTGATGCTGATAAAGCGGGCGTTATTGTAAATGATCAGGGGTTTATTCCTGTTGATAATCAAATGCGTACCAATGTGAATAATATTTTTGCAATTGGTGATGTGGTAGGTCAGCCAATGTTAGCTCATAAAGCAACACATGAAGCTAAAATTGCCGCTGAAGTTATAGATGGTCAGAAACGCTTCTTTGATGTACGTACTATTCCATCAGTTGCATATACATCTCCAGAAGTTGCCTGGTGTGGGCAGACTGAAGATGAACTCAAAGCAGAAGGTGTTGAGTATATTAAAGGTGCATTCCCATGGGCAGCAAGTGGCCGAGCATTATCAGTCGGCGCTACAAATGGTGTTACCAAGGTTTTATATGATAAGAAAACACATCGTATAATAGGTGCAGGTATTCTCGGTAGAAACGCAGGTGAGTTAATTGCAGAAGCCGCTCTAGCCATAGAAATGGGTGCGGAGATGGATGACATAGCCATGACAATACACCCACATCCAACATTATCAGAAACCCTGAACTTTGCGACTGAAGTTGCTGAAGGTACCTGCACCGATATTTATATGCCAAAGAAAAAATAATCCAGCTCTTTACAGGAGTTAATTCTAAGTTGGCTCCTGTAAAAGTTATTATGTTTTGTTATTTGAGCCTTCTTGTATTAAGCAAACAAACTTTGTTCTAAATCTAATAATTTTCTTTTTGTAGGTAAGCCTCCCGCATAACCACCCAATGCTCCATTACTGCCAATGACCCTATGACAGGGGATAATGATAGACATAGCATTGGCACCATTGGCATTGGCAACGGCCCTTACAGCCTGAGGTTTTGATATGTTAGTTGCAAGTTCGAGATAACTTGTGGTTTTCCCGTAGCTAATTTTAATTAAATTATTCCATACTTTTTTTTGAAATTCTGTGCCAATTAATTTTAGCGGCACATCAAAACTGCTGCGTTGATTATTAAAATAATCATTCAGTTGCTGGCGAGTTATATCGAGTATCTCGTCTGCTTTCTCTATGTAACTTGCACTGAGGTACGATTGTATTCGTTTATCAATTCTGTCGCGCATTTTTCGATAACGCCAGTCAGCCATAATTAAATGATTATCATGTGAGCCTAATATGAGTTCACCGTAGGCTGTTTTAAAATATTGTATGTTAATATTTTGCATAGTGACACCTTAGTTATTAGTTAAAAGAAACACAGAGATAGTATTATGTAGCTGCGGTTTGTTTATTTGTGATTCATGTAATAAGTGTCTGTCTTGAAATGAGATCTCAGCAGAGCAGTCGGTGACGTACTGAATTGAAGTGAATGTTATTGCAGTATATGTTAATAACTTTAATGGCCTGGTATTCATTCAAGTGGCTCAAATCTTTCAAGATGTTTTATTTCGTTAGTAATCGCTGGAGACTGATGATCAAACCCCATTAGTTTTAAAAGTTCAGGGGTTGATACATTTTCGCCTTTTCTTCTAATTAAGGTTTGCACTAGTGCGCTACTAACCAGTTTTCCCTGGCTATACATTTTATGTTCAACCCATGTCCATTTGTCATCCCAGTATATTATCTGGCTATGTAATTTATATGCCTGAAATAATTTTAATGGTCTTTTAAAACGTGTATGAATTGAACCCACCACACCAAACCATTTTTTCTTATAAACCATTTGTAGCAAACCGGTTCGTAACATGATGTCGACACGACCTAAATCCATAATGCTATTAAAGCGACCGTTATTCATATGCATATTAATATCAAGGTCATTTGGTAACACATAAAATTTTAAAATAGATTCATCCATTAGTCCAAGCCGGGGTTTCCAGCGAGACTTAATGAATAAAATGAGTAATCTTAAATATAGATTCATTAGCTGGTTTGAATAATATTGAGTTATCTGGCTGTTTTTAAACTATTATGATTAACGTCGTTATCCGTTAATCCCGTTTTAATGCTGGCGGTTACAAGTACTGCTCATCTGCTTTTAATGAGTGTTAATAAGTGAGTGAAGTAGTGCCTTTATATTTTAGGTTTATTAAATGAGTAAAACACTCTATCTCTATCATCAATAACTTAGCGTGATTTTACTTTTATTACATGCGTATTGGCCATTTCAATAGAATATGACGTAACCTCAAAAAATGTCAATAAGTTTATTAGTTAGATGTTTGTCTAAATTTTATTTATCCATTAAAGTACGCCATGTAAATCATGTTAGAATCGCTATGTTAATGTTTTTAAAAAGAAAAATTATGCAATACAGTTTTAATGAATTGACCTTTGCTTATGGCTCCCCAAAGACGAAAGGTCGTTTAAAAGCTCAAAACTCAGACTTTCGTGTTGATGAAATTATGCCAGTTGAAACATCTGGCGAAGGTGAACATCTCTGGTTATTGATTGAAAAAGACGGTTCAAATACGGATTGGGTGGCCCAGCAACTCGCGAAATTCTGTGGACTTAAGTCAATGGCAGTGAGTTATGCTGGCATGAAAGATCGTCACGCTGTTACTACCCAGTGGTTTAGTCTGCATTTGCCTGGAATGGATAATCCTGATTTTTCAGAATTAGCTGATGATGAATTTAAAATATTAAAAATGTCTCGGCATAATAGAAAACTGAAACGGGGAGCTTTATCAGGTAATCGTTTTAAAATACGCATTACTGAACTCAGTGGTGATATTCAATTACTTGAGGAAAAACTTCGTTTAATTGTGCAGCAGGGTGTGCCCAATTACTTTGGTAAGCAACGATTTGGTCGGGATATGGGGAATATCTATAAAGCTGAAAAGTTATTTAACAGGGAGTTAAAAAAAGTAAAAAAACAGCAACGCGGTTTGTATTTGTCAGCCGCTCGTTCCTGGATCTTTAATCAAATCTTATCAAAGCGAATACAACTCGATAACTGGTTAACGCCCATGACGGGTGAGGTTTTTATGTTGAATGGTAAGTCGGCATGTTTTACCAATGAGGGCGAGAGCCAGCAAAGTGCTGATACGCTTAATCAGCGTTTATCGAATATGGAAATAAATCTCACAGCATGTTTATGGGGCGAGGGTGAGAGTATGGCAACTGGCGATGTACTGAAACTGGAAACATCTATTGCCTCAGAGTTTAAAGTATTAACAGATGGCCTTGAATCAGCTCGAATGAAACAGGAACGTCGAGCTTTAAGATTAGTGCCAGAAAATTTGAGCTGGCGTGTTATGGATGATGTTTTAGAGCTGGAATTTGATCTACCAACGGGAACTTACGCTACCATGCTAATTCGTGAGTGTGTTGATATCATTGATTAAAGAGTAAATGAGACAGGTTGTTTAATTTAACTAAATTTAAATATGGCGCACTCCTGTGATTTTTTCCCATCGCTGGAAATATTTTTTGATTAGCTCCAGAGGGAATAAAACTAAAAACCAGTAAGCACTTATGCCTGTTCTCGTTCCCATGCTCCTGCGTGGGAATGCATAGGCTTAGATGTACTGTCCCACACTCCGTACGCATTGATGTGCAGAACTTCTTCCATCTTTTAAAACACAAGAAGGGAAACCCCGCTCATGTATTAAACGAGAAGCTGCTGAGTTATTTTTTCTGTGTCGCAGTAAACAACGTATTGTTTGTTTTTATCAAGGG
>JAPHSS010000022.1 GCA_026195255.1 Gammaproteobacteria bacterium | reverse complement strand
CATTCTTAACTACAACAGAAGAAGCTTGTAGAAGATTCGGGCTAGAAATACATGCATATTGTCTAATGGGCAATCATTATCACCTATATGTAAAAACACGCCGAGCAAACCTTGATCGCTGTATGCGCCACATCAATGGAATTTTTACTCAACGATACAATCGACTAAAGGGAACCGATGGCACATTGTTTCGTGGTCGATATAAAGCAGTCATAGAGAGTCGATGCTATGGGCTACAATGGCGACGCGCGAATTAGAAAAATCAGTAATGAATGATATTATTAAAGGCCTATTTATTTTGTCGAGGCAATACCGGATCAAATAAATCACCAAATAAACTATGTAATACTAATTTGCGTTCTGCTTTTTTACTGGTTTTTATATCTTTCCACGGGACTACATAAAGAATTTTGGGTAACTCCTTATTTCCTTTAATGGTAGTTGTGCGTAGCTCTATTTTGTCTTCCGCATAAATAACAAAAGGCATAACCATAATAATTAACAATATAATGATTCGTCTAACCATCTTTTAATGTTCCTTGCAGATGTGTAATCCATTCTTTTGTGGTTTCATCCGGCTTTTTTAATAAACTCATATAAATCTTATAGTGTTTAATTGCGAGGCTGATTTCCTGTAAATAGATATCATATAATAAGGCCAGGTTATATTGTGCATTGATATAATCAGGTTTTACTTCAATGGCCTTTATATAATCATCCTTAGCTTTATGTATTTTTCCATCAATTACATAGAGTTGTGCCCTTAAATTATGTGCCTGTGCCTGTTTCGGATTAAGCTCCAGTGCTTTATTGGCCTGTTTTAATGACTTTTCATATTCTTTCTTTTTAAAATGCACTAATGCCAGATTTGTATATGCACCTGCAAGATTGGGGTTATTTCTAATAAATTCATTAAATATTCGTTGTGCCTTAGATAAGTCATCATTATGTAATGCTGTTATGCCATCACGATATTTCTCACGACTGGCCTTTGATATAGACCTACTTTGTTCGGTTTTATCTGTCGCTGTAGTCTCATCAGCGGGTTTAATGTTTTCCTGACTACATGCGCTTAAAAATAAAGCTGAGGTAATAAATATTAAACGATTACGATACATAACTGATGTAATAATCGCATAAATAACAGAGTTAGTAATAAATTTAATGAAGTACATTTATATAACTATCCACTTTTGGTTTTCTATTATAGCGAGTTGGGAACAGGGCAATTAGCTCGTCATGACTCTTCTTAATCCATTGATTGTAGTGACCATCTTTGACACGCGTTAAATTGATTTCAAAAAATTCGATTGATTTGTCTTCAAATGGAAATGCCTGATCCTCTAATAATATTTCGTACTGATCTAACTCTTCAGCATTTAGTTTAGTAGGACGATCTGATTCAAGTAGGGAAATACTAAAACTTTTATAAATTGAAGCAATAGAGTAGGTTGCTTCTGTTGCAGCTTCATAAATTTTATACTTTGATGCATTGCCGTAATACTTAACAGCGCTCTGCATAGCGCCTTTTTTCTTCCTTAAACTCTTCTTTAAAGGTAAAGATAATCTAATCTTCTCAAACCGGGCCTTCTCACTTCTGGCCAGTCCAATATTTGCGAATGAGGTGATGTAACGAGTTCTATCTGTTTTAACATTATTTAGGGCTTTTTTATCAGCTTTTATAATATTCTTACGCCATTTATTGCCTTTACTAATGACGCCTTTTTTATCATATAACTCAGTTAGTTTGTTCATTGACTCTAAATATTGAGGGTAGGGCTTTCTAAATTTACGCGCATACTCCTCATATGATCTAATTGCATCATTGATTTTATTCTTTTCTTCATATAACTCAGCAGCCTGCCATAATGCAGCTGACTTGATAGCTACATTGCTTCCCATAGACGAGATCTTCTCAAATTCTGCAGCTGCTTTAATACCCTGATTAGAGCTTAGATATGCAACTGATAGTTTCTTTGAAACATCGGCTTGTAATTTGTTGCGTGGATATAGGTTCTGGAATCGTTTTATATCTGTAATGGCACTATTCCACTGTTTATGTTGCATATTAAGTGCTATAGCATCATACAGCCCTGTGGCTGCAATTGCTGAGCCCATCGCTACAGTAGATATCCTGGAATAATGTTTGATAGCCTGTGGTGTCTCTTTATTACTTAATGCAACTTCACCTTGTTTGTATATAGACAGGGCTAATTTATCAGTAAATTTATGCTTATCCTTTTTACTTATAGCGGGCGTTTTAACTAACTGGCTATAAAGTGATTCTGCTTCAGCATATTCATTAAGTTTGAAATATGACTCCGCTTTTAGACCGCTTATATACGAAGTATTTTTACTTTTGCTATTGCCTATTAAAATATCAGCTAATTCAATAGTGGTTTTATATTCAGATGCTTTATATGCTAATTCAGCTGCATGTAAGATGATTTTATGAGTTTGTTTATCGGCTGGGTACTTTTGTGAGTATTTTAAAGCATATGAAATATGCTTCTTTAGATATCCTTTATTCTTTATATCTTTTGTTAATAAGCTGTCACTCACAATAATCGTCGCATAAGCGGCTTTTTTGTGAATAATTAAATCATTATCGTAAGCCGCTAATTCATAATACTTTAAAGCCAATTCATTGTTACTTTTCTGATTTAACAACTCGGCATACAGGAAGTAAATGTTATCTTTTTGAGCATAAGCACTGTAATGCTTTAAGTATCTTTTATACCAGAGATCTGTTGATTTATAATCTGCATTCTTAGCTGACTTCTGATATTTGTTATGATAGTAACCCGTCATTAAAACAACATATTCTTTTAATGATCGTCTTATAGCGCGATTGATACTGGAGTTTTCATTTTGATTTTTCCAGTATTTACTCGAAGGGTTGTATTGCAGGTAGAAGTTTTCTATTGCACCGTAAACCTTGTTTGTGAAACCGCTATTTTTCCATATTTCGATTATCTTAAGATGAGAATAGGGGATATTATTTGATTTTGGGTAAAACTTGATAAACTGTTGATGTGTATTCACTGCATCAGAGTATCGTTCCTGTTTTAGATAGATCTCGGCGACCATAGAATAGGTGTGGTACGTATATATAAAATCAGGCTGATCTTGAAAGTATTCCTGTAATGGTTCAGCACCACCCAAATACGAGAAAGCCAGCCCTACGGCTCTGAAATATTCGTCAAACTGTTCACGTTCTGACTTATTTAATTTTTCAAATTCATCAAAATCATGCTCTAACACTGCTTGAAGAAAATCATCGACTGCATCAGTATAATATTGCTGTTTAAATCTGGCCCAACCACGTTTAAATAATGACTTCTCATAAAATACTTCATTGTCTTTGGCAATAATGGCTTCTGTGTATGAAAATTCTGCCGTGCTGTAATCACGATATGAAAAAGCATCTTCAGCTATGCGAAACTGAGCTTCAGCATAAAATGGACTTTTAGGGTATTTTTCTGATAATTGAGTTAAAGCATCTACTGACGCCTGATGATCGCCACGTTGATCGTATGCTTTAGCTATTTGATAAAGAAGAGTGTCGTTATTTTTAGCTTTTGGATAATCTTTAAGTGACGTACTAAGCAGGCTAATTGTTTTATCTAGTCGAGCATTGTAACGCCTGTCATCAAACGCTTCTTTATCTTCTGCACTTAGATTTTCCTGTTGCTGTAATAACTTGTCACTGTAACTAAACTCAAGTTCAGCAAGTCTGCTCAAAGCCTCTAAGCGTGTATTGTCGTCTTCACCTGCGTTATTTAAGTAACTGGTATAAGCTTCTCTAATTTCATCTTCAGATTTAGGTTTAATAAAAACTTTATTTTTAGTTTGCTGTCCTGTTGACACATCAATGTCTGCCAGACTGGCTGGTTTATCTTCTGACATACAGGAGGATAAAAGCCCCATGCAAGTTATTAAAAAAATCTGTTTAATATTATCTGTCTTCAACATATTAATTATTCGACTCTTTAGTATTGTCATATAATCGAGCGAGACCATATCTTGATTGATTTAAATAACTCTTTAAATATTCAATTCTCTGATTTGCTAAATCAGAAACGATCTGTTGATAAGTAATATCAAATCGTTTTATTAGTTTAATTATTTTATTCTTTATGTTTTTTCTTTTACTTAGAGTCTCGAATTCATTTAAACGTTTAAAGTTGTTTATAAATGAATCAGGATATTTGCTTGTGTAATCAAAGTCATTGTTCTCGACCACAAAGCTGGATGTCTCAGGGTTATAGATTAAATCACTAAAATTAGAATGCTCATCTGAAATTTTTTCAAGACTCGCAGAGCGTCTCTGGTAATATTTCATGGCTTCGGAATAGGTGGTTGTAACTGTTAGTTCCTGTTGAAGTTTTTCATAAACATAAGGGACGAGTAGATACGATTCATCAACAGACAAATCTGATGTTTTTTTATTCTTTAATATTGTTAATGCATTTAGGCCACCAACAAAATCACCCTGACTGGTTGCCGTTAAACCTATACCCAGTAAAGCCCTGTTTGTATAACGACTTTGTAAACCGATATGTCTGAATGCATCACGTGCATCGCGATAATATTCCCGTTGCAAGAGGGCATAACCCAATACCAGATAAAGTCGATTTGTTAACTCGTCTTCGTTTGTTTTATTATATTGAATAATTAAGTCTTGAATTTTTGTTTGGGCATCAGTCCACCAGCCTTGTCTGATATTAGCTATTGCTGTATTTAATTGAGCATAACTATAATACTGAGAAGTCGGTTTTATTTTATTATAGTTGTCTACTGCTTGTCGGTGTTTCTTAAGGTGTTGTAAGGCAGAACCATTTAATAATAGAGCATAAGCAGCATTCTCTTCAGAGAGCTCAGTAATAATTCCTTCTAGTAGTTTATTTACCTGTGGCCACTCATTACGCTGAGCATGATATTTAGCGAATATAAACTGTATGGTGTTTAATAAAGATTTATCACCATCACTTTTAATTTCTTTATACAGTGTATTAGCCAGGTTCCATTCATTTTCGTTTAATAGAAGTTCAACTATTTTGAAAACTGCCTTATTATCTAGATTATCTTTTACCGTTGGAATGTTAAAATGGATTAATTGAATTGCTGCTATTGACTGATTTGAATTATTTAGTTTATTTACTTCGATTAATAACTCATCAATATCGGATATTTCTTTATGACTTTCGGCAGCATAACTTTTAATATCCTGATAAAATTCGGATGAAAGACCTTTAAAACTATCTTCCAGTTCCTGTATCTGAGTATTAATTTTTTCCTGATCAGATAAGGCAGGCTGACTAAAAAATAGAAAAGCACAGAGTAGAGAGAGGGTTTTAAGCACATTTTTGAACCTGTTGTTCATTTCTTCAAATCCATTGTTGCAACATTGGTTCTATTTACTGATAAATCAATAAGTTAAAAGTAAAATAACGTTTACTTGAGATTGTGAAATATACCATTTAGGGGGTAATCTGGCAAATTCGAATGCATGCTTTTGTGGATTAATTGAATATATTACTGATCTGCTGTTTTAAAGAACTAAAGCAGTAAAATATCTTATCAACAAACCCCTTTCCCGATGTGCTATAAACACTAAATTCAAGCTAAGAAATATTTAACTATCCATAAGTGTATTAAAGTATTTAATCCCCAATACTAATACTGTTGCAATGAATAGGAAAATAGCAATCATAAGTGTATATTTAAGTGGTGTAATATTAGATGATGTTATCAAGCAAGAATTAGCAGGTGATTTAGGGTTATAAAAAACACTTATCTTTTTATTTGGCTGGTATTTTCCCATTAATTCATCAGCATGTTTTTTATCTGAAAAAACATTTGGAATTAACGGGTAAAATTGAGTACCGGTATATGCTTTTCCATCGACAACATAACTATATTCCATGTCTATCTTGTGCTCTGAAAAGCTCTTGTTTGTTGACATTGGCGAAATAACATCATTATGTACAGTTTGAAGTTCAATGTGATTCATTTGACCTGTTGTTTCTTTCCAGTCCCGTGTATTGAAAAACATCCATAATGTAGAGATTATGATGATAAAGACGATGGCAAGTGTGATATATAACGACATATTTGATTTTTTATCTGACAATTGTCCATTTTCCTTTAATTTTAGAAAAATATAAACCTATATCAAAATACATCTCTTCAGATTCTATGATTATTGCATCTTCATTATTTGATCTCATCATATTGACCAATTGGCCATCACCACATATATTAAAATTTATTTCATTCGAATTTATATTGTCTATTTTTAAAGCATCTTGACTACGTAACCATTCATAACTTTTTGTAGCAGCCTCAATTAACCTATCTATAGTTTTTCCTTCTGATAAAGCATCTTCTTGTATTTTATAAGACTGCAAGTTGATTGCCTGTTTAGTATCATTAAGAACAAATTTAGCAAGATTGTTGGCTATTTCTATCATCTCATTTTTATCATTCTGATTCAGTGCAGTAATTTTTTCAGCATCATCCCATAACCGGGTGTTAATTTTTTCATTCAACTGAAATTCGATAGATTTTGTAACAGGGTATTTAGACTTTTCGCTATGTGAATACGATATTGAAGCAAGATTTTTTAAAGGAGTAGGGAATTCTTGCGTACTATCATGCGTAAAGACCAAAGCGTTCACTTGTGGTGAGTAACTTGTATTTTCATCATCAGAGTGAATAGTGTATGCAAGTGTATTTTTGCCATTTTTTAACCATAGGTTTACCGGTTCAGTTGTTATAAACCCATCTGTATCCAGATTTTTAATAAATGGTACACCATTAAGAGATATGTCAGATATTGCATCTTTCATTTCAACTTTAATGTATTGCTTTGTAGTAGTGGTTTCTTGACTCATTGCATTCTCGCAAGTAAAAATGGTAAGTAAAAATATAGCATTTAAAAATAATTTGTTTTTCATAATTTATTTTACTATCTAGGTAATATTTTTTTATTATCGCTTTTATATATTTCGATTTGTTTCCAGGGTTCCCATTTTTTAGATCTTGTTTTGGATCTGATCTTAAAGTATTTAACTGTAACTTTAGCTGTACCTATGAATGGAGATAACATTATATTTGTCTGAAGGAACAATCCTGTCTTATCCAGGGCTAATACATCCTCGCCTGTTACTTTTGCTTCACCTGATACAGATAATGAAACTGAAACAACATAATCGCTTCCTGCTCTAGCTAATAGCTCTAATACAACTCCGCCTTCTGTAGAAAACTTAGCTTCTCCAGTAATTTCTTTACTTCCATCAGTGTAAAACTTACCGGCTGGTTTTCCTGTTAGTGATGCTTTGCAATTTGCTGCTGCTGATAATTGTATATCGAGTAAATGTTCTGCAGCCAGTTTAGCTACATTGGGTGGTATTCCAGCGGCGGTAAGAGCTAAAGTGCCCATACTTAAAATAACTTTAATCTCTACACCAAGTATTGGGTTAAGACCAAAGTCACTTGATACATTATAATATGCCTTCCAGTCATTATTCTCTTTCCAGCCCCAGTTGGCACTAAATGATCCTGTTGGAGGGGTTATTTTTGGAGCGAGCTCAACAGGGCTTAAACTAAATATACTTTTTCCCCAAGTCTCCCATCCTTCATTAACACTGTCGGTCCAGACTTTAAATATTGATAAGTCACCTTGAATTGTATAATACTGACTAGGATAGCTTTCAATGTAGATGGTTTTACCTGCTTTATCGCAGCCGTGGCCTTGAATACTAGTTTTTTCTGGTGAAGCATCAATAGGCCATTTTTCTAATTTCTTTTTATTTTCACCTTTAACAATAATTTTGCTGGATTGTTTATTTACAAGTTCATTTGTTTCATCGGTAATATAAAAACATGCGTCACTTTTGTTATTCTGCAGATCAACACTACATTCTATTTCATCATCACCGGCATATTCTTCCTTTAAAGTAACTTTAACACCCATTAACTCATATTCTTCTGAGCGTGTTTTAACAGGTGTCGGTACAACTTGAAGAATGCCTTTCTCATTCTGTGTCCGACCATGTTTACATTTTGCTGTTAATGTCTTAATTGTGCAGTTACATATATCCTCTTCTGTAGCCGAGGTTATAACGGCAGCGCTTGAAGCTTTACTAGCATCCTGATCTCCTCGAACAGTTCCATCACTGTCAGATTTTGTTGACGGTGGTGCAGAATACCTGTCAACAACAATAACAACTAAACCAGATTCTAATGAGGTCGTAATTGAGCTTAAAACTTCACTATCAGAACCGCCGGCACCTAAATTTAATTCTTGAGCTATATTTTTTAATTGATCTTTATCTGCAGATAACTCATTTAAATATTTCTCAGCTTCAGTTTTATTACTGAATTTTTTAATCTCTTTAGGATTGCTAATTAATAAGCTACTAACAGGTGTGAAAGTATGATTATTTTTATTGCTATCTGTAACTGTTCGTTTTTCAGGAGGGTGATCAGAAGATGAGGAAATATCAATTTTAAAAGCTTTTATTTTGCCTCGATTGAATAACTCGGCAACTTCTTCTTTTAGCTGTTTTTCATTACTGATGGATTTTAATATCAGGGTTTCTGAATTAACAATCCTGGACCAGAAACTAATTGGTGCTGTTAGATTGTTTATAAACTGGGCAGCCTGTGTCTTACTACGAAATACTTCTGACTCTAAAGACAGCGGTGCTGGTTTATCTTTGCTGGTTTGAATTTTGTAATACTGGCCAAAATGGTCTTTTACTAACTGACTGTTAATTAACATAACTTCCCTGATTTAAATCAATGCTTATTAGTCTTCTTTTTGTAGGTCTAATGATACCTAATAATGCGCATAAATTCATTGAATTATGTCTAAATCTTTTGATTGTTTGAATTGTGTTTGATAATAACGTTCTGGCCAGGTCTCTGCCAGTACTAACACATGGCTCTATGAGCTTGACCTGCTGCTGCATACGAATAAATTATTGAAGGATTCCAGGCATACATTACAAATCATATCAGGCGCTTATGTCATTACACTTTAAACCTGAGATTATCGAGCATTAGCCAAATTTAAAAATTTATATTTACTTTAATATCAGTTAGTTAACTCATGTTGTTGATAAGTTAGATTAAATACTGGCCATTTTACTTAATGTTTCAACTGCAATCATATAATCAGGTGATTACATCTGCCTGCTTACGCCCGGTGTGTTTTTCTATTTGAGCGATAGATTTAGAGAGTTTGATTAAATCAGATAATGATTCCTGTGGATCAGCTTCCAATTTTGCTGGATCTTTTTCAGGTTGCTCGATATAAACCCGTAAGGTAGCGCCTTCAGTACCTGTGCCCGAGAGTCGATAAACGATTCGTGCACCATTGGTAAATAACAGACGTAAACCCTGATGGCTACTGGTACTGTTATCTACACTATCTGTATAGCTGAAATCATCACAATGCCTGATGGTATAGTCGTTAAAAGACTTACCAGTGAGTTCGTCGGTGCTTTTACGAAGTTCCTGCATAAGTGTATTTGCACCGACTGTAGAGACGCCTTCATAATCATGACGTGTATAGACATCGCGGCCGAATTTCGACCAGTGATCGGTAACAATTTCAGCCACGGGCTGCTTACGTACAGCCAGTATATTTAACCAGAATAGAACCGCCCAGAGACCGTCCTTTTCACGTACGTGGTCAGAACCCGTACCAAAAGATTCTTCTCCACAAAGTGTAATTTTTCCAGCATCCAGCAGATTGCCAAAAAATTTCCAGCCAGTGGGTGTCTCGTAACAATCGATATTTAATGATTCGGCGACACGATCAACGGCCTGACTAGTCGGCATAGAGCGTGCAACACCTGCAAGGCCTTTAGAATAAGCGGGAACGAGTGTTGCGTTGGCGGCGAGTATTGCCAGGCTATCACTGGGAGTAACGTAAAAATCACGCCCAAGAATCATATTGCGGTCACCATCACCATCAGATGCCGCACCAAAATCAGGTGCATCATCACCACTCATTAACGCGACCAGCTCTTTTGCATGTGCCAGGTTCGGGTCAGGGTGGGCGCCACCAAAATCCTCAAGTGGTTTACCCCGTGTTACTGTGCCAGCTGCCGTGCCCAGTCGTTTTTCAAGAATCTCAGTAGCATAAGGCCCGGTAATGGCATTCATGGCGTCGAAAGACATTTTGAATGAGCCGGAAGTTAGTAATTCTTTCATTGCCCTGAAATCAAACAACTGTTCCATCAAATCCGCGTAATCGGTAACCGGGTCGATGACCTCAACAGACATATCAGCAACCTTCTGCTCGCCTAGCGTATTCAGGTCGATATCTGTCGTTTCCAGTATATGATATTCGTTGATATTGAGGCTCAGTTTGTAAATTGCCTCTGTTATGTTTTCAGCAGCCGGGCCACCGTTTGCGGCATTATATTTAATACCGAAGTCAGCATCTGGCCCACCGGGGTTATGACTGGCTGAAAGAATGATACCGCCAAATGTTTTGTATTTTCTGATGATGCAGGACGCCGCAGGCGTAGAAAGCAGGGCACCTCTACCGATTATCACTTTTCCAAAGCCATTTGCAGCTGCCATCTTAACAATGATCTGTAAGGCTTCACGGTTATAAAAACGTCCATCACCACCTACGACTAAAGTCTGCCCCTTATAACCTTCAAGTGCATTGAAGATCGATTGCACAAAGTTCTCCAGGTAATGTTCTTGCTGAAATACTTTAACTTTTTTACGCAAACCAGACGTGCCCGGACGCTGGTCTTTGAATGGGGTGGTGTTAATTGTTTTTATATTCATGTTATTTATACTTTATATGATTTTCAGTTTTCTGCTGAAATAAAGGCTCTCATGCTGCCAAACTTAATATGTTATAGCTTATTTTAGGCTAGCCGGGATGACGAAGTCTGATACATTTTATGTCTTAATGCAAAATATTCTATTTAATTATCCGTAAGTACACGTTCATCATATTCTGCCTCAAAAAACAGTTTATGTTTAGCTTCTTCTTTGGCAAGCCCAAGAAGAATATGTTTAAGTTTACCATCAGGTACTTTTTGCGCCATATCATTATATAAATTATAAGCCGCTCGTTCTCTTTGCATCGCTATGATCAGTGCGTCCTGATAGGAAATGTTTTCGCTTGTTTTAACTTCAACCAGATAATCCGATATTTTTAAATCGAGAATTTCCTGCTCAGGTGTTAGTTCATGTTCTCCTGTTTTTACAGCGAGCAGAATTTTTTTATGGCGTTTTTCTTCTTCAGCAAAGTCTAAGAGTATTTTTTTCATACCCGCTGTTTCAACACGTTGCGCAACATCTTCATAAAAGTCAGCAGCCAACTGCTCCTGTTCAATTGCATAATCAAGTATCTCATCTACAGTATTCATTTTAATTTTCCTGCTTTTCTAACGCTGTGTAAAAATCTGGATTGAGAAAACGGTTTATACCTCGCGCCGCATGGTGACCATCTTCAATGGCGCTAATCGCATCTGCCGTTCGGTTGGCAAAGTCGCCACCAACAAACACCTTTTTCATTGAGGTGTGCTGATATTCAGCGGGAGTAAGTTTGCCCCATTCAAATGCAAGTTGTTCCTGTAACTCTTTTGATAGGTAATCAAGGTTACTGCTCTGACCGATAGCAGATATTATGCAATCATAAGTTTCTGTATGCATTTTATCTTCCTGTAATACGGGGCGTGCACGGCCACCTTTAGGGTCATCTACCATTTTCGCTTCACCCCACTTAATACAAACCTTCTGTTTATTATCCGCATCAATAATTTCAACGGGTATTGCCTGTGGCACAATTGTGCAGCCTTCCTGTTGGCACTCGTGAATTTCTTCTTCGTCTGCAGGCATGTCACTTATACGGCGACGGTACAGGATAGTAACTTCCGCACCTAAACGACGAGATACTCTCGCAGCATCCATTGCTACATTACCGCCACCAATCACAGCGACTTTTTTACCTATACCCGGGTCACGATCACTGGCTACATCCGCAAGTATTTGCAGACCGGATAAAACCCGCGCATGATTTTCGCCATTAATACGCATACTGGAAGGTACTGATAATCCCGTAGACATAAACACCGCATCATAGTTTTCAAGCAACGATTCAAACATAACATCTTTACCAATGCGTGAATTGTATTTAATTTCAACGCCAATTGAGGTGATGTGGTCAATGTCTTTATCTAACTCTGCATCTGGCAAACGATAACTGGGCACACCATAACGTAACATACCACCGCCTGTTGCCTGCGCTTCGTAAACCGTCACCGCATGGCCTTGCTGGCGTAGATAATATGCTGCGCTTAAACCACCCGGGCCAGCACCAATGATGGCGACTTTGAAACCTGTGCTGGCGATGGGCTTTTCAAGTATGCGTTGGTAATCTTTTTTATCAACCTGGTCGACTATAAAACGTTTTAACCAGCGAATTGCAACCGGTTCACCCAATATACCTACCGGGCAAACAGACTCACAACGTCGAGTACAGATACGACCACAGGTTGCTGGAAATGGATTGGTGCGATACATAAGTTGCAAGCCCTTTTCATAATCACCATCGCGTATGCTGTGAATATAATCGGGCACGTCCATATGTGCAGGGCAGGTGGCAACACAGATTCCACATTCCACACAACGGTCAGCTTCTTTTTTTGCCTGCTCTTCGTTATAACCGAGCGTGACTTCAGCAAATGATTTAAGACTTTCCTGTGCTGATAACATCGGCATTTCTATACGTTTCGGCGGGTTCAGGTGATAACCTTCAGCGCGACGATATCCGAGTTCATTATCCTGCCATGGTTTGTCGTCTACACCTGCGGTAAAGTGAAATGAATCCGGGTCATCACTTATCCAGGCATATTCGTTACTCATGCGTAACGAAGCCGCTGTGCAAATATCAACACACAGGCCACACCAGCAGCATCGCCCATAATCAAAACGGGGGCGCAATCCACTGTCACCAGCTCGCCCTGCATAGGCTTCAACCGCAACCATATCAATGGCATTATTCTGGCATATGGTCTGACAGCTTCCACAACCCACACAGGTTTCGGTAATGTTGATATGAAAACCCCGGTAAGCAGGCGCGCCGGGACGATCAAGCGTCGGTCGTAACGTTGTATAGGGCTTCTCAAAGGCACGTTGCCAGACAAAAAAGGGCGAGAGCAGGTCTTTTAAGCTCATGACATTATCTCTCAATCTCAGGTGGGTAGGTGTGTAGGGAAACCATGAGGCCTGCAATGTCAGCAATATTATTACCTACCGCCAATCTTTCCATTACGGCAATTGCATGGGTATAACTGGGGCCACGCACATGTACACGGCGTACAAATTCAGAGCCATCGGTGACCATGTAGTAACCGTATTCACCCCGTGTGCATTCTGCTTTAACATAGGTTTCACCAGCGGGAATTTTCCAGTGTAAGACATTCGGCATATCTGCCTGAAATGGCCCGTCTTTTGGTGCTTTATCTAAACACTGTCGAATCAGGCTGATGCATTGTCGAGTTTCCTGTAAGCGCAGGTATGCTCGTTCATAAGCATCTGAATCTTTGCCGGTGATGGTTTCGAAATTGAGTTGATCATAAGCCAGATAAGGCTCATCTTTACGAATGTCACGTTCGACACCACATGCCCGCGCATTGGGACCAACAATACCGTAGGGGTCAATCATATCTGGTGTGATAATACCCAGTCCCTTAGATCGAGCTTTGAAAACCGCGTTGTTGAACATAACCCGTTCTACCTGGTCGAGCAGCTTTTCAGCGCCATCCATTATGTCTCTGGCACGCTTTTCAAAACCATCAGGCAGGCCTGCTCGCACGCCTCCCGGTACAATATACATATGATAGATACGTGCGCCGGTCATCTCCTCAAACAGGTCGAGCACAAAATCCCGGTAGGCGGTGGTCCAGTTGGGCACCGTATACTGGCCAAAAGCGCCACTCATACCACCGATCCACATCAGAAAACTGGCCAGGCGCATGAGTTCCAGGTTCATGGTGCGTAACCAGATTGCACGCTCAGGTATTTTGATGCCACTGAGTTGCTCTACCGCATGGGAATAGAGATACTCATTAAAAGTCGGTTCTGGCACCGCGATACGGCACACCACGGTAAAGTTCTGGATAAAACTGCGACGTTCCATCAACTTTTCAAAACCACGGTGCAGGTAACCAACATGGGTTTTGCAGTCGATAATGGTATCGCCATCAAGTGTAAGTTCGAGTGACATATTGCCGGTTATACCCGGGTGCTGAGGTCCCTGCCAAAGTTTGACGTATTTTCCCGAGGCCATATCAACAGGTTCGGGTTGTGCAAAGTCCAGGGCAGAGGAGTGACCAGTTAATTGAGTCATTTTTCATCACCCCCACGGTTTGGATATAGCTCAACTTTCATGTGTTTACGGGGTTGCTCACTTTGCCTGCCTGCACGGTGACCAAAACGCTCTTCACTAAATTTTTTGGTATCGAATTCACGACGCATGGGGGGAATCTGATCCCAGCCTTCGAGGCAGAAATCTTCATCAACTCGCGGGCTACCGGGAAAACGAATGCCGTACATTTCACGCAGTTCTCGCTGATATGTCCAGGCCTGTGCCCAGAGTGTGTGAATGGAAATCATGGCTTCGTCATCACGGCTAATATTGACATGTATACCAAGTGTATTTTTTTTGTCATAGTTATGCAGCATATAAACCAGTGTGAAAATATCATCTTCAATATAATCTATGCAGGTCATAAAATTAAGATGTGTATAACCTTCACGATCACGCAATTCACGAAGCAGTGTTTCAGCACTTTGCTTTTTTACATGAAAAGTTGTTAAGCGTAATTGTCGTTCAGTAATATCACTGATATTGAAATCACGTTGTAATCTTTGCAGCATATCTTTCATAAATTTATTACCAGTTATAGTCAGGCATATCCCAGTTCTTAATCACTTTTTTCTGGTTAGATTTATACCAGTCAAAATTTTCTACATAAAGATTGGCGCCATTACATTCACCTGCTTTAATTTTTTTCTGCAGTTCCATAATGCCCGCAACTAATACTTCGGGGCGCGGCATACAACCGGTGATATATAAATCCACCGGAAGATATTGGTCGAACTGATTTACCGTATTGTAACTATCAAAATACATACCCCCGTTAACGGGACAAATACCAAGCGCAATAACAAACTTGGGGCCTTGCATCTGCTCGTAACTTCGAATAATACGCTTCAGTGTTTTAACCGAAGCATAACCACCGATTACGAAAACGGATGACTGTCTGGGGGTTGGACGACCGGCAACACCGAAACGGTTAGCATCAAAACGCGCGGTCATTAACGGGCGTAATTCTATTGCCCCACAACCTGTTCCAAACGCTAAAATCCATAATGAATTTGCACGTGCCCAGTTAGCAAAATCTTCTACGGCTTTAATAGGGTAGGGTTCATACGCCTGTGGACGGGCATTACTGAATAGTTGTTGTTCTTCATCTGTCAGGCCAGAATTTTTTAATGTATCTTCTGTATTCAGTGTTTTTTTAAACATAGTCAGACTCTCTTTAACTCGTTAGTACCATCTGCACATATATGATTGACATTATTCCGATCAGTGTTGGAATTTTAAAGAAAAAACGAATCCCCTGATCAACTCGAAAACGTGGAAACGCAACCCCAATAACTATGGCGACCATATAGATTAAAAAAGTTTTAATCATAAGTTCAACCCAGCCTGTGGCACCACCAAAAAACAGGTTCATAAATAACACCAGTTTGGTTGCTCCGAATAATGCCCGGTTAAGTTGCATTAAACCAAGGTAAGCACTGTGAAATTCGGTTGGCGGACCGATGGGTATTTCCTGTGGTGCTAGAAAAATATCAAACGGTGAGTAACCCATCATGCCGAGAAACGCCAGCATCGCCGCAAGTGTGGCGACCCAGTTAGTGACCACGGTCCAGTTTTGCCAGCCACCTTGTTGAGCTGCTACAATTTGTGTAATTGATAAAGTGTCGTATTGAATGACGATTGAAATAACCGCAAGCGCAAATGGTATTTCGTATGCGGTCATCTGTGATAATCCACGGGCAATGCCGATGGCACTATAAGGGTGCCCACTTTCACCTGCACCCAGAGCCATACCGAGCTGACCAAAAAACATAAAATAAATAACCAGAAAAAGGTCTCCCGCCATGCTGAAATTTGAGAACATTTCATCGCCGTAAATAACCGGTACAAAAGCCAGAGTACCAATGCCCCCTGCAATGCGAAATACCGGGCCGAGATAAAACATCACACCATGACTAATGGCGGTACGTTTGAAGAAATTTTTAAGAATATTAATAAACGGCTGACGATATGGAATTCCAATACGCCCCTGAACCTTGGCAATAATACGTTCGATGAACGCCCCCATCAGTAAGCCATAAGTTGTGACTATTAATAAGGTTAATGAAAAATTACCAACCTTACTCAGCCAACCGCCTAAACCTTCAACGATCATAAAGCCAGCCCTCCATTTACCAGAAACAGGCCAACAAAATACATAATGATAAACAGGGCATAGGTTTGTCCGTTGCCATTATAAAAAATGCGTAATGAAGCAGCAAAAGAGTGAGTCCATTCGATAACAGCATTCCAGAAAGCCGTTGCTCTTGGCCTAACCACAAAACCAATTGCCCGATCATAATGGGCATAAAAATTATATGCAAAGTGAGTCTCTTCAGGGCGACGTGGACGTTCTGCTGCGTAAACAATATTAAACTGTTCAACTTTCTGAACTTTCATGGTTTTTGCAAACAGTAATAAAAGTATAAGTGGTGCGATCCAGGCTCCCGCAATAATCGCCATAATTAATGGTGCATCCCAGTAACCGTAGTGTGCCTGCATCGCTGTACCTTTCCATACCAGTGTATTACTTATCCATGGATCTATTGCAGTTGATATAACATCAATTAAAATTTTGGGATAGGCAGAAATCACAAAAATAATTGCAATTAAAATACCCTGAGGAATTAATAAAATTACGGGTGCTTCACGCAATTTTCTATGTTCAAGTTTACGTTGACCGAGGAACACCGTTTGTAAAAGTCGAAACATATAAAGAAACGCCACAGCGCTAGAGAAAAATGCCAACGCTGCAATCCAGTACCAGCCCTTGTCCATCAGGGCATTAAAGAACATCCATTTTCCACCGTAACCACTTAAGGGAGGCACACCCGACATTGCGATAATCGCTATCATGGTAAAGGTAAAAGTAACCGGCATATTTTTAATAAGACCTCCCATTTTGTACATGAAGCGTTCATTGGTACGCAAAATAACGCCTGCAACTGAGAGGAAAAGAATACCTTTGAATAAAAAATGATTAACCGTCATATACATTGCAGACACCCATCCAAGATGGCTCATGAGTGCAACACCTGTTACGATATAACCCAGTTGTCCCATGCTGGAGTAGGCGACAAGGCGTTTGATGTCTTCCTGAAATACCGCCATTAATGCACCAAAAGTCGCCGTAAGAATACCAATCCAGCCGAGTACATAAGCCGGGTTAAGTCCAATATCTGCGCGAACACCAAGGTGAGCCGCAATAATTATGAGACCAAAAATACCGGCTTTACTCACCACAGAAGAAAGAATCGCGGTAAAGTCATCGTCCGCTTCAGCATATACTTCGGGTAACCAGATATGTAAACCGAAACCGCCTATTTTAATAATGAAACCGATCGCTAACAGGCTAAAAGCCAGTGTTGTTGAGGTGCCACTGTCACCTAGACTAAACAGAAAATAGTTACCGGTTGCGCTATAAGATACGGCAAAACCGACGAGGATGAAATAAGCTGAAGCTAGTGAAAACAGTAGATAAATTAAAGCTGGTTTGATGGCATTTATCTGGTTGTATTTCTGGTCATTTTTCTGGTCATTTCCGAGGCGAATTCCCGGATCACAATTTTGTTTATTACGACCTAACATAACTAGAAGGTATGAGCTCAGCGCCATTAATTCCCAGGCGAAAAAAAACTCTAACGATGTCTGCGCACGTAAAAGTGTAGCCAGTGATAAAAGTAATACACTGAGTAAAGGATAGAAACCTTTTCTATCATCATGACGGTAGAGTGTGGCAAAGCTAACTAAAATTCCCCCACCTATTAGCAGGTAACTAAACAGTTTGTTAATACCTTCAAGATCTTTCGTTAGAAAGTAACCACCAATAGAGACTGCCAGTAACATAATTAAACTTTTAACACGTACGTTTAAACGGTCAATTAACCAGATCGCAAAACCAGCCATTAATGGAAAATAAATAAGCTGGTTGTCTACATTCATGAATCTGGACATAACATAGGCTATTGCGAATAATAATAAGCCTGTTATAAAAATCGGTATTTGCTGTAGAAAACTAACGGAAACTTCCGCTGGTTTTTCAACTGATTCTGAGCTTTCTACATTACGCGCATAACTAAACCAGCGGAATAAATAAACGGCTTCCAGCAAAGAACCAATTAATATTAGTGTTATCCAGCCAAACAGTTGCTCGCTCGCCAGTAACATTACCAGTTCCCATTTTGCCCAGAACCCGGGAAAGGGTGGAAGACCGACAAGGGCTGTCAATAAAATACACAGTAATATTAATAAACTCGGATGTTTTGCAATGCTTGACCAGTCTTTTATATTTTTTCTATCAACAATAGCTGCAAGCCAGAATAATCCGGCTTTGGCAAAAAGATGATTAATAAACAGGCCTCCAATAATAAGTGGTATGTGTGCGCTTGCATCAAGTTGAACTAAGAGTGCTATAACGAGTGTGAGCAGTCCCATCTGGCCAATAGATGAATAACCTAATAATCGCTTAGTATTTTCCTGTTTAAGTCCAATGAAATTAGATATTAGAAAAGTAAAACCGCCTATAAATGCAATGCTGGTTAAATACAGATCCATTATTGGCAGTACTTTATATAGCGCAAAAAAGACTCCCGCCGATACACCAACAGATATCAAGGAAGCAATTCCGCCTGGTGCCGTTTCGTAGACATCAAGCCCCCAGCCATTTGCAGGGTAGGGT
The DNA here is from genome assembly GCA_026195255.1 of Gammaproteobacteria bacterium. Classification (GTDB taxonomy): domain Bacteria; phylum Pseudomonadota; class Gammaproteobacteria; order SZUA-229; family SZUA-229; genus SZUA-229. The sequence goes on along the minus strand of JAPHSS010000022.1, from coordinate 106,224 downwards.
TTAAGTTCGATAAGTAAACCTGTTAATATAAACAGCGTCGCGATAAAACCAATTGGTCCAATAATCAGTTGCTGATTAGCAATGATGTCATCTATATTAAGTGTGCCTGTCTGATAATAAATAAAAATGGTGCCGAGCAGATAAAAGGCGGAAGCGATTGAGGTCGCCATAATGTATTTAAAACCAGCTGCTAAACCTTTTGCTGTTCGCTCCATGCCAATTAGTGCATAAGTTGCTATGGATGTTATTTCGATGAAGATAAACAGGTTAAACAGGTCTCGTGTCATGACCATACCATTTATGCCCATTACCAGAATAAGGTAGAGTAGTAACGCGGCTGCATGTTGTTTTAATCTGGGCAGGTAATGCCATGCTCCCAGTAGAGCAACTGTATTAACAGCGAGTACGCAAGCGCCTTCAAATAAACCAAAACGCAGGTTAATTGAGAAGGGAGGTTTTATTCCCGCGGTTTCGATATCCATAACCGATGCGCCATTGATAATGGCCAGCAGATTGAGCCCAGCGATGACAATCATTATTAATAATGCAGTAAAAAACACCAGAATGGCAGAGTTACGGTTAACACGATAAACTAGTGGAATTAGAAACCCGACACCAAGCGCTAAAATATAGATGCCTAACGGTTGCAAAAAAATATCTATTGTATCTGTGGTTGCTACCATTTAGATTCCGTCAGTTTGTCAATCATCAGTGTTTTATGGGTTTTATAAATACGTACTGCAAATGACAACATGACGGCGGTGACACCAAGACCTATTACGATTGCAGTTAAAACCAGTGCAGATGGTACCGGGTCCACAACAAGATTAGTTGCCTCACTCATGGGTACTGCATTATTTATAATCGGTGCGGTACCACCTGTTACATAACCAATAGAAACCATAACCATGTGAATACCCGTATCCATCAGTGAGAAGCCAATGATTATACGAATCAGATGACGTTGAGTTAACATGCCCCATAGGCCAAGTAAAATTAGAATAAAACCACTGCACAGAACAATAAGAGAGATAGGGAAGTTGATTAGTGTATTCATACCGGATCATCCTCTTCATTACTAGTTTCTTTACGAAAACGATCAAGCACTGCGCTTAGCTCAAATCCAACTTTAAGCCCAATAAAGCTATAAATAAGTGGTATTGCCCCAGCGCTAAACAGATTGCCATAAGTACCTGAACTTATAAAACGGTTGTCTAAAAAACCACCTGCCATCACCACGCCCAGTACACCAACTACTACATAACTGAATCCCGATAAAGATTCCGTGATGGCAATTAGTAAGCGGCTAATGTGTGATTTAGGTAAAGCAAGTAATAGAAACATAGTGCCTGATGCGATTATTGCGCCTCCCTGAAAACCACCGCCAGGGGAAAGGTGTCCGTTTAGGAAAACATAGACACCAAATAATATAATCATGGGCAATAATAGTTCAGTTGCTGTTTCAACTATTTCGCTAGATGACTTGTGTGTATTGGCAGTTTCTTTGACTGAATTTATCTTTTTATGATTATTATTTTGTTCAGCTTTTTTGCGTCGCAATAACAGACCCACACCTGCGGCTGAAATAAACAGTACAGTGACTTCGCCTAAGGTATCAAGTCCACGGTAAGTTACAACAACAGCCGTTACAATATTCGCTGCACCAATTTCCTGTGGACCTTTCTCAACATAATAGTGAGCAAGTTTTGAAAGCGAGGTATTTTCAGTGTAATTAGCAGCAAGATTAAAAAAGATAATCGCCATCAATCCCAGCATCATAAAAATGAATATTCTTTTTATCATTTAATCACTTCTTTGCTAAGCGTGTTTTCTGGGTTGTTATCGTTATTTATGCTTTCATCACTGGTTTCATTTTTGTTATCTTCTGTAAGCTGGTCAATAACAGTCGAAGGTGTTTCAAATATGCCAGTTGCATGGGCAGCACGTGCCAGTGCGTGTGATGAAACAGGGTTAGTTAACATGACAAAGAAGATCAGTATAATGAGTTTCAATGACCAGGCCGGATGTAAAAAAGCAAGACCTATTAACACTAAGATGGTGCCAAGTGTGGTTGCTTTTGTGCCCGTTTGAATACGGTTGTAAGTATCCGGCATCCGTAACACGCCAAGACCTGCTGAGAAGAGAAACAGGCTACCGGTTATTAACAACAGGTTTCCAATAATATCGTTGATAACCAATTGCATCTAAAACATACTCATTAGTTTGCGGTTCATTTTTCTTCCACACTGCTTGCGTTTTTATTTTGGGTTTTACGAATGGCATAGAGAAAAATCATTGTTGTCAGACCAGAACCAATAGAGGCTTCAGTCATTGCAACATCAGGTGCTGCGAGTACTACATAAACAACAGAAGCAAACAGACTGGCTAAACCGGCACTTATAACGGCACTAAGCATGCTATCAAGCAATACAGCAAGCAATCCACCAACCAGAATACCGATACAGAGTATGATAGTAAGCAATGTTAATACCGGAATAGACATGGTAGTTTTAAATTCCTTTTTCAAGAAAACGGGCCACGGCGAGTACACCGAGGAAACTGAGTAGGCCATAAACGAGGGCAACATCAAGATAGATATATCGACCCGCCTGATGTGCCAGTAATGTTATAAGCGCGATTGTTACCACGGTTAATAAATCAATCGCAACTACACGATCTACGGTATCCGGACCAATTACCAGACGAATGATACCGAACACAATGCTGAAAAAAATAAGCACAGCACAAATGATTACAGTTATTTCTGTGAAACCGATAGTCATAAAATGTTAGCCATAAATTACTCTCAGTAGCTTTTCAAAACGACCTGATATTTCTTCAGTGGCCCGCGTCTGATCAGTAGAGTGAATATTTATGCAATGCACATAAAGAAAATCATTATCCATATCAACAACCAGTGTGCCGGGAGTTAAGGTAATGGTGTTTGCCAGCGCAAGCCGACCGATAGGCGACTTAAGTCTGGTTTTTATTTTGATGATACCCGGGTTGATATTAATACGTGGCGAGAACACAAGAGCCATTACATTAATATTAGCTTTAACCAGTTCAATAAAAAAAACAGTAAGGTATATGAGGTAATAAAAAATGACTTTTGGTGACCAGCGAATAACACTGTAGACGCGAGAAAAGCTTGAAAATGCTACCGCTATTACCGCTGAAACCACTACACCGACAATAAGCGTGTTGAATTCAAGCGTATTATTGGCAATTAGCCAGATTATAAGTAATGTTACCCATAAATTTATAAACTGTAGAGGAATGTGTGCGGTGCCAGGCATAGAGCAGTGTGGTTAACCTCATATCAGTTCAAACTAAAGTTAATGAATGCTACAATTTGAAGGCTTACCCCATATTGACATGGGTCAAAAATCAAAATTCTATAAATGGTTAAATTGAGAGATTAATTTATACCTATTACTATATAAGAATATTAAGTTTATATTACGAACCTGCATATGATTAGTTTTTAATACTATAATCAACAGTTAACGACTTGAATCAACAAATGAGATAATTGAATAATGGAAAAAGCAGATATAGGTCTAATTGGACTGGCAGTTATGGGTCAGAATCTCGTTCTTAATATGGCCGATCATAATTACCGTGTTGCCGTGTTCAATCGTACAACTGGCAAGGTTGATGATTTCATTAATGGGCCTGCAAAAGGAACCAGTATCATTGGAACTTATAGCATAGAAGAACTGGTAGATTCATTGGCAAAACCTCGCAAGGTAATGCTCATGGTAAAAGCAGGTGAGGTAGTTGATTATTTTATAGAAATATTAGTACCATTACTCGAGACCGGTGACGTTATTATTGATGGTGGTAACTCACATTTCACTGACACTACACGACGTACTAAATTTCTAAGAGAAAAAGGTTTGCGTTTTATCGGAACGGGTGTTTCTGGTGGTGAAGAAGGGGCGCGTTTTGGACCTTCTATTATGCCTGGTGGCGACCCTGAGGCCTGGCCTTTGGTAAAAGAAATTTTTCAGGCAATCTCTGCGAAAGTAGACGGTCAGCCCTGTTGCCAGTGGGTAGGTCAGGATGGTGCCGGGCACTTCGTGAAGATGGTACACAACGGTATTGAATATGGAGATATGCAGCTTATAAGTGAAGCTTACACATTGATGGAAAAAGTATTAGGCATGAGCACTGACGAAATGCATGAGGTATTTAAAGAATGGAATAAAGGCGTGCTTGATTCTTACCTTATCGACATAACAAAAGACATTCTGGCTTTTAAAGATGAAGATGGAAAACCACTATTAGATAAAATTCTCGATACGTCTGGCCAGAAAGGAACAGGTAAATGGACTGCAATTAGCTCTCTTCAACTGGGTGTTCCGTTGACATTAATCTGCGAGTCTGTTTTTGCACGTGTTTTATCTTCATTAAAAGATGAACGGGTACGTGCCTCGGCAATTCTAGGGCCAGGTCCTGCAATTTCACGAGATGTCAATAAAGCTTCTAACAATGCAGATATAATAAAAGCACTGCATGATGCATTGTATGCTTCGAAGATTATTTCTTATGCGCAGGGGTTTATGTTGATGCGCGAAGCGGCGAAAGAAGAGGGCTGGGATCTTAATTATGGAGACATCGCACTTATGTGGCGTGGCGGCTGTATTGTTCGAAGTGCTTTTCTGGGTAATATAAAAGATGCATATGACAAAAACCCTCAGCTGGAAAACCTGACACTTGATTCATTCTTTACAGATGCTCTTAAGTCAGCAGAAGAAGGCTGGCGTAAAGCCGTAATACTTGCTGTAAAAAATGGTATACCTATACCCGCATTTTCATCTGCATTATCTTATTTTGATGGATATAGGAGTGAACGCCTGCCAGCAAATTTATTACAGGCACAGCGTGATTATTTTGGTGCACACACCTATGAGCGAGTCGACAAAAAGCGTGGTGAATTCTTTCACACAGACTGGACAGGTCATGGTGGAGATGTTGCTTCAACAACTTATGAAGTATAAGCCGCCAATAGACTACACTATATATGAGTGGGCAATAAATGATTAAACAAAGACATGGATATTAATAAAGACTTTTCATTACATATAGAAGGCACATCATTAGGTGATGTTTTGCCATTACTCAAAGATCTGGCTAATGGACTCACAAATCATAGCCAATGGATAAAGGTTTTACATCGAACTCTTATTTGTGATGAGTTACCTAACGAAGAAGATCTGTCTTCTGAAGCGCATCATCTTTGCAAGTTTGGTAAATGGTATTATGAATTATCAGAGTCTGAGTTTAAAAATGATCCGTGTTTTATAGAAACAGGTGATTTACATATTCAGGTGCATGATAAAGCCCGTAAATTACTTAAAGAAAAATTATCCGGTAAGGCCATAAGCAGTCAGGAGTACAATGATTTTACTGATACGGCAAATGATTTTCGCATTGCTGTTCAGAATTTACAGTTCTCATTAATTAGTAAGGTATGCGCAGTGGATCACCTCACGGGAGTGTGGAACCGGCACGCTATGTCGTACATGATAAACAAGGAGCATGAGCGTGCCCGCCGAACGGGTAACGGAAATGTAGTCGCCATACTGGACTTTGATGATTTTAAGAAAATTAATGATCAGCATGGACATCTCGCAGGCGACAGAGTCCTTAAAACGGCTATAAAGTACTTTGTTAAAAATTTACGAAAGTACGATATTGTTTTTCGTTATGGCGGAGATGAATTTCTATTATTGTTTCCAGATACGAATACTAATTATGCATCTAAACTTCTTAATCGGTTACGTCAGAATTTAAAAAAATTACCTATTAAAGTTAATAATACTAATAATATTAATATTAGTGTTTCCATTGGTATGTCAAAAATGGATGGCCAGTCTACTTCTGCTGAAGTTATTAAGATGGCAGATAATGCACTGATAGAAGCTAAATCTGAAGGCCGTGATTGTGTGCGAGTCTGGAATTTAGAATGAAGGTATACTAGAAATTAAATAAATAATTATTTTATTTATGCGATTAAAAATAACGAATATAAACATATACACTACTAATCATTATTGATACCAGCATCATTGGAAAGGCGATTAACATAAACGGTAGAAAACGGATCGCTTGTCCTGACCTTTCAGCAAATCCTGCAACAATTAAATTAGCACTTGCACCAACCAGGCTGCCATTGCCACCAAGACATGCGCCCAGTGCCAGTGACCACCAGATAGGTAGTAACTCTTCAGCACCACCAAAACTTACGGCCATGTTTTTAATTATTGGAATCATGGTAGCGACAAATGGTATGTTATCTATAATAGCGGATGCAATTGCGGAAACAAATAAAATTGAAATAGCCGTCACCGCCTTGTCACCATCAGTGAGTCTTAAAACTTCATGGGCTAATAATTCAAGTAAACCTGTTGTCTCTACACCGTAAACCAGAATAAATAATCCGATAAAAAAGAAGATGGTTGTCCATTCAATATCACATAATGATTTAGCAACCAGCTTTGACTGTTTTTCCTGATCGTGTGGTAAACAATTTAAGATAAGTAATAATGCTGCACCAAACATAGCAATAGTTGCTGCCTGGTATCCATAGTCATGGCCAACGATAAAACCGAACATAACCAGTGCCAGCACAGATAATGACTTTTTAAGCAATACCCAGTCTTTAATAGCATCTATTTCTCGGTACATCATTACCTTGTTTTTAAGAGCCGTATCCGTTTTAAGGTGTCTACCCCAGATAAGGTAAATGGGAATAATTGAAATTATTAATATTAAAATGGCTATTGGGGCCAGGTTAAATAAAAAATCATTATAACCAAGTCCGGTTGCCGAACCGATCATAATGTTAGGGGGGTCACCAATCAAGGTGGCTGTGCCTCCAATATTAGAAGCAAAAATTTCTGCAAATAAATATGGATAAGCATTTAACTTTAATGTATCTGTAATCAGTAATGTTATCGGTGCTATTAACAAAACAGTGGTAACGTTATCTAATAATGCCGATAACAGGGCAGTGACTAACATAAGCATTACCAGAATGCCCCAGGGGTCAGCTTTAACTAATTTCACTGAACGAATCGCAAGGTATTGAAAAATGCCTGAGTCACGCGTGATACCGACAATTATCATCATGCCGGTGAGTAAACCAATGGTGTTAAAATCAACACCCTGTACAGCAGCTTCCTGAGTAAGTACACCTCCAACAATCATCAAGGCTGCCGCCATCATAGCTATGACGGCTCTATTCAAACGTTCAGAAACGATTAATGCATAACTTAAAACAAACAGGCTACCTGCAAACCAGACAGGAGACAGGCCAAAGATAACTTCAGCCTGATGCGTGTCAGTCATTATTTATACCTCCGGCTTTAAAAATTTTATCACCGATTTCCCAATATGAAATCATACCCATTAATTTGCAGGAGCCCGGTTCTACCACAGGAATACTGGACCTAGTATTAAAGAGTTGCATCATTGTTTCAGTAAGTGGTGTATCGGGGGCAACGGGTTTAATTTCATTGTTCATGCAGATAGAAATAGGCTGGTCTTTTACTTCTGAGAATCTATGATATAAATCCTTAAAAGATTCGTGTATAAAACCGACGTTTTCTAACCCCTGATGTAAAAATACTGCTTTAGGTATGACCTGTTTTAAAAGGCAGTTAACCCCAAACATGCCAAGGTAACAAAAGTTCTCATCAACAACCGGTAAATTACGATATCGATTTTTCATAATATAATCGGCGGCACACTGAATGGTGTCAGTTGGTCTAAGGGTCCGTGGATTGGGATCCATTGCTTCAGATGCATTCATAATATTACTCAATATACCTTTATCAATTTAGGAATAATATGGCTTATTACGGGTTCTATTTATTCCATGTTCTGGCAAACATAATATCTAGTTATCATTATTGTAATATTTAAATATTACAATAAATTTAGATATATTTAAAAATAAATGCATTTAAACAGGTAATAGTAATTACTCATTCATCTAGCCACACATAAAATTTTATTTTTTGACAATTGTCAAATTAGCTAAGATAAACGATTGTATTATTGATTTTAATATTTAATTAACTTAAAAATATGGCCTGATTTTTATAAAAATCTTAATTAATCAATATTCTTATACGATATGTTCAGTATTAAGGTTCATGTAAAACAGCCAGTTTTAAGGCTTATGACTTCATGTTTGTAATTTAACCCCGATGAGTCATTCCTGACAAATGATAAACGCGTATTCATTGGACGATGATTTATATGACTGATTTAAATAAGAAACATGCGGGGATAATACAGGCGCTGATACAGGAATTTGATATGCACAGGCTTCCATGTCTGTTGTGTATTAAAGATAAACTGGATAACGGAGATGTTCTTAATGATGGGGATATTGAATTTCTCTACAGAGTGATCGATGATGCACGTCGAACTATACCTTTAACCATTTATTGCACAGAACTACATGACTTCTGTATATGCGTGGTATGCATGTTCAGAGATCTTACAGAAAAAGCACTGGAGAACCAGAAGAAAGAAATTACTGAATTAAATAGAATTACCATTCATTAACTTATTGCCCCTGTTCCAGTGTCCAGCGGATAGCGCGATGGGTGAGCTTATGCGCTGAGGTTAGTCCGAGTTTCTTCTTAATATGCGCTTGATGAGTCTCAATAGTTTTAATACTTAAATTTAGACGAGCAGCCATTTTTCCAGGAGTAATACCCTGGCCAATCATTTCAAATACCTGTAATTCACGGTTCGATAATAACTCTATTCCCTGTTTATCATCACTACCGCTAACTATATTATTGAGTATTTTTTCGGTCATTTTCTCACTTAAATAAACTTTGCCATTGAGTACCTGTCGAATAGCGGGAATAATTTTTTCCTGTGCTTCCTGTTTGTTAATATAACCTCGTGCACCCACAGCCAGTACACGTTCTGCGTATAGCGACTCATCATGCATCGAAGCAACTAACATTAAAATATCACTATTACGTGCCTTGATATGTTCTATTAAATCCAGGCCGCTACCGCCAGCTAATGAAAGGTCTATAATAGCCAGGTCAGGTGTAATTGTATTGAGCAACTGCAATGCAGAAGCCATATCACCTGCTTCACCACAGACTTTTAGATCTGGCGTATCACCAATAAGCTGGGCAAAACCAGCTCGAACCAGCGGATGATCATCAACAATCAGTATTTTCGACATCAATCACTCTCTTTAATGATTGGGAAACGGCAGCATACTTTTGTACCACGATCGCCATTTGGATTAATCGTTATTTCACCATCAAAAAGCCCACAACGATGTTTCATTATGCTCAAACCAAGACCAGTCGAGTCGCCTAAGTTAAGCGGTATTCCAATACCATTATCAATCACTTCCAGAACACCGTGGTCATCTTCTATTTTAAGTGAAACACCTATCTGACTAGCATCCGCATGTTTAATCGCATTACACAATGATTCCTGTACGATACGGTACAGGTGGGTGGCGGTTGCATCATCCAGGAGCAGAACAACATCATCAATCTGTAGCTTTATTGGGATATTACTCTGTTGTTGTATGTTTTCTGTAATCTCCTGTAACGACATCATGAAACCATCTGCATATATCTGAATTGGCATTAATCCACGTGAAAGTGCACGCACCTGGGTCAGTGCTTCGTGTAGGCCATGAGCTAACTGGCTGGCAAGCTCATGTTCAGACTCTGTTGCATTATTTAATAAACTCTGAGCCAGCATACCCAGGCCTGTTAGCTGCTGTCCCAGCCCATCATGTAACTCTTCGCCAATGCGACGTTGTTCACGAGCAGGTATTGCAATGATTTCGCGTTGTAACCTTTGTTGTGTACTTAAATCCATAATCAGACCAGCAAACAGGTGAGTATGAGTTAGTTGTATTTCTCCGACGGACAAATAAATCGGAAACTGACTGCCATCCTTGCGTTGACCTAATAGTTGCTGCCTTTCGCCAATGATTTTCTTGATACCTGTTTTCAGGTAGCGCTCGATATAACTGTCATGATTCTCTCTATGCGGAGAGGGTGTTATTACTTTTATGTTTTTACCCAGTAGTTCTTTTGAAGAATATCCGAACATGGTTTCAGCGGCTGAATTCATGAATTGAACAATTCCGTGGGTATCTATGAGAAAAATGGCCTCATGTGCTGTTTTTGCCAGGGTGTGAAAGGTTTCGGCCTGTTGTTCTATCTTTTGCGCCATGGGCTGAGTGATGCGTATAAATATTATACTGGCAGGAATGACGACAAGTAATGTGGCTAGAATAGCCATACCTCCAGCATAAAGGAATGGTGTATATATTTCATTTAGATTGATTCCATGAACAACATCGCTATTAATTAGTTCGAGTAAACCAAAATAAATTGAAGCGATAGAGATAGTTGCTACAACCAGTGTCGCGCTTACCATAAGGCCAATATGCAATAGGTATGTCTGTTTTTTTCTCACAGAACTATATTACTCGAAAAACCTGTTATGTTTAAACGAATATATCCCTATATGGGTATAAGGGAATCCCTGATGGTCGTTAAATCATTTTAGGCACATGCTATTGAAAACCTTGAATGGATGATGAATAAATGACGATGCAATTACCAAAAATAGCGGTTGATAATAATATTACCCCAATTACCAAGAGAACCGGTTTTGTACAAACAGCAATAGGTGGTACACAATGTCGCACCTGTAATATCAGGGGGGGTTGCCTGATAGAACAGATAAAGCAAACACATGAGCATTCATTTCAGGTAGTAAAAAATAGAAAGGAACTATCAAAAGACGAACATGTCTTTTATGGTGGTGACGACACAAACGCAATATATATCGTTAGTCGCGGTTCACTTAAATCTTATATGTTAATGGAAAATGGTGAAGAACAGATTCTCGATTTCTATACGGCTGGTGATGTATTTGGTCTGGATGCGATGGGCAGACATTGCCATATTTCTTCTACCGTTGCACTGGAAACCACCGTTATCTGTAAATTACCCTTACATGAATTACAGCAGCGTGTCCTGGACCAGGAGTTCTTTAGTATGATTTCAGAAAACCTGCTACGTGATCATAACCAGATGTTGATGTTAGCAAGGAAAGGGGCCGATGGTCGTCTTGCCAGTTTTTTTATGAATATGTCACAACGCAGCAAAAAGAGTAATCAGTCAGAAGATGAAATAAATTTAAGTATGACTCGTCGTGATATAGCTAATTATCTCGGTATGGCAATAGAAACGGTTAGTCGTACACTTCGCAGATTTCAGGACAGTGGTATGCTGGAAGTCACGCAACGTAAGGTCAAAATATATGACTTTGAAAAGTTGCAGATAATAGCCGGCACACAGGCGATATGTTAACTCTCTTTGATTGCGTTACATCATAATTTTTTAACTTATTAACTATAGTATGTCGCCTCATATCATGTATATTTAGATATCGGCAGATACTATAATTTCTAATCTGTTCAAGGTTCAGGTAAAGACAAATAAGTCAATCAGAGAATTTACAGCATACTTTTCACAGATAGTTAATTTAGCTAAAAGTTAACCGTTTTGAGACAATTAAACTAATATAATCAGGGCGTTAGCAATGCATATTATTGCAGCAGATGTGGGTGGCACGAAAACACGGCTGGCATTGGCCGATATTGATGAAGCTAATAATATCTTATATGAAGCACGTTACCTAAGCGCTGAATTCGAAAGTTTTGAACCTATGTTGCATGCTTTTATAAAAGAGTGCAGGGCTGCTGTTAGTCAGTTTGAAATCACCACTATAGAGGTTTTAACTTTGGCCTTACCCGGTCTGGTTAGTGATACGTCAGCTAATTTAACAAATCTACCCTGGGTAATCACAAAACAGCTGTTAAAGGACTCATTCGGTATAAAAAACGTATATTTCATGAATGATTTTCAGGCCTCTGCGCTGGGTACGCGTCATCTCCTCGAAACAGATAAAATTATATTAAACACCGGAAACCCTCATGCTAAAAATTTAAAAAAGAATACAATAGGTGTAACTGTCGGAGCCGGCACCGGGCTGGGATTAGCCTGGACTGAGGATAAAATACAGGGAGATGAGATAACGACCTATGCTTATGATACTGAAGGCGGACATATCGATTTTGCACCTGTTGATGATACTCAGATACGTCTGTTGCAGTTTTTGCAGAAACGTCACGGGCACGTATCATATGAAAGAATTTTATCCGGTGATGGTTTAGTTATGCTGTATGAGTTTTTTACAAATAAACAAAGCCATGATATCAGTGCCGAATGGGTCAATAAACAGTCTCTAACTGATCAGGCTGCTGATGATGCCCTGTCACTATTTGTGAAGATTTACGCTGCGTATATTGGCAATATCGCTTTATTATATAAACCCTCTGCCGGCATCTATATCACCGGGGGTATAGCTGCAAAAATTTTAAATAAAATGCAGTCTGAAAGCTTTATCAGTGGATACCTTAATAAAGGTAGAATGGAGTCACTTGTACGACAAATTGCGGTCTACCTTGTTACTAATGAACGTGTCGGCGTGTTAGGGGCTATGACGGAAACCTTGAAAATACACCATGCATTATCATCACAGAGATTAAAATGACTAAAAAATCAAAACAATCACAGGAAAGAAACTACCGATATTATACTGATTCAAATATTGGCACTGAACTAACGCGTAAAACATTAGTATTAATTTTAGCAGGTGGCTCAGGTTCAAGGTTAAAGGGCCTGACAAAATGGCGAGCTAAACCTGCGGTGCCTTTTGGAGGCAAATACCGAATTATTGATTTTGCACTATCAAATTGCGTGAATTCAGGACTTAGACGAATCGGTGTTTTAACACAGTACAAATCCCATTCATTAATACGACATCTACAGCGTGCATGGGGTTTTATGCGCGCAGAGATAGGTGAATTTGTTGAAATTATTCCGGCCCAGCAACGTGTTGATAATCAATGGTATCGTGGTACTGCAGATGCGTTATATCAAAATATTGATATTATACGTCGTCATGCCCCGGATCATGTGATTGTTCTGGGAGGCGATCATATCTACACCATGGACTACTCAAAGATGTTGTATGACCATGTTGCGACCAGTGCAGATGTCACGGTTGGCTGTATAGAAGTGCCACGTAAAGAAGCTACGGAATTTGGCGTAATGTCTGTTGATGACAAATACCGTATAACCAAATTCACTGAAAAGCCTGCTGAGCCTGAGGCCATGCCAGGAAAACCAGACAAAGCGCTGGCATCAATGGGTATTTATATCTTCTCAACAGATTATCTTTATGCCAGCCTGATAGCGGATGCTGAAGACAAAGATTCAGCACATGACTTCGGTAAGGACATAGTACCTAAGAGTATATCGATCTGTAATGCCAATGCTTATCCATTTCTTGATAGCGATGGAAACTCGGAATACTGGCGTGATGTTGGTACGCTTGATTCCTACTGGAAGGCTAATATGGAATTATGTGAAGTTGAGCCTGAACTTAATTTATATGCACAGGAATGGCCTATCTGGACTTACCAGACACAACATCCACCTGCTAAATTCATTTTTGATGACGATGAAGTGCGCGGCCAGGCAATTGATTCAATGGTATCCGGTGGCTGCATAATATCTGGCGCACTGGTTAAGCGATCGGTTATTTTCTTTGCGACAGAAATAGAGCGTGGCTCGACCATTAAAGACAGTGTTATATTGCCCAAGGTATCAATAGGTGAAAACTGTAGAATTACACATGCCATTATAGACAAGGCATGTGTTATTGAAGATGGAATGGTTATTGGTGAGGATTTAGAACTCGATAAAAAACGCTTTCATGTAACAGAAAATGGCATAGTATTAGTAACCCCGGAAATGCTTGGGCAACATCTTTATGCTGTTGATAAAAAAGACCTGAACATCTGAGTTAGTAGATAACATTACAGAATTCAAGCTACAGAAAATATCTGTGTAGAATTTGCACTTTATCATATGAATCAATTAGTTATGACCATGAAAGAACAGAACAAGAAACCTAATAAAGTCGATGAAGCACTTAACTTTGTTTTGTGCTGGCATATGCACCAGCCCTGGTACCAGGAGGGGATTGATGGTGACTACAAACTTCCCTGGGTTTACCTGCATGCAATAAAAGATTATGAAGATATGGCTTCACACCTGGAAGCTCATCCTAAAATGCATGTGGTTGTAAATTTTGCACCGGTACTGTTAGAGCAGCTTGATGATTATGCCAGCCAACTAAAAAACTGGCTTGATAACAAAGCGCCAATGAAAGACCCGATGTTAAACATGTTAGCCGGTGTGACACCTGTACCCAAGTCACCTGATCTACGTTATCAGCTGTTATGTGATTGTCAGCGTGCCAATGCAGAAAAAATGATAGATCCTTACCCAGACTTTAAAAGATTATTAGAGCCTGTCCAGTCTATGTTTCCCGGGGGCTTATGTGATGAGCATGAGACAGGTTGTTTATTTTATCTTAACTCACAGTATTTTATTGATGTACTGGTCTGGTATCACATTGCCTGGCTCGGACATTCTTTAAAACAGACACAGATTTCTAGCCATCTGATCAAAAAAGCTAAAATATTTGATCAGAAAGATCGCCGTGATTTGTTACAGTTAATGTATGACTGTATTTCTAGTCTTATTCCGCGTTACAGAAAACTCGCGGAAAGCGGTCAGATAGAACTTTCAATGACACCCTATGGACACCCTATTATTCCATTATTGAATGATATGGATAATATGCAATGTGCCCAACCTGAAGCGCCTCTGCCGGAGTGTAAAACCTATCCGGGAGGCATGGAGCGCTCTCGCTGGCACATTCAGCAAGGCCTCGACTGTTTTGATCATTATTTTGGAATGAGGCCAGAGGGTATCTGGTTATCTGAAGGTGCTATATCAGAAGATGCAATTGCCCTGATCGAAGAGTTTGATTTTAAGTGGACTGCGTCCGGTGAAGGGGTGTGGCGAAATAGCGTGCGTCTAGGCGATCATGACGCGGAAAAGGTACACAGTAAACGAGCCCTTTTTCATCCTCATATACTCGATGGTTATAAACCAAAACTGT
The DNA here is from genome assembly GCA_026195255.1 of Gammaproteobacteria bacterium. GTDB lineage: Bacteria > Pseudomonadota > Gammaproteobacteria > SZUA-229 > SZUA-229 > SZUA-229. The sequence goes on along the minus strand of JAPHSS010000022.1, from coordinate 91,101 downwards.
TCTTCAGGGATGATGGTCTGTCTGATCTGATTGGATTTGAATATAGCAGAATGAACTCGGTTGATGCGGCAAATGACCTTGTTCATCATTTGGTGAACATTGCAGATTTCCTGGGTGAAAATGCTCATAAACACGTGGTTTCTATCATCGTTGATGGAGAGAATGCCTGGGAGTATTACCCCCATAACGGTTATTACTTCCTCGATCATCTTTATAAAACGCTGTCAGATCATAATCTTATACGCACCTCGACTTTTTCTGAATTAGCAGACAGAACAAAAACACATGCACTTGATCAATTATGTGCGGGTAGTTGGGTTTATGGATCATTTTCAACCTGGATTGGTGAGCCTGATAAAAACCGCGCCTGGGACAGACTGGTTGAGGCCAAATCAGCATATGACAATGTTATAAATGATGGCGTATTAAATAAAAAAGAAGCCGATCTTGCAATACGCCAACTGGCTATCTGTGAAGGCTCAGACTGGTTCTGGTGGTTTGGTGAAAAGAATTCTTCAGATAGTGTCAGTGATTTCGATGAACTGTTTCGTTTGCAACTGAAAAATTTATACGAGTTACTTAAGTTACCCATACCTGACAATCTTGACGAACCTCTTTCTGTGGGTGGTGGTAGTGCTGAAAATGCAGGAACCATGGTCAGAAATATTGGATAAATATGCCCACACCTGATCTGCAACTACGTCGTGCAGGTATTTTATTGCATCCTACATCACTGCCATCCGGTCAACTAGACAGTGATGTAGAGCGTTGGCTTAATATTTTATTCGATACCGGTTTTAGTATATGGCAGGTATTGCCACTGGGCGAACCACAGGCTGGACTTTCCCCTTATCAATGTAGTTCTGCCTTTGCATTTAACCCGCTATTACTAACCGATATTCCAGCGAGTAATGAAAGTGATAATGATTTTATCGCTTTTTGTAACAATCAGGAGTACTGGCTTGATGACTATGTACTGTTCAAAGTATTAAAACAGCATTTCAACGATTCAGCCTGGATAGACTGGCCAGATCAATGGAAATTTCGTGACCCGGCTGTTTTACAAGACTCGGCTCAACTTTATAAAGAGACTTTACTTGAACTTAAATGGCAGCAATATCAGTTACATAAACGCTGGCAAGAAATAAGAGTAAAAGCATCCGAGCTGAACATACTGCTATTTGGAGATATGCCAATTTATATTGGCCATGATAGCGCTGATGTATGGGCTCACCGTGAGTTATTTTTACTTGATAGCAGTGGTAAAATGGAGGTGGTTAGTGGTGTTCCGCCGGATTACTTCTCAGACACAGGTCAACGGTGGGGCAACCCTCATTATGACTGGGAGGCTATGCATAAAGATGATTATGCCTGGTGGATAAAAAGGATTCATCACCACCTTGAACTATTTGATCTAGTGCGCATTGATCACTTCAGGGGGCTTGAAGCAGCATGGATGATTGATGCTTCATGTGAAACGGCGGTTGATGGACATTGGCAGAAAATACCTGGTGATGAGTTACTGTCGGCTATAAAAATGAGTCTAAAAGATAATAACAGTCAGCTGCCTTTTGTTGCTGAAGATCTTGGCGTTATCACACCTGAGGTTACCGCATTAAGAAAGAAATACCATTTACCGGGTATGTCGATATTACAGTTTGGCTTTGATGAATTTGAAGACAATCCACATAAACCTCAAAATATAGAAGAAGATAATGTGGTTTATACTGGTACTCACGATAATGATACAACAAAAGGCTGGTTTAATAAGCTTGAAGATGATGTAAAAAATCATGTATTGCGGACATTAGACCTGCCAGAGTTAGATGAGCATGAAAATGACGATACGCTGGCAGATCATCAGGGATGCTGGGATAATAGTACCGAAGTAGCAGACCTGGTAGTTGAAAAAATGGTTGATAATGCGATGTTTTCACGTGCAAATATTTGTATCATTCCAATACAGGACTGTTTTCACCTGGACTCAAATGCACGAATGAATACACCAGGCACTAACACAGGAAACTGGCAATGGCAGTTTCAATGGTCGCTAATTGAACATAATAAAGATAACAGGCATATTGAAAAAATTCGCTTACGTAATCAAAAGGCAGATCGGTTAATTAAACCGACAGATTAAAGTAATAAAATGATTGAAGCAGTAACCAGAATACAGCAGGGCTTACATCACGATCCTTTTGAGTGGTTGGGCATACATCCAGCGCGAGCTGGATATATAATACGTGCTTTTATGCCATCAGCTGAAAGTGTTGAGCTGGAAAATATTGGCCCTATGATTCGCTGTGAAGGTACTGATACGTTTGAACTAAATATCAGCAAGCAACAGAAAGATAATTTACCACTGCATTATAGTTTAAAGTGGATTGAAAAATCCTCGAAAGAATCTCATCAAGTCATTTCGCCTTATAGCTTTCAGCCAGTGCTCAGTGATTTTGATCTAAACCTGTTTAGCGCAGGCACGCATCTTCATATATACCGTTTTCTGGGTGCACGGTTACAGACTATTGATGATATTGAAGGCTGCCTGTTTGCTGTATGGGCGCCTAACGTTAAAAGGGTTAGCGTAATCGGTGACTTTAACGGATGGCATGGTTTACGCCACCCCATGCGTATCCGTGGTGAATCTGCTGTATGGGAACTTTTTATACCGGGCTTACACGCAGCAGATAATTACAAATTTGAAATTCGCACTCGCAGTGATGAAATCATTCAAAAGACAGACCCCTATGCCAGGTCAATGGGACTGCGTCCTGATACCACAAGTAAGATTACCGCCATTGATAACTATAAATGGGCTGATCATAACTGGTTGTCGCAGCGTAAAAAATGGCAGTGGTTACACGAGCCCATAACAATTTATGAAGTTCATGCAGGTTCATGGCGGCGTCATGATGATGGTAGTTTTCTAAGTTATAGTGAAATGGCAGACCAGCTTATACCTTATGTAAAAAATCTGGGATATACGCACATTGAATTTCTGCCTTTCACAGAACATCCACTGGATGAATCATGGGGATATCAGGTTAGTGGTTACTATGCGCCAACTTCAAGGCATGGCAGTGCGGATGAACTTCGCTATCTGATTGATAGTGCACATCAAAATGGTATTGGTATTATTCTTGACTGGGTGCCGGCTCATTTTCCACGTGATGAATTTGCACTTGCCCGATTTACCGGTGAAAGCTGTTATGAATATGCTGACCCAAATAAGGGTCAGCATATTGAATGGGGCACACTCATATTTAATTACGGTCGCAACGAAGTACGTAATTTTCTAATTGCTAATGCAGTTTACTGGATTGAGGAATTTCACCTTGATGGTCTGCGTGTAGATGCTGTGGCCTCCATGTTATATCTGGATTACTCTCGTGAACACGGGCAATGGTCGCCCAATGATCATGGTGGACGAGAGCATCTTGAAGCAATAGATTTTATACGTAACCTCAACAACGTTGTACACGCTGAATTCCCCGGCGTGATCACACTGGCAGAAGAGAGTACAGACTGGCCTCAGGTTTCACGGCCAACCGATGGTGGTGGCCTTGGCTTTTCCATGAAATGGAATATGGGCTGGATGCACGACACCCTGAATTACGCACAAACAGACCCTTTATATCGAAGGTTTCATCAGAATCAGCTGACCTTCAGTCAACTTTATGCCTATAGTGAAAACTTTGTATTACCTCTGTCACATGATGAAGTTGTACACATGAAACGCAGCATGCTGGATAAAATGCCAGGTGATGTCTGGCAGAAATTTGCCAACCTGCGAGTGTTGTATGCATACCAGTACGCACACCCGGGTAAGAAATTGCTTTTTATGGGGGGCGAGTTCGGTCAATGGAATGAATGGAATGAAGCAAAATCACTCGACTGGGAAATTTTCGGTTTAGATAAACATGCTGGGCTGACAAATCTTATCAGTGACCTCAATTCGGTTTACCGTAATAACCCGGCTTTGTATTTTTTTGATTTTGATTATCAGGGTTTTCAATGGCTCAGTTGTGATGATGTAGATAATTCTGTATTAGCGTTTATTCGTCGTTCACAAAATGACACATTTGTATGTGTATTTAATTTTACCCCCGCACCTTTGGAAAATTATATTATTGGTGTTCCTGATGCGGCGGTTTATAAAGAAGTATTTAATTCAGATGCGGCCTGGTACGGGGGATCAGATATGGGTAATGCTGGTGAAGTTCAAAGCCAGCAACAGTTTGATCATGGTTTTGAAAATAGCCTGAGGTTAACGATTCCACCATTGGCCGCACTGTTCCTGAAGAAGTTAGACTCTTGAATATTTTATTTGCCGCCAGCGAAGCATTTCCTCATGTTAAAACGGGTGGGCTGGGTGATGTCGTACACAGTTTACCGCTTGCTCTTAATAAACAGGGTGATGATGTTCGACTGGTATTACCTGCATATCGAGATGTACTTGCATCTGTAGACTCATTAAAAGAACTCGGTTACTGGGATTTGCCCGGCATAGGTGTTACACACAGGGCGTTTATTTTACAGGCGCATCTGCAAAATCCAGAAGAATATTTATACTTGATTGATGTACCTGCTTTATTTGACAGGGCAGGTAACCCCTATGTGAACCCGCAAGGTTTTAACTGGCCCGATAATGCAGAACGTTTCAGTGTCTTCAGTCGTGCAGTTGCCCAGTTAGCAAAAGGTATACCGGGTACTGACTGGGTACCCGATGTAATACATAGTCACGACTGGCAAACCGGTCTGGTACCTGCTTTTTTAAGCATGTCATATCCACGACCAAAAAGCGTTTTTACTATTCATAATTTAGCCTATGACGGTCATTTTCCCTATGAGGTTTTTGCATCACTGACTTTACCTCCAGAGTGGTGGTCATCTGATCTTCTAGAATTTCATGACGGATTCTCTATGTTAAAATCGGGCATGGTATTTTCTGATCATATCACCACAGTAAGTCCGACTTATGCTAAAGAAATCAGTACTCCCGAGTTTGGTTATCGATTTGAAGGTGTACTGCAACACCTGGGTAATAAACTCAGTGGTATTTTAAATGGTATTGATACTGAAATATGGAATCCTGAAACCGATAGGCACCTTACAAAAAACTATAAGCTTGATAAGAACTGGCAAAAAAACAAATTAATTAACAAACAGGATTTGTTAGTAAAAACGGGTCTACAAAAAACCAGTGCACCATTACTGGGTTTTATTGGCAGACTGGTTGAACAAAAAGGTATTGACCTGATTATTTCAATGTTACCGGGGCTTTTTGAAAAGACCGATATTGCAGTTATTATTCTAGGTTCAGGCAATGCTTTATTTGAAGAAGAGTTAAGATTACTCGCTGAAAAATATCCCACGCGACTAGCTGTTCATATTTGTTATTCCGAGGAACTAGCGCATAAAATCGAAGCGGGCTGTGATATGTTTCTTATGCCATCACGCTTTGAGCCATGTGGTTTAAACCAGATGTATAGTTTACGTTATGGAACACCTCCCATCGTAAACTTCACTGGAGGCCTTGCAGATACAGTAATCAACACAACCGCGAAAACTATTAAAAATAAAACAGCAAATGGTTTTGTTTTTGATAAAGTTAGTGTTGAAGCTTTATTATCAACTGTTAAACGTGCTTTGAAAGTCTATAATAAACCAGAGCAGTGGCAGCAAATATGTGAAACAGCAATGGCTCAGGAACTGGGTTGGGAAACCAGTGCAAAGAAATATCAGGAGCTGTACCAAAAATAACTTCGCAATTAAAAATTCACGATTAAATATATAAAAAATGATAGAGAATTAACATGTCAAAAAAAAATTGGGTAGATACAAGTAAAATTCCAGAAATGGATCCCCTGCCAGCTGACAGTCGTTCATTGTCTGAAGGTTTCCATCGCTACCTTAGAAATCATCTTGGGCACTTTTTAAGTTGCCAGCCGTTTTATGTGTATGAAGCCATGTCCCTGACCATACGTGATCGCATAATGGCAAGGTGGCACACAACCTGGCAACGCCATAAAAAACCTCGTGTTCGTAAAGCTTATTACATGTCATTAGAGTTCTTAATTGGTCGTGCGTTAGGAAATCATTTACTTAATCTGGATCTGGAAAAAGAAACACGTGAAGCCTTATGTAACTTTTCTGTAGAGCTTGAAGATCTGATAGAAGAAGAACCAGATGCAGGTTTGGGTAACGGTGGTCTTGGTCGCCTGGCAGCCTGCTTTATGGATAGCTGTGCAACACTGGAGTTACCTGTAATAGGTTACGGTATTCGTTATGAATATGGAATGTTTCGCCAGCACATAGAAAACGGTTATCAAATTGAAGAACCGGATCACTGGTTACGTGACGGTAATCCATGGGAAGTTTCACGCTCCGAATATGAGCAGAACATACATTTCGGCGGGCGCACAGAGCACTTCAGAGACCCTGATGGAATTCATCGGGTACGTTGGGTAGAGACTAATGATGTAATTGCTATACCTTATGATATGCCTGTTTCAGGTTATTGTAATGAAACTATCAACACACTCAGATTATGGAAAGCCACCGCAACCGATGAATTTAATTTAGATGACTTTAATGCAGGTAGTTACTCTGAAGCGGTAGAAGCTAAAAACGATGCCGAACACATTTCTATGGTGTTGTATCCGAATGATGCTAGTGAAAGTGGTAAAGAGCTTAGATTACGACAGCAATATTTTCTTGCTTCTGCCAGTCTGCAAGATGTAATGAGGTTATGGGAAGAAACTGACGGCCCTGATTATTCACAATTTGCTGATTACAATGTTTTCCAGATGAATGATACTCACCCAACCATTGCCGTTGCAGAACTGATGCGACTGTTAATGGATGTAAAACGTATGGAGTGGGAACCTGCGTGGGAAATAACCACGAAAACCATGGCTTATACCAATCATACTTTACTTCCAGAGGCTCTGGAACGCTGGCCTGTTTCACTGTTCGAGCGTTTGCTGCCGCGCCTGATAGAAATTATTTACCAGATTAATAAAATTTTTCTACATGAAGTTGCATTGAAATGGCCAGGTGATACTGATAGGCAGTCACGAATGTCAATCATTGAGGAAAGTGGTCCTAAACAGGTGCGTATGGCTTATCTAGCCATAGTTGGAAGTTTCTCTGTAAATGGCGTTGCCAAATTACATTCACAATTGTTGACTGATGGTTTATTTAAAGACTTTTATGAGTTATGGCCTGAGAAATTTAATAATAAAACCAATGGTGTTACACCAAGAAGATGGATGGCCCGTGCGAATCCGGAAATGAGCAGTCTGATCACCGAGCACATTGGATATGAATGGATAGCAGATCTGAGTCATATTCATTACCTGAAAGAATTTTCCAATAATGGCAATCACGAGTTTCATCAAAAATGGTTCGAAATTAAGCAACAAAATAAAGCTCGCCTTGCTGAGCTTGTTTTAAATGAAACAGGTATAGAGTTTAACCCTGAAGCTATGTTTGATGTTCAGGTAAAACGTATCCATGAATACAAGCGACAGTTGCTTAATGTATTACACGTAATACACTTATATATCCGCATAAAAAATGGAGATACAGAGAACTGGACAGCACGTAATGTGTTAATAGGCGGAAAAGCTGCTCCCGGTTATCATATGGCTAAACTGTTAATAAAGCTGGTAAATAATGTAGCTGAAATAATAAATAATGATCCGGATGTTAACTCAAAGTTAAAACTGGCTTTTATACCTAACTTTAATGTTTCAGCAATGGAAGTTATCTGTCCTGGCACAGATTTATCAGAACAGATATCAACAGCAGGAAAAGAAGCATCAGGCACTGGAAACATGAAATTCATGATGAATGGCGCATTAACTATTGGAACCTATGATGGAGCCAACATAGAAATACTTGAACAGGTTGGTGAAGATAACTTTTTTCTGTTTGGATTAAAAGCAGATGAAGTAACAGCAATGCAGCATAATTATAACCCTCAAAGTTTTATTGATAATGATAGTGATCTTCAGGCAGTATTACAATTACTTGAAAGTGGACATTTTAATTTATTTGAACCCGATATCTTTAATGATCTTATAAGATCAATACGAAGCCCCCATGATCACTGGTTAACCATTGCAGATTTTCGTAGTTATATTGATTGTCAGGAAAAAGTTGCAGCCTGTTATAAGGACAGAAAAAGCTGGATTAATAAGAGCATTCTTAATACGGCATCTAGTGGTTATTTTTCAACAGATAGAACAATGCAGGAATATAATGAAGATATCTGGAAGCTCTAAAATGCATCAGTTATTTTCAATAATTTAAAATCACTTGAGGAAAAAAAGCAATGGTAGCTGTTAATCGGAATATCAAGACTGCAGAACCGACTAATATAGTTATTTTTGGTGTTACTGGTGATCTGAGCAAACGCAAGTTGATACCGGCACTGGTGCGTATGCTTAACTGTGGTCTGGTGCATGATGACAGTAAAATTGTAGGCGTAGTAAATAACCGTACTGAAGAAGTATGGATTGAACTAGTGCGCGAAGGTATGCAGGAGTACTCTCCTGAAATTGTTAAAAGTGAAAAAAAATGGAAAAAATTTCTTTCACGTCTAATTATGGTACCGGGAGATCTTGGAGATGAAGCAACCTTCGAACGACTTGCCGAAGCACTGGTCGAAATTGACGGTAAAAAAAACGCCATGTTCTATTGTGCAATACCACCTGACTGGTATGGAAAAGTCACTAAGGGCTTAGAAAGTGCCGGACTGGCTAAGGAAGATGAAGGTTATCGACGATTAGTCATTGAAAAACCATTTGGGCATAATCTTGAAAGTGCTCGTGAACTTAATAAAGAACTGCAAAAAGTTTTCGACGAGAAGCAGATATATAGAATAGATCATTATCTTGGCAAAGAAAGCGTGCAAAATTTATTAGTATATCGTTTTGCCAATAGTATAATGGAACCGTTGTGGAATCGAAATTATATCGATCATATCCAGATTTCAGCATCGGAAACAATCGGCATAGAATACCGTGCTAAATACTATGAAAAATCGGGAGCATTACGTGACATGATTCAAAGCCATCTTATGCAGATGATGACTTTAGTTGCCATGGAACCTCCGGTTGAATTTAGTGCTGATGCGGTTCGTGACGAAAAAATGAAAGTACTGCGAGCAATTCGTAGCATTAAACCGGAGCAGATAAAAATTCAAACTGTTTCAGCACAATATGCATCGGGTACTGTCGAAGGTGAAGCGGCGCAAGCTTATGTTGCAGAAGAGTTTGTACCGCCTGAATCCACAACAGAAACATTTTCCGCTGTGCGTTTTTATATAGATAACTGGCGCTGGCAAGGGGTGCCATTTATCCTCTGGTCAGGTAAACGAATGAAGGCAAGAGCATCAGAAGTTATGATTCGTTTTCGTAAACCACCATTTAATTTATTTGACAGTCATGCTTCAGTGCCTGCAGCTAATGCTCTGGTATTTCGCCTGCAACCGGACGGTGGTGTTGTATTAAGGTTGAATGCAAAAAAACCCGGGCTTACAACAGATAATGAACCCATGATTATGCGTGCTCCCTATGCGAATAATACTGAAGATGTTGCTGATGCTTATGAAATACTCATGCATGATGTACTTACTGGTGATGGCACGTTGTTTTCACGTGCTGATGAAGTTGAAACATCCTGGGCTATAGTTGAACCAATTTTGAATGAATGGAAAAAACGTCTATCTATAACCCGTTATCGTTCTGGTAGCTGGGATATTCCTGAAATGGATGAACTCACTCGTGATTGTGTCGGTGGCTGGCATAAGCCTTTAGCTCAACATGAATAACGTAAAAGTTTATATTAATTCTGAAGCTGTAGCACAGGCCGCTGCCGATTATATTTTTCAGAAAATAAATGAATGTGTCGATAAAAAAGGACATTGTCACGTTGTTTTACCCGGCGGCAGTACGCCCGCACGTTGCCTGGAGATACTTTCAAAAGAGTCGCTGCCATGGGAGAGTATTCACTGGTACCCGGGAGATGAACGCTGCTACCCGGTAGGGCATATAGAACGTAACGATGGCATGATACGGGCTAAATTATTTTCACAACAAACAAAATACGAAAATTCATTTCATCCTATTCCTGCTGAACTTGGGCCGGAAGTCGGCGCTAAAAGCTATGAGGTATTATTAAAAGATATAAATACTATGGATATTGTTATTCTTGGTATGGGTGAAGATGGTCATACTGCGAGTTTATTTCCAGCTAATCCGGCACTCGAAGATAAACGAAGTGTTGTGCCTGTTTACAATGCACCGAAAGCACCAGACGAACGTGTTTCTCTGGGTTTATCTATACTTGGAAATGCAGGAGAGTGTATTGTTATAGCCACGGGAGAAAATAAAAAGGAAGCTCTGGAAAAAATTAAAAAAGGAATTCAATTACCTGTAAGCAGAGTAGAACCGGATGTATGGTTTGTTGATGAAGCAGCTTTTAATATTTAAAGTGATGGCCAACAAACATAAAAACAGGTTATTTCATTACATAAAACTCTAAAATCTGAGCATAACTGAATTTGATAATAACCGTGAGTTAACAATAGTAGCCAATTTTAATTATGTTTTGAAAACGATCAGAGGCTAACTCATAAAATCACTGCCTTTATAATTCCTGAAAGAAGTCCGTTTCCTGTGATTATCAATACACATAATACTATATAAAAAGCCACTCAGGTTTTAACAGTAAGTTAATAGACTGCGGTAGCAGGCTGATCAGAAAACTATTTAGTCATCTTTTTACTGTGCACGGTACATATTTTATTTATGAAGGCTTCTGCTTCTAACCAGTCTTCTGTCGGGTTAACCGTTTCATAGGTCTTTTCAAGTGAGATATAATAGGCAGCCTCACATATCATTTTATGTCTCTGCTCAAGTGTAACTTTGATTTTTCTATCAGCTGCCTTTTTTTTACCTGCTGCTTTTTTTGGTGCTGCTTTTTTTTTAACCGCTTTTTTCTTAGATGCTGCTTTTTTTATAGTCGCCATAACTTTCACCCTTTATTGTTTTGTTGATCGTGGATTAAATTTTATATGTAAAACCTTATAAATAAAAACAAAACAGTTTAACTTATACTATTTATATGTTTATAAAAGAATATTCATTATATTATTCTCCTTATTCGAGTTACTGAATACCGGATTCTTAATTATTTCGTGCACTATTCTGGCATATATTCATCTTCTGTCAGTTTAGCCTGTGCGGCTGCCAGTCGTGCAATAGGTATACGGGGAGCAGAACAGGAAACGTAACTTAAGTTAATATGATGACAGAAACGGATAGATTCAGGATGCCCTCCCTGTTCACCACATATACCAACTTTTAAATCAGGGTTGGTTTTTCGACCCCAGTTGACGGCAATTTCCATAAGACGTCCAACGCCTTTAACATCCAGCCTTTCAAATGGATTATCCTGAAGAATATTATTTTCTTCATACAGTGGCAGAAATTTATTTTCTGCATCCTCACGTGAGAATGAGAAGCATGACTGTGTCAAATCATTAGTGCCAAAGGAGAAGAACTCAGCATTTTCTGCTAACCTGCCTGCACGCATACAGGCACGCACCACTTCTATCATCGAACCAAATTTAAATTTAAGTTTAGTATCATATTGAGTTTCTAGATCGGCGTGTACATCATCTACGATATTTCTTACCCATAACAGCTCCTTACCGGTACAAACCTGCGGCACCATGATTTCTGGACAAACTGAAAAACCTTCATTATTACACTCTGCAGCAGCTTCAAGTATTGCACGAACCTGCATTTCGTATATTTCAGGATAGGTAATACCAAGTCTTACACCACGATGCCCCAGCATCGGATTGACCTCAAATAATTCACGCACCTTTATTAACATCTGCTGTTTTTTTAAGATGGCTGATTCCACTAGTTCGCGGCCACCCGGACCAAATGGTTTAGGCATCGCTTTAACATCTGCCTTGCGTTTTAAAAGCTGCATTGTTTTCATTAAATCATTAACACCGCTAACTGTATCTTTCAGGCATCTTAAATGTTCAATTTCTTCTTCGAGTTGTTTTTCATTAGGCAGGAACTCGTGTATAGGTGGATCAAGCAAGCGAATGGTTACGGGTCTTGGCGACATAATTTTAAACAGATCTTTAAAATCGGCACGTTGTATTGGTCTTAATATATCCAGTGCTGCTTTACGTTCTGTTTTATCTTTTGCCAGAATCATATCAATAACCAGTGGTAGACGATCCTGTGCATTAAACATTCTTTCAGTACGACATAAACCAATGCCCATAGCTCCGTAATCTATTGCCTGGGTAGCGGCTTCTATTGAATCGGCATTGCTCATTATTTTTAATGTTGCTATTTCATCCGCCCATTTAAGCAGTGTACGAAGTTCGTCCGAGAACTTCGGCGGAACCATATCGATTGCACCACAATATACATTACCGTTTGCACCATCGATGGTAATAACGTCACCTTCATGCAGTACAGTATTGCCTACCCGGGCAATATGTTTTTCGACATCAACGTCAATACCTTCAGCTCCCGCTACACAGGGTTTACCCATGCCTCGAGCGACAACAGCCGCATGTGAAGTTTTTCCGCCGCGACTAGTAAGTACACCTTCAGCTGCAAAAAAACCGTGGATATCATCCGGTTTCGTTTCTTCGCGTACCAGGATGACTTTTTCACCTGCATCGCGTGCCAGTTCAGCACGATCTGCGTCAAATACAATTTGTCCCGAAGCGGCACCTGGTGAAGCGGGCAAACCATGTGCGATAGGCATTTGTTTAGATTCAGGGTCGAGGCGCGGATGAAGTAATTGTTCAAGTTGTTCAGGCTCAATTCGTAACAGAGCTGCCTTACGAGTAATTAAACCTTCATTGGTCATTTCCAGTGAAGTACGAACACGGGCAGTGGCATTCATTTTTCCATCACGGGTTTGCAGGCAAAAGAGAACACCATTTTCAATGGTGTATTCATAATCCTGTACTTCTTTATAATGATTTTCCAGTCTGTCTCGTAAGGCGACTAACTCCTTGTACATTTGCGGCATATCATTAGCCAACTCATGTACAGGTTTTGGTGTGCGAATGCCTGCAACTACATCTTCACCCTGGGCATTTATAAGAAACTCGCCAAACATGACATTTTCACCGGTACCAGGATTACGTGTAAAACCTACACCAGTGGCGCAGTTATCACCCATATTTCCAAACACCATGGTTTGAATATTAACCGCTGTACCATTGGCCATTTGCGGTGTGATTTTAAATTCACGACGGTAATCTATAGCACGTTTACCCAGCCATGAATTAAATACGGCCTTGATGGATAATTGCAATTGTTCGTAAACATCTTCAGGAAAAGGATTACCTGTTTCTGCTTCTACTATCTCTAGAAACAGATTACTTATTTCACGAAAGTTTTCAGCAGAAAGATCCGTATCTTCAGTAACGCCTTCACGTTTTTTTATAGCATCAAATGGATTATCAAATTTTTCATCTGAAATACCTAATGCAACTTTACCGAATAGTTGTATAAAGCGTCGATAAGCGTCCCATGCAAAACGTTTATTTCCAGTCAGTTTTATCAAGCCGGGTAATGTTTTTGAATTTAGCCCAAGATTAAGAATAGTATCCATCATTCCAGGCATTGACAGGGCAGAACCGGAGCGCACTGATAACAGCAACATATTGTCGGCATCACCAAATTTTTTACCGGTTTCTTTTTCAAGTAATTTTATCTGGCTGTTCACCTGATCCATTAAATCTGACGGTAAATCTTTATTTTCAGTTTCAAGGTAACTCAGGCAGGCATCAGTACTAATAACAAAACCCGGTGGTACGTTAATACCTATTTGGGTCATTTCACATAGGTTTGCACCTTTACCGCCTAAAAGAGACTTATTTTTACCATCTCCATCTTTAAATGAAAAAACATAAGAAGTATTTACGGGGTTAGTTGCCATCTAATCTTCCTTTAAAGAAATACTGAGAATTCAAGTTACTGACTCATTGTCAGTCATAATCAGGAAAGTCATATTGACTCAGGTCAAAATCTAAAATCATCCTGATTCGACTCAACGTGTGATAATTTAGAGCTATATAAAAATCGTAAATGTACGATGTTTGGTTTGTTTATAATGAGGTTTTTCTGCCTTGGTTATGGCAAATGAGCTTATAAAAATTATGCTGCTAAAGACCTGGTCTGGGTAATCATTATTGATGAACAAGAAAAATAGTGTATTTTTCTGATTTTATTCTGCACATTAATAATGATTGAAACCAGTAAGGTGATGGTGCCTGAGAAACAGTTGTTTGAGATGAGTTAATAGTATTAATCGTAAATACATAGATATAATAAACTAAATTAAGAAAGTATCGTATCTAATTGATATAATTGAATAAAATATAAATATTATAAGCCAAAAAAGACCGATAAAAGATTCTCGGATGTCGGGGCTAATTTAGTTTAAGTTTATATATTCACAGAATACATAACTATTTTAGCAAGAGCCCTGGCACTTTTTTCAACATAATCCGGGGCTCTCATCTAAGTGTTAGCTAATTTCGTAACCAAATTTACCTTCATCAGTTACGGTTACATGTATCCTGTTTATTTCACTGCCTTCAGCAATTTTAGATAAACACTCAGACGCCATTTCTGGCAACATTGTACGAGTCAAAATATTTTCTATATTTCTGGCCCCTGTATCCACTTCCTGACTTCTGGCTACTATGTGTAACATCAGATCTTCATCATAAGAGAAACTAGCTGCATAGTGATCTTTAATACGCTTTTCAATACGGTTCATATTGATTTTGCATATTTTAAGTAAGTCTTCATCACTTAATGGATAATAAGGTATAACCGTTGTTCTACCCAGGAAGGCAGGTTTGAAATACTGTAATAATTGCGGACGGAAATTATCTAATAATACATCTGGTTCAGGCAGTTCTTCACCGGCGGCACACATGGCTCTAATATGCTCTTCACCTGCATTAGACGTCATTATGATTACTGTATTGCGAAAATCTATATCACGACCTTCACCATCTTTAATGGTGCCTTTATCTAAAAGATTGTAGAAAATGTCCTGCACACCCGGATGCGCCTTTTCCATCTCATCTAACAGAATCACACTATAAGGTTTACGACGAACCGCTTCGGTTAAAACGCCACCTTCACCATAACCAACATAACCTGGAGGCGAGCCTAATAACATAGAAACTTTATGTTCTTCTTTAAACTCGGACATATTGATAGTCGTTATATTCTGTTCACCGCCATATAACAGGTCGGCAACTGCCAGTGCGGTTTCGGTTTTACCGACACCACTTGAACCAACTAAAAAGAAAACACCAATAGGTTTACGCGGATCGGTTAAACCTGCGCGGGAAGTTCTTATTGCCTGGGCAATAGCTTCAAGACCATGCTTCTGACCAATAACTCGTTTAGCCAGTACATTTTGAAGATCAAGAATATTACTAATTTCATCAGATACCATTTTACCAACCGGAATACCTGTCCAGTTAGCCACCACTTCTGCAATCGCCTGACTATCGACATTAACCTGAATTAACGGGCTTTCACCCTGTAATTCTGTTAATGCATCCATTTTTGCGTGAAGCTCAGCTTTAATATCTTCACGCTCTGCGACATCCAGTTTTTTAGGTGCACCTTCTTCTTTTAATTTTTCTTCTGGTAAGGCCTGAGCATGAAAATCATCTTCAATTTTGGCCTGTAAGTCATGAATCTCATCAACAATGAGGCGCTCTTTTTCCCATTGAGCCGTTTGAGTTTCTAAATCTTTTTCAAGCTGTTCTTTTTCAGTGGTGATTTCAGCGATACGCTCATCACAATTACCCAGAGTAGCATTTTCACGCTCGAGTGAAATGATATTGGTTTCATGCTGGGTAATCTGTCTGCGGGTATCTTCAATCGCTGAAGGTGTTGTGCTTTGGCTTAAGGAAACTCTCGCACAGGCAGTATCTAACAAACTCACTGACTTATCAGGTAATTGACGAGCAGTTATATAACGGCTAGATAATTTTACAGAATCAATTATAGCCTCGTCCATAATGCGTACACCGTGATGGTTTGCCAGCATAACCGAGATTGAGCGCATCATATTAATAGCTTTTGTTTCATCGGGTTCTTCAACTTTTACAACCTGGAAACGACGGGTAAGGGCGGGGTCACGTTCAAAATATTTTTTATACTCAGCCCAGGTTGTTGCCGCGATAGTGCGTAACTCACCACGTGCAAGTGCGGGTTTTAACAAGTTAGCCGCATCTCCCTGTCCTTCTTTACCACCCGCACCAATTAAGGTGTGAGCTTCATCTATAAACATAATGATTGGATCAGGTGAGGCTTTAACTTCAGCTATTACTGATTTTAACCTGTTTTCAAATTCACCTTTTACACTGGCACCTGCTTGCAATAAACCTAAGTCAAGACTGCGTACTGATACCCCTTTTAAGATGTCCGGCACATCACCAGATGCAATACGTAATGCAAAACCTTCTACTACAGCCGTTTTACCAACACCGGCTTCACCCGTAAGAATAGGGTTGTTCTGTCGACGTCGAGTTAAGATATCAATAATTTGTCTAACTTCCTCATCTCGACCTAATACGGCATCAATCTTGCCGTTTCTAGCATCTTCGGTCAGGTTGACTGTAAACTTATCAAGTGATGGCGTGTTCGTAGGCCCAGCAGGTGCAGAACCATCTGAAGATGAAGTATCACCTATGCCTGCGGAAACAGATTCAGATGTGCTGCCTACAATACTCGGTAAAACCGCGCGTAAAGATTCAGGTGCAATCTTCTTTAATTCACCGGATGTAATATTTGTAGAGCGACGCAGACTTTCATCTAACATTAGTGCTGCCAGGATATGTGCTGAAGTTGCCTGTGGGTGTGCATATTCAACAGAAGCTAACATCCAGGCATTTTTTGCCAGATCAACTACTGTTGGTGATAGAGCCGGTGCCCGTGTATTGCCTGATTTAACTTTATCAAGTTCATTATTTATATCTTCAATTAACTTACCCGGATTAATTTCAAACTTTTCTAAGAGTGCAGTGATATCACTATCCGGTAACTCTAGTAATTTTAACAACCAGTGTTCTATCTCTATATTGTAATGTGTGCGAGCCATACAGATACCTGCAGCACCTTCTAGTGCAGTACGGCATGAATCATTTAGTTTACCAACTAAAGATTTTAAGTCGATTGTTATCATCTCAATTTCCTTCTCTTATATTTATTTTTATATGTTAAGTTATAATTAATTTTTAAAAAATTTAGCCCAGTCGACTTGCTGAAACAGAAATATCAATTGTTTTATTTCTATCGTCAAACTCGGCTAGTTTATTAGTTAACCAGGTATTCCAGCCAATTATGGCGGGTTCTTTTTTACCTAATTGAATTTTTTCAGGTATGTCACTTCGTTTAATACGTATTATAAAGTCGTAATCATTTTCCATACCCACATACATACGAACTAGTTCATTAAGTGCTTTTAATGCAAAGGTGCCTGGTGCAAAAGTAGATAATTGCTTTTTATTTAATGGCCCTAATATGATATGAATTTTACCCTGAGCAAACCAGCCTCTTTTACCTAACATAGCTGAACGGCCTAAACAGACATTTCTGCCAGTTAGATTATTGAAATCAGGTAACCTGGTGCGAACATCATCAATTAAATCTTGCCATTGACCAACAAATTGATCTATTTCAACGGGAATATTGAAGTGTGATTTTAATATTTGTTGCAAGCCTGTTGCAGTACGTACTTTTTGAGTTAATAAGCCACTGTAATAAACCAGTGACTCATCTTTTGTATAAAGGCGATTAGTTAAACCTTCTGTACCCATACCAATTAATGACAGCAATGCTCTTGTTTGAGGCTCATACTGGTTTTTTACTGAATGATGTAAACGATTACGCTCATAATGTAACGGTAAGTTATATTTAACCGATGCCTGAAAAAATAAAGACAGTATTCGATGATTAAATAAATCAAAGAAAACCTCCATTGTTTCATCTTTCAGTTTCTGCCTTTTGAGAATAAGCTCAGTGTAATGATAGGGAAGCACACCCATAGAACCGGTTAAGCCCATCAGGTTTACAAGCATTTCCCACTGAGCTGCACCAGAATTCCTATCAACTCTTTGTATTTCATCTACTTCTGATGAGAAAAAAGCTAAAGACTGATTGGTTTTAAATCTTATTGACTCACTCCCAGGAGGCGTGAACCTGGCAATTGGATTGATGCCAATATTAGATTGTGCAGCTTCTTTTTCAAACACAGCAGAACGTTCCAACAGACGAACAGCCTGTAGAAACTGAAACTCGAAAGGTGACTCAGTTAGCTTTCGAGTTATAGAAGTATTTTTTCGCCAGCCCTTGGTGGACATTTTTTAAGGTAACCTTCTTTACTTTTTAATTTTACTAACACACGTGTAAATGAATTAATTGAACAATACAGCGCAAAGAAATGCTCAAGCACTGTAGCAAACAGATAACTACTACTACCCGTTAATTGAGAATCATCTAATTCAATTTCAATTTCCATGCCTCGACAAAGTGTCGCTCTACCATCAATTGTCAGTGGTGCGCTTATAGCACGGGTATTCACACTCACTATTGATTCTATCTGCGCTCGATTTACAGATGATTCTTTAAAGTCATATAAACGTAAAATTTCTTTTAATGCATTTGTCGCATCATCTCTACCCGTAATAGATAAATGATTTAAACTCAAATGTGATATTAAACGCCATCTTGCATTATTACGCATTGATGGACGTACCGTAGCACTGGGTTGCGTAACACAACGGATTTTTTCACAGGGTGGTGCACTATCTATGCATTGTAATTTAGGTTGATCTGCAGAAAAGGGTAACTTTGAAGGTTGATCTCGATTGCTGCAGGTTGTTTGCATGCTTAATGTGCGATCATCAGGATTATTTGGATTAAAATACAAATCAACCAGACTTAAAAAAACATCACTTCCATCATCTCTTAAATATGTACCCATTTTGGCATTACGTCGCTGAGTGAACCAGTAAGCATGATTTTCCTGATCATGACTCTCATGGTTTATTCCATATAGAGGTAAATAGGTCTCTTTGTCTCCTGCAGATGTAGAGGCGGTTACCTTATCAACAGAATAAACTTCATATCCTGAAGGCCTTCTTGCATCAGGAATAATCTGATACTCAGTTGAAGTGTGATCAAGCTTTATGGGATCTGTTCTGTGATCGAACAGGTTAACTGCGGGTGAACAGCCCATCTGAAAAGTTTCAGCAGATATATTATGCTCTAGTTCAACATCAGACTCACCAAGGTAGATATAAAAATTCAGTGTATCAAGTGCGTCATCAGGAATTTTATCGGCAAAGCCCAGAAGTTCGATAAACATAAATTTTTCAGGAAAAGTAAAATATTCTGTAAGTAAGCGATAACCCATAAAAGACGTGTCAGGGTAGGGCAATAAACCATCTTTTATTTCAAAGCCAACCGGTTTAATTATATTGGCAGGTAAACGAACCGGGTTTGAATCCGATTCTGATTTAGTCATAACCACGGCCTGACAATTATTCAATAATAATTCATAAAGCGGGTTAATATGCTGCGGCTGACCCTTTAAATAAAAGCGAATACTATCTGGTTTGTTTTCAAAAAAAGTAATATCTTCATTGAATGTTTTTAGAGACAGCTTTAATACACCTGCAGAGCCTTTAAGGTTGTCTGAACCTGGAGTTGTAAACGGTCGCCCAATTAAATTAGCCTGTGTTAGCTTAAAAGGATGTAACTGAGTTTCATATATTGCTGAAAAACGACAGGTTTCTCCTGCAAACTGTTCTGTTTCCAGCAGGGTCTTTGCTGGTAAACGAAAGGTCGCTTCAAGTTTTTCTTCATCTGGCACAAACTGAATAATGCTCATTGAAGGAATAGGGCGCTGATAATGCGGAAAGAGTACTTCTAATATCGCATCACTTAACTCGGGAAAATCATCATCAAGTTTATGTTGAATACGTGCATTTAGATAAGCAAAACCTTCAATTAAGCGTGATACATGAGGGTCTTCAATTGTTTCAGCATTAATACCCAGCCGACCTGCAATCTTTGGATGCTCACTTGCAAACTCTGAACCCATTTGACGA
Source organism: Gammaproteobacteria bacterium (assembly GCA_026195255.1). Classification (GTDB taxonomy): domain Bacteria; phylum Pseudomonadota; class Gammaproteobacteria; order SZUA-229; family SZUA-229; genus SZUA-229. The sequence continues at coordinate 70,892 of JAPHSS010000022.1, read as the reverse complement.
ATAAACGCTAACTCTTTTTCATAGTAGGGAAGTAGTTCATCAGCCATGACTTGTCTCCTCTACATTAACCGTGCGTGTAACGGGCTCTAAAATTGAATCAAACACCACTATTTCTGGAGATGGATCCGCATATAAAGTCGCATCAATTCTAAATCTTAAGGTGCGATCGAGTGAATCTGAATTTTCCATATACCTGACTTTTACTGTTTTAAACCTGGGTTCATACTCAATGAGAACCATTTCCATATGTTGTATAAAATCTTTACGTTTTTCTTTATCTGAAATATTAACTGTCGCCAAATCAGGTAGGCCATAGTTCAAAAGTGAGCTTTGTATTTCTCTATAATCACTTTCTGGCTCTATCATTCTATAACGAGTATTCAGTAAATTTTCCAGATCACGACGCACACTACCACGAAGGTCTTTTAACTTCTGGTGCTGGTCAGGATCAACTTCCACATTGTTATCTGGATCATTATCAAATAAACGATCCAGTATAGAAGGCCGTAGTTTTTTCTTTTTATCTACTCTTGCCAAAATTTATAACCTAATTAAATCGTTTTCCTGTTAACAACATTAAGCAGACTGGGCCAGCTCAGTAACCAGTTCAAGTTCTGAAACCATATGGTCTAACTGGTAGTGAGGCCGTAAATGTATAACACACACAAAATCACCCGGTTTTTCAGGGTGTTCCTTAACTCTCACGGCTGCTTCGCGTAATGGGTAACGCGCCTGTTCTTCCCATTCTAAATCTTCGCGACCAGTCGTATATTTAAATAACCAGTCACGTAAAAAATCTTCACATTCATCTGCGGTGGTGAACGAACCAACTTTATCTCGAATCATGACTTTAATATAGTGTGCAACACGTGCGCCACATAATACATGTTGCAACATGGCTGACAATCGAGCATTAACTTCAGCTTCACGGCTTGATTGCCTTGCGGGTTTATGCGCAGACTGATTGCCATAAAATGCTGCAAAGGGTGTATCGTAACATTGGCATAAAGGTATAAATCCCAGGTCGCTAAGTTCGCGCTCACGTACATCAGTAATTATGACATCAGTAACCGGTTTAATTGCAATATCTTCAGCATCTGTTTCAAAAGAGTCACAGGGCAGGTTAGTTAATAAACCACCCCCTACCTGGTTACGTGGAACTCCACGTATATGACCAAACCAGCCGACATTGGCAAATTCACGAATCATAATACCCGCAAAACCATAAGCCGCATTGCCCCAACAGTAATTTTCGCGCTGGTTGGTGGCTACCTGCTCATAGAAAAACATACCTTTATAACTGCCAGGGGTTTTTCTATAGGGTAGTCGCATTAAAATATGCGGCATAGTTAAACCAATAAACTGGGAGTCTTTTCTATCTCTAAAGGCACGCCATTTTATATATTCTTTCTGTGCAAAAATACTGTGTAAATTAAGCGGATTACCTAATGTGGAAAAATCATCTAAACCGAATAACTCAGGTGAAGCGCCGGTTATAAAAGGCGAGAATGAAGCAGCGGCAACTTGTGCAATGCCATTAAGTGTAGCGATATCATCATGTTTATGCTCTTTAGATGGTTTATGACTAACTTCATAATCGCCAATCAATACACCATAGGGCTCACCACCCGGTGTACCATATTCTTCATTGTAGACTTTTTGAAATAACTGACTCTGATCGAACTCTAATGCACGAGATATATCTCTGGATATTTCTGACCAGGTTGCATTAAATAATTTAATTTTAATATTTTTTGTGCCATCAGCCTGTACAGCTAAATACCAGAGGCCTCTCCATGAAGCTTCCAGTTTTTGAAATCGTTTGTGATGCAGAATCATATTGACCTGATCATTTATCATATGATCAATATCTGAAATTGAACGATGAATTGCATCAATTATATCTTCAGGTTCTTTAAGACTTTCAATCGGTGTGAATTCTGTTAACCAGTAGGCGAGTGCTTTTATATAATCAATTTCATTTAAAAATTGTTGAACATTAGTGATATAAGCCGATTTTGAAAATAGGCTATCTAGATTAACTTCTGAATCTGTCGTCTTTTCCCTGGACATTCATATACCGATTTGAATTAAGTTTCTAGTACTGTAAGAAAAAGAAACCGTATCTGGTTAGATACGGTTTCTTATAACACATAGTTTTAAGTATTAACCTGCTTTTGGAATACTTGCTACCATGCGCATAGATGCACTTAGCTCTTCCATCTGTAACCATGGACGCATATAAGCAACTGCACTATATGACCCTGGTTGACCAGGTGTTTCTTTTACTTCTATGCTGGCCTCAGCTAATGGGAAGCGTGCTTTCATTTCGGCACTTGCTCCAGGGCTTGCATTTACATAACCAGAAATCCAGCGATTTAACCATTCTTCAGCATCGCTGGCTTCCATAAATGAACCGATCTTGTCACGTGCCATCACTTTCAAAAAGTGTGCAATGCGTGAGGTTGCCATTATGTAAGGTAAACGTGCTGAAATCTCAGCGTTTGCTGTGGCAGATGGGTCATCAAACTTTTTAGGTTTCTGAGTCGTTTGTGCACCAAAGAATACTGCGTAGTCTGTATTTTTATAATGACATAATGGCAGGAAGCCCAGTTTACTTAATTCAGCTTCACGACGGTCAGTTATACCAATTTCTGTTGGGCATTTAGCATCAACATCACCATCATCACTCACAAATGTGTGACTTGGCAAACCTTCAACTTTACCACCACCTTCAGCACCACGAATACTTGTACACCAGCCATATTCTGCATAAGACTGAGTAAGAGTTGTACCCATTGCATAAGCGGCATTCATCCAGCAATATTCATCGTGATCACTTTCTAACTGGCGACCATCTGAATCAAGCGAGGCTTCTTCAAAGTTAAATGCTTCAACCGGCTTGGTTGCAGCGCCGTATGGTAGTCGAGCAAGAACGCGAGGCATTGTAAGTGTAACAAAACGTGAGTCTTCGCTGTCGCGGAAACTACGCCATTTTGTGTATTCAGCTGAATCAAAAATCTTTTCAAGATCACGAGGTTTTGATAATTCTGTGAAACTATCAAAGCCAAACATCTTAGGGTCGGCAGCAGAAACGAAAGGGCAGAAGCCAGCTGCGGCTACATTAGACATGCTGGTTAACATATCTAAATCATCTGGGTGACCTGAAAATTCAAAGTCGCCGATTAATGCAGCATAAGGCTCACCACCAGCAGTACCGAATTCACTTTCATAAATTTTCTTGAAAATCTGACTCTGGTCAAACTCAACTGCTTTTTCAAGATCTTTACTTAACTCTTTTTTACTGATATTCATTACACGAATTTTTAAATCTGTACTGGTTTCAGAATTCATTACCAGATGATTTAATCCGCGCCATGAGCCTTCCAGTTTCTGAAATTTCTCATTTTGCATAATGGCAGATAACTGAGTTGACATAACTTTATCAATTGCAGCAATCGCATTATTGATAGTAACAGTCAGGTTTTTATCCCATTTAACTGTTCCATCCATTGCTTCTTGTGTTAGTGCTTTTAAAAGGTCTTCAGTTTCATCACGTGAAGTCTGTTTAGTCGCAGTTATTGCCTGCTCAAGAAAACTGACCTGTTCTTCAGCTTGCGCTTCGGCGGCTTGCGATTCTTTCTCTGTATCGCTCATTATTCATCACCTTTCTTATCATCATCTGAACCCAGCTCACCCTGCAAAGATGCTAGAGAGTCAGCATTACTTAAAACCTCTTCTAATAAGTTTTCCAGATCTTCTGACCGATCGGCTTTAGTTAACAGGTCACGCAGTTTATTTCGTGTTTCCATTAACTTCTTAAGAGGGTCTACTTTTTCAACAATGTTTTGTGGCTCAAAGTCTTCCATGCTCTTGAAACCCAGTTCTACTGACATTTCGCTGCCATCACCTTCCAGGGTATTATCTACTTTCATATTTACCTGGGGTGAAACATTGTTCATAACTTCGTTAAAGTTATCACGGTCTACCTGTGAGAATTTACGGTCTTTCAGGGCTTTTTTATTTTCAGTGTTATCACCTGAATAATCACCCATTACTCCCATTACAAATGGAATCTCTTTATTCTGGACTGCACCATTAGTTTCTACATCGTAGGTGATGTGAACACGGGGCTTCCTTACTCTTTTTAGTTTGTCATGAATACTTTCAGACATGATTTAGTCCTCTTTAATTTTATTAATATTCGTCTTCAGTTTTAACACCTGTTAAAGAACCATAAAAGTCTCTTGCAGAAGAGTCTGGTATTAATTCTTTCATCAGGTCATCCAGTGGCATATCGCCCCATTTTACCGCTCGCATTAGTATATATGAAATTGGCGAATGTGGTTCTGTTTTACGGAAAAACTCAGAAATTTCTATGAGTTTTTTAAATGCATCTTCCCGCGACCTAACAGGACCTGATGCCTGTTGCACCTGACCGCCCGACTCAGAAGACGCAGCTGAATCATCATCTGCTTCATCAGCGTTTCCTTCTGCTGCCTCGTCAGAAGGCATTTTATATTTACCAATATGATTGACGGCACCCAGGCAATCACCAAGAATATTCACAATATTACTAATGGGGGGTGCATCATTTATTCCGCAATATTCATCAAGCATAGTACCGATTTGTTTAAAGGTATCGATAGATACGGTGATGTCATCACGTAAGTTAACAAAGAAATCGTCACTGGACTCGGCAACCGCCTGCTCAACATCTTCATTACTAAATCCTAATTTAGATGCTTTATCCGCTTTTGCTTCTTCATCAATAATTTTTTCTACATCAAGCGCCTGTTGATATTTCCAGAAACTAAATGGACCTGGTTCATTGCCCTGGGTAATTTCAATATTACGAATAGGCGCAATTAATACACCTTCAGCACCTTCACCATTTAAGCCGGTAAGTGATGCAACACGGGTTTCTACGCCGTCTTCATCAGGAAGCGGGTAGAGGGTATCCCAGTACTGGTCAATTAAGCCATGGATTAACTTGAAACCGTCACGCACGCCCTGAAAGCCATAACGACGCACAAGGGCTTCTGTATACCAACTGGCAACTTCAAGGTCTTTGGCATTATTTTGTAAGATATCTGGAGCTAAATCGAGAATTTTTCGCCACTGATCATCGGCCTCACTACTGTCACCATCAAACATGTTATTTCGTTCTGCTGCGCGTGCAGCATTTCGAGCATCTTTGATAGAGTAATAGGGTGATGTGGGGGATGAGTCTTCACGAATATCTTCGCCAACCGGATTATCTTCTGATATCGGTTGCAATAAGCTTTCCAGCTGTATTATTTCTTCTGACGCCATTTATAGTTCTTCCTTATGCGTAAGATTATTTCATAAATTATATTAGCAAAGACTTATGTAGATCGATTTCGACACACATAAGCTATATAGTTATAAGGTATTGAATTGCTTATGTAAAGCTAACAGCGTGATTTATGGGCATAACTTAAAAAAAAGTTTAAGAAATAACCTCAATTACTTGGAAGATCAACAATCTATGGGTAAGATTTAACATCTGGTCTGGTTTTCATATTTTGAAAGGCTACAATAGACTGATTAACTTAATAGTTTTTAATGGTTTATAATTGTTTAAGCTAGCAGTACATTAATTAAAGATTTAAATAAATTGTCAGGACGATATAGTAGATGCCATTAACAGTTACCATTACCCATTCCCCCGATTCTGCGAACATCACTGAATCTTCAAAGACATTTGATGAGCAGGGTGGAACTCTTGGTCGCGGAAAGAATAATAACTGGGTGTTAGATGACCCGGAACGCTTTTTATCATCCAGCCATTGTCAGTTTAGTTGTGAAAATGGCCAGTTTTATATCACAGATACAAGCACAAACGGCACCTTTTTAAACGGTTCAGTAAACCCTATGGGCAAAGGAAGCAGGTTACCTTTAAACGAAGGTGACAGTTTTGTTTTAGGTGATTACGCATTCGCTATTAGTATCTCAGCTGCACAATCTTCAGCTTTTGCTGGATCAGCAGATCCATTTGCTAGCAATACCCCTGCAAACAATAACTCAATGGATGATATATTTTCATCACCAGCACCTGACAATGGTTTCGGGCAAAGTGATGCTAATCCATTTGGTGGCGGCCACGTCTCTAGCAGCGACTCCTTATTTGGCTCTAATACGGAAGAAACCGATCCTTTGGCTGCACTTGATAAAGCACAGGGTGGAAGTCTCGGCAGTGGTATTCCTGGCGTTGTCAACGACCCGTTTAGCAAGGCGCCTGGTGGCGACATTTTTGGGGCTTCAGCTGATCCATTTAGCGCACCACCTTCGAGTGATCCATTTGCTGGCCCGACGCATTCTGATCAATCAGATCCGTTAAACCAGCAGATTTCCTGGCCTGATGCCACAGCAGAAACGCCTTCACTGGGTAGCGGCATTCCAGATGACTGGGATGATGACCTGATGTCATCACCTCCCGCTCAGGCTCAACAACCCGCTCAACCGGTCATGCCCGTACAGCCATCAACACCTTTAACTGAACCTCCAGTAGTACCTAAACCTGCTGCGCCCATTCAGCCAGCTGCTCAAGCACCTCTTCAACAGCCGCTACAGGCACCTGTAACGCCAGCAGCTGGAGTACCTTCACAACATAATCTTACTGGTAAATTTGATACACCCGCCAATGAAGTATTATTAGCTCAACATAAAGCACAGAAAAAACTAGAGTCAGAACTTGAAATACTAAAGCAACAAATGAAAGACCATAAACAGGGTGTCCCCAGCAAGGTAACCGTTGATACTACCTTAATAGATGCCATGGGTTTACATCAGATGAATATGGATGATGCTGAAATCCAGCAGGTTAATCTGGTAGTAGGTGAAGTCGTAAGGGAAATGGTTAGTGGTCTTATGCAGGTATTGGGCTCACGTAGTTCAATAAAAAATGAATTTCGCATGAATGTTACGACCATTCAGCCCGTTGAAAATAATCCTTTAAAGTTTTCAGCTAATATAGACGATGCGCTGGAAAACATGTTTATCAAACAGGGTAATGCATATAAAAAACCCGTTGAAGCGGTAAAAGAAAGTTTCGATAGCATTGCAGAACATCAGGTTGCAATACTCGCCGGTATCCGAGCCGCATTTAAGGGTGTTATAGAAAGATTTGATCCGATTTTACTGGAGCAACGATTTGCCAAACAAAAGAAAGCCGGCTTAATTCCTGCAAGTCAAAAAGCTAAAAACTGGGATGCCTATCTTGAGTATTACAATGAACTTGCCGGTGATATAGATAATTCATTTCAGTATCTTTTCGGAGATGAATTTGTATCCGCTTATGAAGAGCAATTGCAAAAATTGACGATCGCAAGAAAGTCACAAAATAAAAATATAGAGAAATAGGGATTATATGAAACACTTTCAATTAGTAAAAATTACTTTAATCACTTTTTTATTATCTGTGCTCACTGCATGCCAGTCTATGAATGGTGCAGTTGGAGGTTATTTTGGTCTCGATACTGACCTGGAAATTACATTTGAGGTTGATGCCGATATTAACCCCGATGAAATGGGTAAAGCGTCACCTTTGTTTATACGTATGTATGAGCTAAAAGCAAAAAAGATGATGAAAAAAGCCGATTTTATAGAACTGTATGAGCGCGACAAGGAAGTGCTTGGTGCAGATATGATTGCGGTTCATAAATTAAAACATTTTAATCCTGGAAAAGCACGTTCTGAACATTTCGTATTAGACCCTAAAACTAAATATGTTGCACTCTATGGCGAATTCCTTGAATTCAAAAATGCCAGGTATCAGCTTATTATTCCTGTGGTAGCGAATAATGTTTTCAGAAATTCAGTAGTCATTCGTGTTTCCGGTAATGAGCTTATTTTCGATGAAGAAGTAGTAGAAGACCTTGATGATGGTAGTGATTTTAAAAGCAGAGCTGAAAAAGCAAAAGATGGTGCAGACAAGGCGCAAGACACAGCTGAGAAAACTAAAGAATCTACGGATAAATTAAAGAAACTTTTTTAATCAGTACAATTAACCTGTACAGTTTTGATCTGTGCAAATCAGTATAATAATTATAAAACTGGCGAATAATAATGTCATTAGATAGTAAAGTTGTCTGGTCAGAAGGCATGTTTTTAAACCCTCAACATTTTCAGCAACAGGAACGTTATTTTGAGCGTTTACTGGAAGGGAAATGCTCTGCTTATGGTGCATATGGTTGGGGTATGCACGAGTTTGAAATTGATCAGCAGTTACTCACGCTTGGAAAAGTATCTGTTATAAAAGGCAAGGGCGTTTTCCCTGACGGGACACCTTTTAGTTTCCCTGATGTTGATGAGCCGCCACCGGTTTACGAAGTGCCTGAGAACACACATAACAGCATCTTATATGTATGTGTACCTGTTAAGCGTCCCGGTGCAGTTGATGTCATTGCCGAGGAAAACACTCAGGGTCTTGCTCGCTACTTTAGTTACGAGCAGGAAACCCGGGATGTGTCGAATGAGTCAGGTGACAATATTTCTATGCACGTGGGTAAATTACGCTTTAGGTTAATGTTAGAAACAGATGATCTAAGCGGTTACGCCTGTGTCGGCATTATTCGCATTGCTGAATCACGAGAAGATAAAAACGTTCTATTAGATGACAGTTATATTGCAACCTGCCTTGATTGCAAAAAATCACCAAAGTTAACGGGTTTTCTAACAGAACTGATCGGATTATTACATCACCGTGGTGAAGCAATTGCAGGCAGGCTTGCTGACACTAATCGCGGCGGTACTGCTGAAGTAGCAGATTATATGATGCTGCAATTAATTAATCGTCTTGAACCCATGTCAAATCATCTTTTAAAAATGAATGGTTTACATCCAGTCGATTTATTTGCCGAGTCAGTACAAATGGTGGGTGAACTTTCGACCTTTGTTAGTAAAAATAAACGAACACCCAGTTTTCCGGCTTATCTACACGATGACTTACAGGCCACCTTTACGCCCGTTATCACCGAGCTTAGAAACTGTTTAAGTATGGTTTACGAACAAACAGCGGTTTCTCTTAATCTGGTTGAGAAAAAGTACGGTATTCGTGTTGCAGAAATTGCTGACAGATCACTTATTGGTACCGCTATGTTTGTATTATCAGTCCGAGCAGATGTGCCAGAAGATGCATTACGTGCGCATTTACCTGCACAGATTAAAATTGGACCGGTTGAACGAATTCGTCAGTTGGTAAATGCGGCAATGCCAGGTATTGCGATTAAACCTTTACCCGTAGCACCTCGACAAATTCCATTTCATTCCGGTTTTACATACTTCCAGTTAGATCAACAGAGTGACTTCTGGAACGAATTAAAACATTCAGGTGGTTTCGCGTTACATATTGGTGGTGATTTCCCAGGACTGGAAATAGAGTTCTGGGCAGTTCGACAATAATAACTTAGATAAATAGATTTTTAGAAATGGCTTTTATAGCACTTAAATTCGGAGCACATAATGTCATCAGATGATTCTGACAAGACAGTATTTAGACAACCATCGGTGGATGGCGATCGAACCGTTATCAGACCGATGCCTGGTGGGCGGGGTGGTGCTCAACAACCACCAGCAGCTCAACCACCACAGCAGCCAATGCAACAACCTGCACAACAGCCACCGCAGTCGCCGCCTGCTTATCAACAGCAACAACCTGTTCAGGCACAGGCACCAGCAGGTTCTGCAAATGCATACTTCAGTACTTCTAGCGGGCTCAACCCGTTAGTTAATGCTGCATCAACTTTAATTGCTGTATTTGAAAAAACACGCACGTCTGTTTCTCACCCTGATGTAGGTGGGTTACATCAGCGTATGGTAAATGAACTCAAAACTTTCGAAAACACAGCCAAACAAACAGGTATAAAACCTGAAGTGGTTTTATCTGCCAGGTACGCCATGTGCGTTGCGCTTGATGAAGCTGTATTGAATACTCCCTGGGGCAGTGAAAGTGCCTGGCCACAGAGAACGCTACTGAGTGTATTTCACAATGAGACCTCTGGTGGTGAAAAATTCTTTTTAATACTCGATCGTATGAAAGAACAGCCTGCAGAGAATTTATATATTCTCGAGCTGATGTATATTCTTTTAAGTCTGGGGTTTGAAGGAAAATACAGAGTCATACATCGTGGCCGCGATATGATTGAACAAATGCGCGATGATCTGTTTAATATAATACGTCGTCAAAGGGGTGAATATGAACGTTCTTTATCACCAAGCTGGCGGGGTTTAGGTAAAACCAGAAACTCACTAGCTGATTATATTCCTATGTGGGTTATTGGTAGCATTGTCGGCGCAATATTATTTCTTAGTTATTCCGGATTTAGAATCTGGCTTTATGAATCATCTTCACCCGTTGTAAAACAGTTAGATGAAATCGCAGATATGCGAACTGTTGCGCGTAAAACACCCGAAAAAAAGTAAGTTTAAAAAATCCGTAAAGACAAGTCATTAAACTACTTAATCTTTATTTAAATATAAAATAAAAAATAGTTAAAAATTTATGAAAAAAATCGCAGAGTTTTTTAAAAATAAAATTGTCATTTCCCTTATCGGTTTATTAGCATTATCTATCATTGTCTGGTTTATTGGGCCAATGATAAAATTTGGAGAAGACAACTCGGCCCCCCTTGGTAGTGTAGTGGCCCGCCTGGTTGCGATTATCATTCTAGCAATATTATGGGGGCTTAATAATCTTCGCATTCAATTGATGAATAAAAAGCAAAATGATGAGCTGGTTGGCGACCTTGAAAGCAATCAGGAATCACTTGTACTTGATGGTTCATCTAATCAGACATCAGAAGAAATGCAGCAAATGAACCAGCGATTTTCTGATGCGTTATCAACTTTAAAGAAACTAAAATTTAGCGGTAAAGGCAGTAAAAAAGCACTTTACGAACTACCCTGGTACATAATTATTGGCCCTCCGGGTTCAGGCAAAACGACAGCACTAGTGAATTCAAGTCTTGATTTTCCACTAGCTGAACAATTTGGTAAGGGTGCGTTACAGGGCATAGGCGGCACACGTAACTGTGACTGGTGGTTTACCAATGAAGCGGTACTCATTGATACAGCCGGGCGTTATACAACTCAGGATAGTCATAAAGTTGTTGATAGTAGTGCCTGGGAAGGATTTTTATCTTTACTAAAAAGAAATCGTCGACGTCGCCCGATTAATGGCGCTATTATCGCCATCAGTATTCATGATTTACTTTTACAAACTGAAGAAGAGCGAATTCAACACGCAAAAGTTATTAGAACTCGTATTGACGAGTTAATGGAAAAACTTGAAATTCGTTTTCCCATATACCTGATGTTTACTAAAGCCGACCTTGCTTCCGGCTTTACTGATTACTTTGAAGACTTAAGTAAAGAAGAAAGAGAGCAGGTATGGGGTATATCTTTACCCAACGCACCAAAGCCTTCTCAAAGCCCTGATTTTGAATATCTTGACACGGAATATAATAAGTTACTGGAAAGACTTTATTCAAGAGAGTTATCACGTATTCATGCAGAACGTGATGTTAAGCGTCGCGCTGCGATACAGGGTTTTCCACAGCAGGTTGAAAATCTTAAAACCGTTATCGACAGTTTTGTAAAACAGACATTCGTTAAAAACAGATTTCAATTCCAGCCATATTTACGTGGCATTTATTTTACCAGTGGTACTCAGGATGGCACACCAATAGATAGAATGATGTCATCGGTGTCTGCAAACTTTGGTTTTGGGCGTGAAAATGTTCAGCTACAACACGCACAGGGAAAAAGTTACTTTCTTGGTAATCTATTTAGAGAAGTTATCTTTCCAGAGTCAGAACTTGTTGGCTCTAATCGTAAATTTGAAATCATTATAAAATGGGCTCAACGTGCTGCATATGCATCTATCGCATTAGTAACAATTGGTTTATTAACCGTATGGGCTGGTAGCATCACCCGACATAATATGTATATGTCTGAGGTTGAGTCTTATATCGCAGAATTTAATGCCGAAAATAAACGCCTTAGCTTATGGAATAAAGATTTACGTGTCGTCTTGCCTACTCTTAATGCATTAGCAAAAGCAAGCATTGTTTATGATCAGGATGAACATCCCTGGTTATCTGGAATGGGACTTTATGATGGTAATGTAGATGACTCTGCAAACGAGGCATATGAAGCTCAGTTAAGAGAACTATTCCTGCCTAGAATTATTGACTATCTTGAAAAACAAATTCAAAAGGGGCACCAGGGAGGTGACCTTTACAGCAGCTTTAGAACATACCTTATGTTCAATAAGGTCGAGCACATGGATAAACAGTTAATTTCAGACTGGTTTATTACCGACTGGACGCAAAATATGCAAGGTGAGGCATCTAAGCGTAAAGAACTGGAATTACATTTAGAGGCCTTGCTTGAGCTTGAATTAAAACCATCGCAACTTAATAGCCGTGTAGTGAGCCAGACAAGAAACACTTTACTTCGTGTTCCTGTACATAAACGCATCTACAGTCGTATTAGAACTAAACCAGAATTCAACCAGAAAATTGATATTTTAAATATGTTTGGCGAAGCTGTACGTGATGCTTACACCATCACACCTGCTACAGAACGCGCATTATTAATGCCTTATATGTTCACCAAAGAAGGTTATGACAACATAGATCTTTCGACAGATTCACCGGTTATTGCTGATATTGTTAATGAACGATGGGTTTTATCTGATGATGAAAATGCCAGGGTCGATTTTGTTAAAGATGATTTAGACGAAATCAGTGAACGTGTAAAAGGCCTGTATATGGCTGATTATATTTCACACTGGAAAAAAGTTTTTGAAGCTCTAAAAATTGCAGAATTCAAGAGTGTTAAACAGGCTGCTGAAGTATTAGCCAGTTTTACTGATCCAGTGTACTCACCATTACTATCAATATTACAGGTAAGCGCAGCAAACACTCAGTTATCATCACAATTAATGCAAAATATGAATGATGATCATGGAGAAGGTAAAGCCGGCGCAGTTACTGGTTTTATGGCTGACAAGTTTAAAGGCACAAAAGTAGATCAGCAATTTAGAGATATGAATGTTCTGCTCAGAGAAAGCGGGAAAAAACCTGCGCCTGTTTCTTCTATTGTTCAGAAAGTTCAGCAACTTCAAGATTTTCTTGGGGAAATATCAGTAGCGCCTGATCCAAATAAAAAGGCATATGAAATTGCCAAAGCTCGTTATATGAGCGGTGCCGGCAATGCAATTACTTCATTAAGAAGTTTTTCAAAGAAAACACCTGATCCGGTTAAACGCTGGTTAATATCTATTTCAGATGAAACATGGAAGATTATACTTTCTTCAGCTCATCAGTATGTGAACAGTGAGTGGAAAAACCAGGTTTATAGTCAGTACTCACAGGCACTTGCGGGACGTTACCCTCTTAAACGTTCGTCAGGTGATGAACTTGCATTATTTGATTTTAGTGAGTTCTTTAAACCTGCAGGAACCATGGATAAATTTTACACAGAACTCGTCAAACCATTTATAAACACTCGTAAGGGCTGGTCTAATCGTGTAGTTGACAATCACTCACTAGGATTAAGTTCTGCAACTTTAAAACAGATTCAACGTGCACAAACCATAAAGAATGTATTCTTTAGAAAAAACCCCGAAGTACCCAGTGTATCGTTTCAGTTAAAACCATATAAAATGGATAAAATTGATGCTCGTTTTTTACTCGAAGTAGGCAATCAGCGCATCACTTATAATCACGGGCCCAAGTTCTGGAAAGATTTACACTGGTCAGGCGAAGATGAAAATAAACGTGTGCGTGTTGTGTTTGAAGACCTTGATGAAGACAGACATGAAAAAGCATTTGATGGCCCATGGGCCTGGTTTAAGTTACAGGATAGATCAAAGATACAGAAAACCAGAAAATCTAATGTTTATCTTGTAACCTATTCTGTCACTGAATTAGTTGACAACAGTGATAGAGAAAAAAATAAGATTTCAAAAGTTAAACATCAGATAAAATACCTGATTAAAGCGAAAAGCGTGAATAACCCGTTTAGTCAGAATTTACTGGGCTCATTTAAGTGCCCTAATAACATTTAATGGACTATTTAAAGAATACTCAAGAGATTTACTCAATATGAATTCTGATTTACAAATAGGACTTTATGGTAAATTACCCGGATATGGTGATTTTATATTCCGAAATTTAAATACATCTTTCATTACTCCGTGGGATGAATGGTTGCAGCATTTTATTTCTGGCTCACAGGAGCAAATGGGCGATGACTGGCTGGATATTTATTTAACCAGCCCAATCTGGCGATTTGTTTTATCACCCGGGGTAATTGATAGTAATATGTGGGCCGGTTTAATGATGCCCAGTGTTGATAGAGTAGGCCGTTATTTTCCAATAAGTTTAGTTAAACCTTTTGAAGCTAATGTGAATCCGGTTAAATTCATGTTAGAGCAAACACAGTGGTTTGATGAGCTGGAGTCTCAATGTTTATCTGCATTAGATGGCAGTATTGATGCAGACGGTTTAATAAGTATGGCCACTGAGATAAATATTACAATAAATGAAACTTACCAACCAACCTTTAACCTGGGTGAAATGGGCCCGATGTTATTTGGTTTAGGTACAGACGCAGATTCGATGAAGGCCGCTCTACCATATATACTTAGTGGCGCATTAACATCTGGTTTATCAAGTTATAGTATATGGCAAACATCAGGTTCACAATTAATTAGCCCGATGTTATTTAGTTGTCAGGGATTACCACCTATAGGTGGCATTGCATCCATGTTAGATGGTCAGTGGCAGCAAAGAGACTGGAAAATTCCCTACAATTTACAAAATCTGGAAACTGGTTTATGAGTGATACAACGATCAGACGCCCGATACGTTGGCGATCCGTTGAAGAAACCAATGTAGGCATGGTCAGAGAAGTTAATGAAGACTCTATTATCTCACTGCCTGATATACAACTTTGGGCAGTTGCTGATGGCATGGGTGGTTATGAAGCAGGCAATGTTGCCAGCGATATGATTGTAAAATCACTCTCTGAAGTAACCAATAAATCATCTCTTAATGAATTCATTGATTCTGTTGAAGATAGATTGATAGATGTTAATCACGGCATTCTCGAATACGCTGATATCATGCTTGACGGCCGTACACTTGGTAGCACTATTGTTACACTAGCAATTAAAGGCCACGTAGGTATTTGCTTATGGGCAGGGGACTCTCGACTATACCGCTTTCGTAATAATAATTTTATACAGTTATCCCGTGACCATAGTCAGGTTGAAGAACTTGTACAACAAGGGTTTTTAACTCCTGAAGAAGCGGAAGTGCATCCAGACTCAAATGTTATAACCCGCGCTATCGGTGCAAGCCCCGATATTTATATAGATATTAATGTCTTCAGTGTACAACTTGGTGACACTTTTTTACTTTGCAGTGATGGTTTATATAACATGGTACCAAAAGATGAAATCGCGCAGATTTTATCAAGCTTACCTCTACAGGAAGCTATAGACGCATTAATTAAGAAAGCACTTGATAATGGTGCTAATGATAATGTTTCTGTCATACTGGTAAAGGGAGAACCTGATGCCGCCTATTCAACCCAAGTTATATTGCAGGAATAAGTTGATTCATAATGAGTGATAACGAATCAGATAAAACAAAAATTAAAATACCTGCATCCAAAAAACCGGTTTCAGATGACGCTACACGTATTGCACCAGTTAAAAAGCCTGATAATAATGTATCTGATGATGACAAAACACGTATAGCTCCAACAAAAAAAACCACAAATCAAACTGTGGATGATGATAAAACACGTGTCGCGCAACCCAGAAAACCTGCACAGGCAGCTGATGATAAAACCAGAGTTGCGCCTGCAAAAAAACAACCCGCTACATCGGATGTCACTCAGTTTAAACCTGTTGTCACTCCACTAGAAGATAAAACAAGAATATCGCCTGCATCAAATTCAAATGCAACGCCTGACAATACAGACCCAACTTTATCAACCGGACAATTTTTAGCGTCTGAAGTGAAAGTAGGTGAACATGGTATTTTAAAAGATCGTTTTGTACTAGAAAGTGTTCTAGGTGCAGGCGGTATGGGTATAGTTTATAAAGCAAAAGATCTACTCAAAGTTGAAGCGCAGGATCGAGACCCTTATGTAGCTATAAAAGTTTTAAGTGAAGAATTTAAAGCACATCCAGAGGCTTTTATTTCACTACAGAGAGAATCACGAAAGTCACAACGAATTGCTCACCCTAATATTGTGAACGTTTTCGATTTTGACAGAGATGGCGACACTGTTTTTATGACCATGGAGTTTATGGATGGTCAACCACTAGATCAATTAATAAGACAGTACAAATCTACAGGCCTACCAACTGATGATGCCTGGGCCATCATCAAAGGCATGTCATTAGCATTATCACACGCACATGCTGAAAAAATAATTCACTCAGACTTTAAACCCGGTAATGTTTTTGTAACACAACGTGGCTTGGCAAAAGTTTTTGATTTTGGTATTGCCAGAGCGGTTTCTAAAGTTGAACATCTAGAAGATAATCCGGAAGATAAAACGGTATTTGATGCAGGTAATTTAGGCGCCTTAACGCCGGCATATGCCAGTCTAGAAATGTTAGAAGGTGAAGAGCCAGATATACGTGATGATATTTATGCACTAGGTTGTGTTGCATATGAGTTATTTACCGGCTCACACCCATATAATAAAGTACCGGCTGATGAAGCAGAAAGACAAAAATTAAAACCAAAACGCATTAACAATATCAAGAAGTATCAGTGGCGAGCAATCGAAAAAGCTATTTCATTTAAGCGCGAAGACAGAATGGAATCGGTTGATAAATTTATCGAAGCCATATCTCCGAAACTTAAAGCGCCTAATAGAATGGCTACCATTTTTGCATTACTGCTTTCGGTTGCTATAACAGGTTATTTCTTATTTATTCAGGATAAGCCAGTAGATCCATATTCAGAATTTGATATTCGAAATGAACTGGAATTAAAAATACGCATAGATTTTTACAAAGAAGACCTTGTAAATTTATTAAAAAACCCTACATTTACTGACCCCTGGGAAGACTCTATCTGGAAGGATATAAAAGATTTACTGATATTAACAAAAGGTGAAGACCCCTGGGTTATTGATCAAAAAGCGGTCGCATATAAGTTGTATTTAGATGAAATCACTACAGCTATAAAAGCTTATAAATACAGAAAAGCGAAACATTTAATCGAAAATGCAAAACGTTATACTGATGATCATGACGTGTTAAACCTGAAAACAAAAGAAATAGCCGCATCTATTGAGCAGAACAAGAATAGAATAGCAAAACAGGCCGAGCGCGAGCAGGCTAATATGCTTGCTCAACAAACCAAGAAAAAAGTTACAACTAAGAAAATATCCGCAAAACAGAAACAGACTCAGTTATTTGATGTTGCCTTGAATAATGTAAACAATCAATTAAAGTGTCAAGGTAGACTCAATATGCGGAATCTTGAAACGGCTATAGATAAATTACGTGGACTTGATCGAAACCGTTATAACAGCATTAAAAATAAACTGATTAATTCTTTAGCAGCCTGCATCAAACAAACCGGTAAAGCATTTCCTGAGCGTGCACGTGAAGCTAAAACACACAGCTTACGTATCTTTAAATCTAACAGGGTTCTTGCTGCTATTGAAATAGACTCACGTGATCCCTGTGACAAGTCACTAGCTGGACTCGGTGCACGTGGAAAACGTGCAATATGCAAAGATAAAATTAAGGATTCAGGTACAGGCCCAATACTGGTAGTAATACCCGGTAACTCCAAATTTAAGACCTTTGCAATAGGTAAGTATGAAGTTTCAATTAAAGAACTTAATGCATTCTGCAAAAAATCAAGCAGCTGCAAACCATTAACAGGCGGTGACAGTCAGTTACCCGCATCTAAATTATCTTTTAAAGTCGTTAAAGCGTACATTAAATGGTTAAGTAAACAATCTGGACAGAAATATCGTTTACCTACTAAAAACGAGTGGGTATATGCAGCAAAATCAAGACGCAAAAAACTTGATGCTAATAGAAACTGCAAGTTAAGTACCCGTGGAATACAAAAGGGAGGTAAACTGGTTTCTACAAATATTGGTAAGCAGAATAGCTGGGGATTAGTCAATTACGTAGGTAATGTTCAGGAATGGGTCTATGATAAGGGCCGTAAACTGGTTGCAGTTGGCGGCTCTTTTGAACAAAGCATGGAAGATTGCGACGTAACAACTACACTAGCTCATAATGGTTCCGCTGATATAGCAACGGGTTTTAGAGTATTGAGGGAATTGAGGTAATGGTGATGAGTGATATCAGTTATTCAACAAAATTAAGAGAGCTCTCAAAAGATTATTATCAAAACCATATTCGTTTAGATGAATACCGATCTCAACGTAAATTAATAATTGACAAGATTGATGAAGAGTTTAATGGCCGCAGAATTGACGGCAACCAGCTTGATACTAATACAGACAATACTGAAAAACCTGTAGAAGACTCATCGGTTTTTATGAAGACCATCGCATTCTTTAAAAATAGTGATGTTGATGACTAAATTTTATTCTTTATTACTGTATTATACGCAGCTGATTTAGCTGTTTATAAATAGAGTAGACATATAATCTGCGCGTATTTTTCAACATACTGTTGTCAGAATTACGGGTATATTTACTTTATAGCTAATTAATAGTTTGCCGAGCCTGTAAAAGGCTATAGAATTGGCAAAAATTTGATTTCAAAGGGGATTCACATGGGTTTTGTAGGCTTTTTTCAAGACGGTGGTACATTTATGTATATCATCCTGGTGGTATTAGCAATTGGTCTCGCCATAGCAATTGAGCGATTCCTCTATATTACTAAAACACAGGGTAGAACTAAAAAGGTATGGGAACAACTTGTACCTATGTTAAAAGCTGAAGATTATGCCCGTGCAATGAAATTAACCGAAGCGGTTAAAACACCATTATCGACAATGTTGAATTATGGCTTTGCACGTAAAAACACAAATGCACCACGAGAAAATATAGAGTCCGCAATGGAAGAAGGCATGATGGAAGTGATGCCTGAACTAGAACAGAGAACTCATTACCTGGCAACATATGCCAATATTGCAACACTGCTTGGCCTACTGGGTACCATCATAGGCCTGATCGATGCCTTTACAGCTGTTGCCTCTGCTGACCCTGCTGAAAAAGCTGATTTATTATCTGCCAGTATTTCGGTAGCGATGAACACAACTGCTTTTGGACTAGTTGCTGCTATCCCGCTGATACTGATTCATTCATACCTGGTTACTAAAACGGCACGTCTGGTTGATAGCATCGAAATGGCAGCTGTGAAGTGTTTAAACCTGATTGCTAAAGACTAGTCTTAAGGTTTATCTGAAAACCAGTAGCAAATAAACGGGTATAAGAGATACGAATGAAACTTCTCAGGCGAAAACACATACGTGACGATGTTGAATTAAACATCACTGCATTTTTAAATTTAATGGTTATTCTAATTCCATTTCTTTTAATAACAGCAGTATTTTCACGTGTAACCGTACTTGAGCTTAATTTACCTTCCAAAAGTGCAATCGCTAAACAGGAAGAAAAAATTAAACTGCAACTTGAGCTTGTTATACGTAAAGACAGTTTTGAAATAAGAGATGCTAACCTCGGACGCATTAAATACTTCCCACGAACAGAAGAAAGTACAAACTGGAAAACCTTCACCGATATATTAGTTGAAATCAAAGCCCGCTTCCCCGATGAGCAGAGTATTACATTACTTCTAGAACCAAAAATTAACTATAAAACTCTTATTAAGGTTATGGATAGAGTTAGATATGCAGATATAGTACAGATATTTGAAGTCACCACGGTTGAATTATTTCCAAATATCTCCATTGGTGATGCACCTGAATTAGTAGGAGCTGCTGCACCTGCAGCAAACACTACGAATATTGGAGGTGCTGCACAATGATGAAAAAATCAAAACGTGCAAAAAGAATGGAACGTCACCATGCACGTCGTAAACAGCCCGCATTAAATCTTGTTTCATTAATGGATATATTTACTATTCTGGTTTTTTTCCTGTTAGTAAGTTCATCTAATGTTCATCAATTGCCGAAGAAAAAAGATATTAATTTACCTACTTCTACAGCAACTAAAGCACCAAAAGAAACATTAATTATTGCTGTTACACAACGAAGTATTCTTGTACAGGGCAGAGAAGTAGCGATCATCAACGCCATTATGCAAGATGCATCACCACTTATAGCCGGGCTCGAAAAGGAACTTAAATTTCAATCATCTAAATCCCGCGTAGTTAAAAGCCCTGATGGAAAGATTAAAGGTAAAGCGGTGACGATAATGGGTGATGAAAATATTCCATACGAGTTGTTAAGAAAAATATTAGCTACCTGTCGTGAAGCCAATTATACAAAGATTGCCTTTGCAGCAATGCAAAAACCGGCATCGGAGGAAAATAGCTAGTGTCTGCTGCGTATTACGAACAGCTGGCATTAGGCTGGCGCCCACAGGGAACGGGTGATTCTCAATTTAAACTGATAACAGCTATCACGATCGTGGTTGCTTTAATATTTGCTGCTGTTATATCGTCCATTGATGTGCCAGAACCCGATCGTGAAGCTAAAGTGGCAGTGCCTGAGCGTATCGCTAATTTTATCCTTGAGAAAAAAGAAAAACCGAAACCTAAGGTAGTTAAACCCAAGCCAAAACCTAAACCAATAGTCAAACCAAAACCTAAGGTAAAGAAATTACCTAAGAAAAAAGAAAAATTAAAACCATTAACTAAAACACAGAAAAAAGCACGAGAAAAAGCAGCTGACACAGGTTTGCTTGCCCTGGGTAACGAGCTTGCTGATCTAATGGACACCTCAGATGTAAGTGCAATGGTAGGTGGTAAAGTTAAATCTAGCTCAGCTTCTGCTACAAAAGCAGCAAGCCATAATAAAGGTCTGTTAACTGCTGATGCAAGCAAAGGTAGTGGCGGTGTTAATTCTAGTGAATACACAACCAGTGTAGGTAAAACACAACTATCTCAACGTGATATTACGCAGGTTAAACAATCCTTATTAACCTCAGGGCAACTGGCTAAAGGCCGTGATGCTGAGCGCAAGAGTAAATCACGAACTGGTGGTGTACGAGCAGAAGAAGATATTACTATTGTCTTCGATCAGAATAAGAGTAAATTATATTCTATATATAACCGTGCTCGTCGAAAGAACCCAGGCCTGAAGGGTAAAATCGTACTTGCTATTACTATTGCACCAAGCGGTGTGGTCACTAAAGTTAAAATCGTTTCCAGCGAACTGGGTGACCCTAAACTTGAAAAACGTCTATTAAGCCGTATTAAACTATTCAAATTTGGCGCTAAGAAAGTAGAGCAGGTTACAGTTACTTACCCAATAGAGTTTTTACCTTCCTAGCTAATCATTAATCTCCCGGCCTGTGCCTGACATTTGTCTGGCACAGGCATGGGAGAGGGATTCTCTTATCCGATTTTCCAGTACTTTGGGATTATGTTAAACTCCCGCGCCATGAAAACTGCCGATTTTGATTTTCACCTACCTGAAGAGCTTATTGCTCAATACCCTCTTAAAGAACGTAGCGCTAGCCGTTTACTGCATTTGAACGGAGATACTATTTCTGATCGTTTATTTACAGATTTGACTGAATTGTTATCACCTAAGGATCTACTGGTTTTTAACAATACCAGGGTGATTCCTGCTCGTTTACATGGCCAGAAAGAATCAGGTGGAAAGGTTGAAGTACTCGTAGAGCGAGTTCTAGACAATCATCACCTGTTAGCCCACGTTAGAGCAAGCAAATCTCCCAGGGCAGGTGCTCGTTTAATACTCGAGCAATTTATAAATGCCACAATGCTTGAGCGTCAGGGGGATTTATTTAAACTGCGCTTTGAAGGTGACACAGGTGTTTTAGAATTACTTGATCAATATGGGCATATGCCATTACCCCCGTATATAGATAGAGCTGATGAACACAGCGATCTGGAACGTTATCAAACCGTTTACGCAAAACATGCAGGTGCTGTGGCTGCGCCAACAGCTGGTCTTCACTTTGACCAGAATATGCTGGAGCAACTGGCGAAGAAAGGTCTTAAATCAGCTTTTGTCACTTTACATGTCGGAGCAGGTACGTTTCAACCCGTAAGAGTAGATGATATAAATGACCATCATATGCACGCGGAGTATATAGATGTAGATGCTTCTGTAGTTGAGTTAATCAAGCAGACTAAAGCCGAAGGTGGGCGTGTTATTGCAATTGGTACAACCGCTGTAAGAAGCCTTGAGTCTGCTGCAATGCATGGAGAACTGGCAGAGTTTCATGCGGACAGTCAGATTTTCATATACCCGGGTTATAAATTTAAAGTGGTTGATGCCATGGTTACTAATTTCCACTTACCCCAATCGACTTTATTAATGCTGGTAAGTGCATTCTCCGGTCATAAAATAATGATGGAAACCTATCAACACGCCGTTAAAGAGAAGTACCGTTTTTTTAGTTACGGTGATGCTATGTTTCTTGAAAACACGGCTTTAAGTCGTAAGTCATAAGTCTGAAGTCTGAAGTCGTAAGTCAAAAGAAAAAACATCTCCCGCAGGGAGACCCGCTTTGACTTACGACTCACGACTTCTGACTTAAGACTGAACAAAACAAACATATTTATTAACAGGTTAAATTACATTAAGAAGTTTATCTATGTCATTGATGCAATTCAAATTAATTAAAGGTGATAAGGGCCCTCGCAGAGGACAGATCAGTTTTCCCCGTGGTACGATTGAAACGCCGGCATTTATGCCAGTGGGTACATACGGCACTGTTAAAGCCATGACCCCGGAAGAATTAAAAGAGCTAGGTGCAGAGATCATCCTGGGGAATACATTTCACCTGATGTTAAGACCCGGTACAGACATTATTCAAAAACACGGTGATTTACATGATTTCATGCACTGGGATAAACCCATTCTGACAGACTCAGGTGGATTCCAGGTTTTCAGTCTGGCAAAACTGCGCAAGATAACAGAACAGGGCGTTACATTTAATTCGCCAGTGGATGGTCAAAAGGTAACTCTGACACCTGAAAGCTCAATGCAGGTTCAACGTGAACTGGGCTCAGATATTGTCATGATATTTGACGAGTGCACACCTTATCCGGCAACAGAAAAAGAAGCTAAAGACTCGATGGAGCTGTCTCTTCGTTGGGCTGATCGCAGTAAAAAAGCACATCTGGGTAATGACTCTGCTTTATTTGCCATCGTTCAGGGTGGTATGCATGAAAACTTGCGCAAACAATCTGCAAACGAGCTGGTTAATATTGGTTTTGATGGTTATGCCATAGGTGGTTTATCTGTTGGTGAGCCTAAAGAAGAAAGAGATAAAGTATTAGAAGTCACGACACCGTTACTGCCTGTAGATCAGCCACGTTATTTAATGGGCGTTGGCACACCAGAAGATATTGTTGAGTCCGTGCGCCGTGGTGTTGATATGTTTGACTGTGTAATGCCAACACGTAATGCACGCACCGGGTTTTTATACACCTCAACAGGTATTATAAAAATTCGTAATGCGAAATATAAAGATGATATAAGGCCTGTTGATGAAACATGTGGCTGTTATACCTGCCGAAACTATAGCCGTGCTTATTTACGCCATCTGGATAAATGCAAGGAAATACTCAGCTCACGCTTAAATACCATCCATAACCTGCATTATTATCAGCAATTAATGAAAGATATTCGTTTAGCCATTGAAGAAGACCGCTTTGATACCTATGTAGAAGACTTCTACGCAGTACGTCAAAAAGAGGTTATATAGGTTAAAAGATTGATTTATAGGGATTTCATTGAATTCCCAGCTGACGTTAAGCCCGCAAAGTGGCATAATACCGCGCAATTTAACATTACATTTATTTAACCCTGTAAGGGTGGAGAGTTTTATGAGTTTTTTTATATCTGATGCATTAGCTGAAGGTGGCGCTGCTGCTTCACAGGGCGACCCGATTACAGCATTACTTTTTCCGATCGGCCTGTTGGTGCTTTTCTATTTCTTTCTAATACGTCCTCAAAGCAAACGAGCCAAAGAACAGAAAGCAATGGTTTCAGCGCTTAGCAAGGGTGATGAAGTCTTAACTCAAGGCGGAATCCTCGGAAAAATTACAAAAGTAAATGACAGCTTTATAATTTTAGAAATTAGTGAAAACGTCAATATCACAGTACAAAAATCTGCTGTTGGTTCACTTATGCCCAAAGGCACTATAAAAGAGCAAAAATAATTATAAATATTAAGATATTTCAATGTGCTCTCACACATTGAAATATCTGAAAAATATAGAATTCGCTAAATATAAAAACACCGGGCAATAAGAATGATTAATCAGTACCCATTATGGAAATACCTGCTACTTATAGTAGTACTCGTGATAGGTGGGATATACGCCACGCCAAACTTATATGGTGAAGATCCTTCAGTACTTGTGTCACTCAGAAACAAGACAGTAGATGAAGCCACTAGAGTTAAAATTGACGAGTTATTAAAAAAAGCCGATATACAAACAAAATCAAGTGAGCTCAAGGACAACAAGCTGTTAATCAGATTTAATTCTGTTGAAAACCAGTTAACTGCTGCAACTCAAATTAAAGATTTCAAATTTATTACCCGCAACAGTGATTACACCGTTGCCCTGAATCTGGCCCCAGCAACTCCACCCTGGTTACAATCATTTCGCGCATTACCAATGTACCTCGGACTTGATTTACGAGGCGGTGTACATTTTCTACTTGAAGTAGATATGCAAACTGTTGTTGAAAACATGGAGTCAGATCTAACTTCTGAGATGAGAACTTTCCTAAGGGAAGAGAAAATACGTTATAGAGGTGTAAAAGCATCGGATGGCACAATATCAATTGAGTTTCGTGACACTGACGGTCTGGAAAAGGGCGCAGATAAATTAGAGTCACAATTTCGAGATTTAGAATTCACAGAAAAAGAAAAAACATTAACTGTTCTGGCTAAAATCACCGAAAAAACATTACGTGAAGAACGTAAGTCAGCTATTCAACAAAACGTCACAACATTACGTAATCGTGTAAATGAACTAGGTGTCGCAGAGCCCGTTATTCAACAACAGGGTGAAAGCCGTATTGTTGTTCAGCTACCCGGTGTGCAGGACACAGCCCGTGCCAAAGATATTCTTGGGGCTACAGCCACACTGGAGTTTCGTTTAACAGAAGGTACTCGACTAGACTGGCAAGAAGCTGAAAGTGGTGGGGCTATACCTATTAACGCAAAACTTTACCATGAACGTAATGGTGACCCGGTCTTACTTAAGCGACGAGTCATTGTAACGGGTGATCAGATCAATAGTGCATCGTCTACAATTGACACACAATCGGGTTCTCCCGCAGTAAGTGTTCGCCTGGATGGCAAGGGTGCTAAAAAAATGGGTGAAACCACCCGTAATAACATCAAAAAACCAATGGCCGTTGTTTTCATTGAAAACAAGGTTGTTACTAAAATGGTTGATGGTGAAAAAGTTAAAGTTAGAACACGCAAAGAAGAAGTCATCAATATTGCAACAATACAGGGGCAGTTTAGTAAACAGTTTCAAATCACCGGTCTTGAGTCATTTGAAGCTAAGGACCTTGCACTGTTGTTACGCGCTGGTGCATTAAAAGCACCGGTTGAGATTGTAGAAGAACGTACCGTTGGCCCGAGCCTGGGTAAAGACAATATCGAACAGGGTTTTAATTCTGTGATGATTGGGTTTAGTCTGGTACTGGTATTTATGGTTGTTTATTATCGCGCTTTTGGTTTAATCGCCAATGTTGCATTAACGGCAAACTTAATACTAATAACGGCCGTTCTGTCTTTAATGCAGGCCACATTAACTTTACCTGGTATAGCGGGTATTGTATTAACAGTGGGTATGGCAGTAGATGCAAATGTACTTATCTTTGAACGTATACGTGAAGAATTACGTTTAGGTAACTCTGCTCAGGCAAGTATTCATGCCGGATATGAAAAAGCATTTAGTACCATTGCCGATGCTAATGTGACAACACTAATTGCAGCGATTGTTTTATTTAGTCTGGGAACCGGGCCAATTAAAGGTTTCGCTATTACATTATCTATCGGAATTTTAACATCTATGTTTACCGCCATTATGGGAACCCGCGCTTTGGTCAACCTGTTTTATGGCGGTCGCAACCTTAAAAATATTTCAATATAGGAAATCAGAATGCATTTTTTAACAGGTAAAACAAACATAGATTTTCTAGGTAAACGCAATATTGCACTTGGCATTTCATTAATTCTGATCCTGGTTTCAATAGCGAGTATTTATACACGGGGTTTAAATCTGGGTATAGATTTTACAGGCGGTTACTTAATTGAGGTTGGTTACTCTCAATCAATTGAACTTGAGCCCGTGCGTAATGCGTTGGCTAAAAGTGAATACTCCGATGCTTTAATTCAGCACTTTGGTACATCTAAAGATGTTCTGGTTCGAATAGCGCCACGCGAAGGTGTTAATAGTGCGAGCATTTCTGATGATGTTCTTAATATATTAAAGAACACCTCAACAGACAACGTTGAAATGCGACGTATCGAATTTGTTGGACCACAAGTAGGCGAAGAATTAAGAGAGCAGGGTGGGCTTGCAATGTTAATTGCCTTGTTCTGCATAATGATTTATGTGGGATTACGCTTTCAGCTAAAATCAGCTGTGGGTGCAATCATGGCATTAATTCATGATGTGATTATCACTATTGGCGTCTTCTCCATTATTCAAATGCCATTTGATTTAACCGTACTTGCTGCTTTGTTAGCTGTAATAGGTTACTCATTAAATGATACTGTTGTTGTTTTAGACAGAATACGTGAGACCTTTCGAGCACAACGTAAAGGCACTGCTGTAGAAATATTAAATATATCAATCAATAGCACACTATCACGAACGATTATAACGTCTTTAACAACATTACTCGTTCTTGCTGCGTTGTTTATACTAGGTGGCGAAGTGATTCATGGTTTTGCTTTTGCTTTAATCATTGGTGTGTTTATTGGTACCTATTCATCCATTTATGTGGCTAGCAACAGCCTGGTATTGATGGGCGTAGAAAAACATGATTTTCTTGAGCATGCCAAAGAAAACGAAGAACTTGACGAGCTACCATAACCTGTAACTAAAAGTGGCGATTCGCCCTTTTTATTATTTAATCACAATATCATTTGTAACAACTTATAGAGATCATACATGAGCTTTAAGATATATCTTTCTGGTGAAATTCATAGTGACTGGCGTGAAAAAATATCCGAGGGCATTAAAGAAAAAGGTCTCGAAATTGAAATAAAATCACCGGTTACTAACCATGAGGCTAGTGATGATTGTGGAGACAATATTCTGGGCGCTGAGACCGAGTCATTCTGGAAAGATCATAAAGCTGCAAAAATAAATGCCATACGTATTCGTAAACATATTGAAGACGCAGATGTTGTGGTAATTCGGTTTGGTAACAAGTATAAACAATGGAATGCGGCATTTGATGCTGGTTATGCCGCTGCGCTAGGCAAATCAATTATCACACTACATGACGAAGAACTGACGCATGCATTAAAAGAAGTAGATGCCGCAGCTCAAGCTACTTGCACAACACCTGAACAGGTAGTTGAAATACTCGCTTATACTTTAACTTAAATAATGGCCTGTTTATAAAATAATATATTTTTATTCAGGTTAAATTTATTTAAATAAGTTCAAAAGCTGGAATAAGTTCTGCACCTAAAAGCGTACGGTGTGTAGGCTAGTACAACGAAACCTAAACATTCCCACGCAGGAGCATGGGAACGAGAACAAGATTCAGTTCGTATTGGTTTTGACTTTTATCCCCTCTGGAGCTAGCCAAAAAATGTTTCCATCGAGGGATAAAATTACAGGGATGTACCATATTTATATTACTCTGGAAGTTCTGTAAGCCTGGACGGCGCATCTGAACGACCCGGGAACAAAGTAGAAGTCACACAGCATAGAGTAATAACTTTTAATAACATTAGATTTTTTGGGTATTCTCATCGCTTTTTGATGAGAACTAGCGACTAAAGGGCGGCTATTTTTTGCTTACTTTTCCAAGCCTGTTAACATGGGCTGCAGGCAAAAAAGTGAGTCGCCACAAAGGCGAAACCACAGAATTGAAATTCCCATGAAGCTAAATAATTTTAAGCTCATATCTAAATTTCAACTCGTTCCCATGCAGGAGCATGGGAACGAGTTAAATTAATATTTGCGTGCATTTGCGTTTATTTGCGGTTCCCCCTGCTTTTGCTTTTAACTTTTCAACACTTTAAGTAAACCCCTGGCTAATAGTTGGCCTTTTTTAATTAATTACTTATTTGTTGAAAATATGCCTGACTTTTTAAAATACTGTCTATCATATTAGCCGGGGTATGAGGAGCCGTAAGTATGGATTGCAGGTTGCCATGCGGGTTTATCAGCATTAAAGCAGAACTATGATCCATTAGATAATCTTCATCTGTAATCTGACCACTTAATCCTGGTGCCTTTCTAAAGACAGCATTCAATTGCGCGCTTAATTGTGTGATTTCTTCAACATCACCCGTTAAACCAATAAAATCTTTATTAAAATAAGTCACATAAGAATTGAGAATATCAGCCGTGTCACGCTCAGGATCAATAGATAAAAAGACAATTTCTGGTGGTTTAATTTGCTGCTTCTGCATGAATTCACTGACCTGAGTCATAACTGCCATGGTAGTAGGGCATATATCTGGGCAGTGTGTATAACCGACAAATATCAAACTCCAGTGATTTTTAAAGTTTTCTTTTGTTATATTCTCAGATCGATGATTAATTAAATTAAAATCTTTAATATTTTTAGCATTAGGGTATATGGCGCCCTGTATAACTTCAGGTTTTATGCTAACTGAAGAATCATCAGATGTTTGCTTTGCCATCCAGATGCCTGAAGTCGCTGCGAACACCGCAGCAATAAATAATATTAAAATATGTGACTTTTTCATCTAATTTTCTTTATTTAATGATTCTAAATGACTATATCAGGTGTTACGCGGTTCATCAATTTTATTGATTTTTATCAAAATAGGGGTAACGAACTTTCAGTAAAATAGGCGAGTATGAGCTTATCCCAAAAAATAGAGAACACACCAAAATTTCCCGGTATTTTATCTATTCCATTGAAATTTGTACCTTCAACTATCCACTCACGAATATTAGTAGGTTTTCTTAACTTATTGTTAAAAGAGCAGATAAATGAGGGTGAGCTGGATTTTCTTGAAAACAGGCGTCTCTGCATCAAAGTTTCTGATGTGAATATAATGTATTTCATCAGCCTTAATAATAATCGTCTAATCACTGTGAAATCAAACTCTAATTGTGATATTGAGCTACAGGCAAATGTATATGACTACCTTCAATTAGCCGCACGAAAGCAAGACCCGGACACACTCGTCTTTCAGAGAAAACTCGTTATGCAGGGTAACACTGAACTTGGTCTGGAGCTTAAAAACTTTCTAGATAGTCTGGATTTTGAATCAAATAGACATTTTGAAAAAATTGAACGTTTATTAAAAAATAGCCTGCCAATTTATAAACGTTTATTTAGTTAAATTTACTTTATTAATATTTTTCTGAGAATTAAAATACCTCATATTTGCTTCATCGTGTTACCTGAGATAATACTTCTTCAGTTGATTCTTTCCAGTCCATTCCATTAGCACCATGCCAGTAACCATTACAGGAACCTCCGACCGGCATTAATTTCTGTAATTCTGTATTTGCTTTTTTATCAGAATAAGATTCATGTAATGTTTTATAAAATAAATCTATAATTTTTACTGTATGTTGAGACGCTGGACTAATACGGAATATATCGACATTTAATTTATACAGCTCATCTAAATCCAGAATGAGGTTACTTGTTTTAGCCGACTGCGTTTGAATACCATTCAGAATCAGAAATTTTTCATTCTCCTGGGTTGATAACATAAGCCCGTCAGGATCATCAAGACAGCGATACTGACAATCATCCTTCGGTAGATTATGTGATCTTGCTGTAAAACATCGAGCAGAATATGCAAGGGGTAACCGGCCGTAAACTATGACCTCTGTTTCAACACCTGCAGGTCGCTCTAATTGCATATCAGCAAGTGACGATTTAGACAGTTCAACAGGTAATACCCATCTTTTTAAACCATGTTTAGCTAACATTTTTAAACTTGCCGGGTTGTAGACATTTACAGAAGGCCCTGTTACAAACGGTTTGTCTTTTAACAACTGAACAACAGACATATCATTAGCTTCAATCATGTATTCAGAGTTACCACATAATGACTTTATAGCGGCTAACTCTGAATTAGCCTCAATTAAGGTCATGCTCGATAAGACAACCTCTTTACCAGATGCTTTAAGTAATTCAGCTATTTCAAGCCAGTCATTACGGCGCATTAACTTTCGTTTTGAGCAAACTGTTTCGCCTAAATAAACAATATCAATTTTGCTGTTCGCTATCTGTTTATAAAAATCAAAGGTTGTTTGTCTATCCCAGTAGTATTGAATTGGGCCAAGAGATAATTTAGTCATGTTTGTATTCATATTTATTGCCAGGGCCTGTGATATGCACCTAAGGTTGTTGTACGACCTTCAGAAACTTCATGAAGTGTTTGCAACCATTCATTTTTGACAACGTAATGATCACTATCGTTATGACAGGCATCAAGGGCTTCTCGCCAGACTTTAGACACCTGATTTACATAAGCAGTGCTACGTTGCCTACCTTCAATTTTTATTGCCGCTATGCCTATTTTTTGTAGTTCCGGTAGCAATTCTATGGTGTTTAAACTGGTGGGTTCTTCAATTGCGTAATAGGTGTTACTTGATACTTCAAAACGTCCTTTACAGAGAGTAGGGTAAGCCGCAGGTTCATTTTCTTTATAACTGTCAATTAATATATTATTTAGTCGTGTGTGTAATCCAGAATTTGTTTCCTGCCACTCAACAGCACTTGCGGGAGAACATGCACCGAATGTGTTCGGGGATTGTCCCGTTGCATATGAAGATAATAAACACCTGCCTTCTACCATGACACACAAACTTCCAAAACCAAAAACCTCTAGCGGCACAGGGCTAGATTCAGCTACCTGTGCAACCTGTTTTAAAGATAGAACGCGAGGCAACACTACACGTTTAACAGCAAAATTATCATAATAAAAATTAATAGACTCAGCGTTAGTCGCAGACCCCTGTACTGATAAATGCAAACGTAATTCCGAATATTTACTAGAAGCGTAATCTAAAACCCCGATATCCGCAGCAATTAAAGCATCAACTTCAAGTTTAGCTGCCATATCAACTGCATTCTTCCACCTCTGCCAACCATTAGCCTGAGGGTAAGTATTAATTGCCAGATAAACTTTACAACCGCGTTGATGTGCATATTCAATCGCCTGATACGAGCGTTTTTCATTGAAATTTAAGCCTGCAAAATGACGCGCATTTGTATCATCCTTGAGGCCCATATAAACAGCGTCAGCGCCATTATCCACCGCAATTTTTAAAGCTGGTAAATTTCCAGCAGGACACACCAGTTCCATTTTTTTTGTTTTCCCATTATCTAAAATACTCATGACAGACACAACGAAGGTTTAATATTTGTAAAATTAAAATTATTGTTATTTTTTCTTTTATGTAATTCCCGAGTAATACTATTGATGATATCCCATTTTTTTGAACACCAGTTTGGTGCCAGTAATATATCGTTTGATGCGGTACCCGTTACACGATGGTAAATGACTTCATCTGGCGTCATTTCAATTAAATCAGCTGCAATTTGTACGTAGTCATTTTCATTAATAGGCTTATATTCACCTCTTGACCACTCTCTGGCTAACTGGGTGCCTTTCACAACATGTAGAGGGTGTAGTTTTAAGCCAGATACACCTTCTGATAAAACTCGATTTAATGTCATTTGAAAATGCTCCTGATTCTCACCTGGTAGCCCGATAATTAGATGAGTACAAACTTTTAAATTGCGTTTATTTGCTTTATGAATAGCCTCATAATATTCCTTAAACCCATGACCACGATTTACTTTTTTAAGTGTTTCATCAAATGATGACTGTAAACCCAGCTCAAGCCATATCTCATAACCCTGTGCTTGATAATTCGCCAGTAAATCAAGAACTTCATCAGGTACACAATCCGGTCGTGTGCCTATGGAGAGTCCGATAATATCTTTTTCAGAAAGCGCCAGATCATATAATTTTTTTAAATCTGCTACATCTCCATAAGTATTAGTATAAGCCTGAAAATATGCGAGGTACTTTTTTGCGCCAGTTCTTTTGAGTATGACTTCACGTCCTGCAGACAGTTGATCGGTTATAGATTTATGATCTCGAGCATTCGGGCTAAAGGAAACATTATTACAAAACGTGCAACCACCTATGCCTTTTGTTCCATCACGATTAGGGCAGGTTAAATTCACATTAAGTGAAATTTTATGAATTCTCTCCCCATACTTTTTTAATAAGCTCTGTCCAAATGTATTTACATAATCAGATAACTGCATTTGATTTGATTCTGGCTCTAGTTATAAATTGAGAATGATTTTAATTTGCATAACCAGCTTTCAGTATTGATTCTGGTCAACTATTTATGTTGAATACTTAAAGTCTTAATTATGAATTTCTAAAAACAATTTCCGTGAAAAGTCATAAAACAACAAAAATTTACATTTCTTTAATAATCACCAATAATAATCATATTATAATATAGTAAAACTATAAAAAACATATACTTATGTTGTCCAAAGTATTATTGAATTGCATCAAG
The DNA here is from genome assembly GCA_026195255.1 of Gammaproteobacteria bacterium. Lineage (GTDB taxonomy): Bacteria > Pseudomonadota > Gammaproteobacteria > SZUA-229 > SZUA-229 > SZUA-229. The sequence continues at coordinate 37,927 of JAPHSS010000022.1, read as the reverse complement.
ACTCTGCTTGCTATAGCATCGAATTAGTCAAAAATTAAATAAAATTTCGGGTGTTGTTTGAATAACAAGTGGTTTTTACGTATAAGTCTTACAGCTTGCTGCCTGGCGTTCTTTGTTATCGTCTTAGGGGCTTATGTACGGCTCTCTGATGCTGGATTAGGTTGTCCTGACTGGCCAGGCTGTTTTGGCCAGATAGGTGCGCCCGATGAAGCTCATGAGATCACCCAGGCTGTGAATCTATATCCACACCTTGAAGTTCACTCAGGTAAAGCCTGGAAAGAAATGATTCATCGCTATTTTGCCAGTATTCTTGGTTTTCTTATTTTGATAATGGCATTTCTAGCCTGGCGGCATCGTCACAAGCCGAATCAACAGCTTAAAATGCCACTATTCCTGGTATTACTGGTTATTTTCCAGGGATTACTCGGCATGTGGACGGTTACCCAGTTAGTTCGACCGACTATCGTTACATTACATTTGCTCACAGGGCTACTTACCTTAAGTTTATTATTCTGGGTGTTTCTCAAACACAGTCAGCCCTGGTCACAAAGTGAATGGTTAAAAAAAGCACAGACTTCAAACATTAATAACTTCATAAAACCACTGGCCAGATTTGCTGTTTTTGTTCTGGCTATACAAATTTTTCTTGGTGGCTGGACGAGCACAAATTATGTAGCTTTGTATTGTCCCGACTTTCCAACCTGTCAGGGTTCATGGCTTCCTGAAACCAATTTCAAAGAAGCATTTGTATTTTTTAAAGACCCAACTGTGAATTACGAAGGTGGCTCTTTATCTTTTGAAGCAGGGGTCACTGTTCATTTTTTACACCGCATAGGTGCCTTAGTAACAACGATCGTTCTAAGTTTATTAGCTCTTTTAATGATCTTTAAAAGCAATAACGATCTATTACGTAAACTAGCTGCACTTTTATTATATTTATTAACTGCCCAGGTTTCCTTAGGTATCGCGAATGTAATACTTGTTTTACCTATACCAATCGCAGTTGCGCATAATGCAATTGCAGCCGCTTTACTTCTTGCTCTTTTGCTTATTAATTATAGCCTTATCTCCGGTTCGGCTATTACCTCCCCAAATGATACAAATAAGGTTCTATCATGACTGAAGCCACACTCAAATCTCCCAGCTTAAACTGGCGTAATTATTACAATTTATGTAAGCCAAAAGTTGTTTATTTAATTGTCTTTACTGCCATTGTCGGTATGTTACTTTCTTCGCCTGGCGCCTTACCTCTAGACACATTTATAGCGGCCTGTTTAGGTATTGGTCTCGCATCTGCTTCAGGGGCAGCTTTAAACCACTGGGTTGATCAGCGGATTGATGTAGTGATGCAGCGCACAAGCAATCGTCCGTTACCACAAGGAGCGTTAACTTCACGACAGGCTTTAACGTTTGCGCTTTCACTTGCAGTAATTGCTATGGTTATTTTATTAATCTGGACAAACCTTTTAACCACATTATTAACGCTTACATCTCTGGTCGGTTACGCTGTAATTTATACAATGTTTCTTAAGCGTTCGACACCACAGAATATTGTATTAGGCGGTGCAGCTGGTGCGGCTCCACCATTACTTGGCTGGGCGGCAATGACAGGTGAGGTTAATGGTGAAGCTTTACTCTTATTTTTAATTATCTTTGTCTGGACTCCGCCTCATTTTTGGGCATTGGCAATAAAACGTAAAGACGAATATGCACGTGCAGGTTTACCCATGTTACCCGTTACACATGGTGTAATTTTTACGAAAATGCATATAGTGCTTTATACGTTGATGTTACTCTCAGTGTCCATGATGCCATTTGTTATTCATATGACAGGTTTAATCTATTTTGCGGGTGCGGTTGCTTTGGGGCTTGGTTTTCTTTATCACGCAGTTAAGTTATATAAAACGGGTGAAAGTGATGAGCACTCGATGAAAACATTTAGCTATTCAATATTTTACTTAAGCGCTTTATTCGGTTTTTTATTACTCGATCATTACGCAAGAATCGTTCTAAGAATGTTTATGTAAACTAATTTCATTTATATATAAAGTAGGTTGGTAATTATAATTATCAACCTACTAGATTTAGAACTTATGGAAATACCGGTATACTGGGGTCAGAGCCACCCATAATAGTTTCTTTATGTGCCTGCATTTTATGATTAATATCATCTACTTTATCTATTGGCACATCAGCTATTAGAAGTATTTTACCTTCTTCCATAGATAGCTCAAATTCTTTTAACCTCGAATTTTTCGTACTTGAACCAATCATTGCCGACGTCCAGACACCAAAGCCCGCGCCAAATAGTGTGCAGCCTAGTACAATTAGACCCATCACAGAACCAACCTGTAATGCTGTAATCGCTATAATGCTAGCCACGAGACCAGTGATACCGCCTATAACTATACCTGTCTCAACCCCGTGTACGATATCACTTGTCTGAAAAATACTGGCTTCAGGTAGATCACCTAAATCTACACCCTGTTTAGCCATAACATGAATATGTTTCTCATCAATTCTTGCGAGTAAAAGTTCATCAACTGTTTTAGACGCTTCTCCCAGATCAGGGAGTAAAAAATAGAGTCGTTTTCTCATTTGGGCTCTCCTGTTTGTAGTGAGTGTGTAGCCTAGAAAACCGTGTTCATTTACAAGTATAGACAGACAGCACCTTTGAATTTATATATTGGATAAACGGTATATTTAGTTAGAAACTAAAAAACCCGCATATGCGGGTTTTTTAGTAAATAAACGAAAATACTTTTAAGCTTTTAAGTCGAGGTTGCTGAAATAAAGAAGATTGCAGCACCAAGAAAAACAACAAGCATAACCAGACCGATTGTAACCACCCATGTTGAGTAAACAAAACCTTTTTCTATAGGTATATGCATAAAGATAGGCATGCCTGTGTACAACAGATAAACAGCTGCTGCTATTGCAATCAGACCCGCTAGTACGTTGATATACAAGACAGGGTATAAAGCAACAAAACCAAGCAGAAACAATGGTAATGAAGAGAATACCGCTAATTCAGTACAGTGTAAGGGTTTAGGGTTTAAATCAAATGTTTTCCCAAACCAGCAGATAGCATAACCCAGACCATATACACCGATATTAAGACACAAAAATGCAGCCAGGGCAGCGATTATCGCTTTATCGGCTGTCATAAAGAACAGAGTACCTATACCGAGATCCCAGCCGATATGAACTGTCGCTATATAGACACAAATCGTTGGTATTAATGATAGTACTGCAACGTGGAGTAAAATGTCCGTAATCTGGGCAGGTTCGCGATCCGCATCACGTAAACATTCTTTAGGTTTATATACATGACAAAAGTGTTTGAACAGCATTTATTGATACTCCGTATTATTTGAAATATTACTTATTTGACCAATAAGCTACATGAATATAAGTATAGAACTTATTCTGTAAATTATCGCCATATTTTTTAACATTTGAGATAAAAATATTACTAATTAAGACTGATTAAATAAACTTAACTACTTATATAACATAGGTATTTACGTTAAGTGAAGTAATATATTATAAATATTTAAATTATTAATAAATAAGCGAAAAATTCCCTAATAAATATACAAATCACATGTCCTCAGTGTATGATAAGTTGATTGATATTAATTAAAAAATAATGATTAATAGTGAGGCAGTTGTGGACGAAATAAACAAAGATAAAGGCAAAGGCACAGGTTTTCTAAATGTATTAAAGAGTACGATTTTTGCAGCAAGTGGTATTCAAACCAAAAGCAATAGAGAAAGAGATTTTGAGCATGGCAAGCCATCCACATTTATAGCTGCCGGCATAATATTTGTTATTGTATTTATTTTGAGTGTTGTTGGCGTTGTACAGCTAGTTATGCATTATGCAGCACCATAATTACATCTAAAGCTGCACTAGACGCCTGGAGTTATTATTTAACGCAAACGAGAAACTTTTAATAATTTATTCATATCCTTATTTATCAGCTTTGGCTCAAGATCTTTCGGAAAATGCATCATGATATTACCTAGAGGATCTACCAGGTATATAGATTGCAATTGTGATGGATTCGCTTCCAGTTCTGTAATAGATGATATTTTATCTATAGTTGTATAAATACGCCCAGCCGCTTTATGTTCTTTTTCTATTAATTCAACGAACGCTTCATCAGGCTCCGCTAAATGCACGATACCGTGATTTACACGGTCCTGGTATTTGCCAATTCCAATGTTAATCTGTCGCATATTATATAAGCTGGTTTGACAGCTTGAATCGCAACTAGAACCCACAAAGTAAAGCATCCGCCAGTGGGGTGTTAATTCTTCTTCAGATAACTCAGCACCAGCGGTTCCAGTCATTCCCAAAGTGTGTATATCCACAACAGGTATAATTAACTCACCATTGCTTTTAATAGCAGGTCTATCGCCATAATAAAAATAAATATAAGCTAAAAATGCTGGAATAAAAAATGAGGCTGTTAGCACCCATAAAGCTAAATTACTGCGTTTTTCGTGTGCCTGATCTGCAACTTCGTTAGTCATATATAACCTTAAATTTTCTTTGTGTTTTTTGTATTAACCACAATGTATATGATTAATAACGTTAATGAAAGCCCGAACCATTGAAATGCATATGCTGTATGTTTTTCACTTCGCATATTAATTTTTATGGGTAAAGACTGTAATTTTGTTTGTGTAGGCTGATCCATAATAATAATCATTGGCAATAATTTATAATCTAAGTGTTTTTCAATTTCGTTAATATCTACATACTGCAATACAGCTGGCCATTGCAAATAGCTATTTGCATTGTCTGATAGGACCAATATTTTTGATGGCGCGTGGGAGAGCAGGCCATCTATACGCAGCGCTTCTGAAGTCACACTAATATCAGGCAAACTTGCACGACTATTACCAACCGGTAGCCAGCCTCGATTAACTAAAATTGCAAGATCATCAGTAATTTTTAGCGGAGTAAAAACACTATATCCTGCAAGCATATTATTAACCTGATTATCCAGATAAATATGATGCTGTAAATCATATTTCCCTGAAACAAACACCGGCTGATATAACCAGTTTTCTTCTTCCTCAATTGAATCTAAAGAAATAGTGGCCGTACCCTGTTTACTCTCTATTAATGATTGTATATTGGCTTTATACTCTGCTCTGTCGAGTTGCCATAAACCAAGTGATATCATTACATAAAGTAGGGCAACTGTTATTAGACTAGGTATAAGTGTAGCTTTAAATTGATACTGTTTAAACTGCATACCTGAGTTGACACCTGGTTTGGCTTTGTTACAAATTTATACTTTGAATAAGAGGTTAATAAAGTGATTTTTAAAATTGTTCTTATTGTATTACTAATTTTTGTTTTCATTAGTTTAGGTACAGCACTATATCATCTTGTGAACAACAAAGGGAATTCTGATAAATTAATTAAATCTCTAAGCTGGAGAATAGGGCTCTCTGCTGGAATTTTTATTCTGCTTTTAATTGGACAGGCGTTAGGATTAATACAGCCACACGGATTATAAAAACAAGTCGTAAGTCAAATTTTAAAAGCCTGATGACTTACGACTTGTTTATAGTTATAACCAATACACAAATATATAAAGACCTAACCAGACCACATCAACAAAATGCCAGTACCAGGCAACCGCTTCAAAACCAAAATGATTGTCAGCCGTAAAATGACCTTTCAAGCAACGAATTAAAATCACCAGTAACATAGTTGTACCCATTGTTACATGGAAACCATGGAAACCTGTTAACAGAAAGAAGGTGCTACCATAAATGCCTGACGACATAGTAAGACCTAATTCATTATAGGCGTGTATATATTCTTCAACCTGTAACACAAGAAATATACAACCCAGTAATACTGTAATCCCTAAGCCCAAATTAAGATGTAAACGATTTCCCGCACGCAATGCATGATGCGCCCAGGTTAAAGTCACACTAGATGTTAATAATATAGCTGTATTTATTGCAGGCAAACCCATTGCACCCATGGCTTCTGCCGGGGCAACAATTTTTGTATTATCAGGGTTGCTTAATAATGGCCAGACTGCTTCGAAAGCCGGCCACAAAAACTCGTGGGTAGCCGCGTTATTTCCAGCGCCGCCTAACCAGGGCACAGACAATACTCTTGCATAGAATAATGCGCCAAAGAATGCCGCAAAGAACATGACTTCAGAAAAAATAAACCACATCATACCAAGACGGAATGACTTATCTACCTGCGCACTATATTTACCTGCCATAGATTCATCTATAACCGAACCGAACCAGCCAAAGAACAAATAGGCTATCATTAATAAACCAACTGGAAGCAGTAGACTCATTTCACCTGCATGTATTGTATTTACTGCACCAATAACTGAAGTAGTTAATGCAACTGTACCAACTATGGGCCATTTACTTGGCTCTGGAATATAATATTCACCGTGACTTGCAGTACTCATAATAGTTAATCCTGATTACTTGAAAGTATTAATAGACTTAGCGGTTAAAGTATTATCTGCCAAATCTTCGTTATTTTGTTTACTGATAAAGAAAGTATAGGACAATGCGATTTCATTTATATCATCTGATAATTCACTATCAACAATAAACGTAACCGGCATGATTTTTTCTTCTCCTGCTTTTAGCTCTTGCCGGGTAAAGCAAAAGCATTCAGTTTTTTGAAAGTAGGCAGCAGCTAAACCTGGTGAAACGCTAGGTACAGCATTACCTACGATACTCTTACTGGACATGTTTCTAGCAATATAATTAATCGTAGTTGGTTTTCCTGGATGAACCTCAATAAAATTTTGCTGAGGTTTAAATTCCCACGGCATAGATTCATTCAGGCTGGCCAGAAAAGTAATTTTAACCAAACGACTTTCGTCTACAATCGGAGCAGTTTCAAAATGAACTTTGTCACCTGTCTTTCCATTCAAACCGGTTATATCGCAAAACACGTCATATAACGGAACCAGTGCAAAACCAAAACCAAACATCGCTACTACAACCAGCAGTAACTTACCGATAATTTTTGGATTATCTGTTGTCTGCTTTTCTGTTTGCACTGACATTTTCCGCGCCTCTGCCTATTTAACTACAGGTGGAGTTGTGTAGCTGTGGAATGGAGCAGGTGATGGAAGATCAAATTCCAGACCGTGCGCGCCTTCCCAAACTTTATCTGTTGCTTTCTCACCACCCCTAACGCATTTAATAACAACGTATAAGAAGATTAACTGTGAGAAACCAAATACAAATGCACCAACAGACGCAATCTGATTAAACTCTGCAAATTGCAGTGCATAATCTGGAATACGACGAGGCATACCTGCCAGACCGACGAAATGCATTGGGAAGAATAAAACGTTCGCAGAGATACAGGTTAACCAGAAATGCAGTTTACCCAGTTTCTCGTCATACATATTACCGGTCCATTTTGGTAACCAGAAATATACCGCAGCCATAATAGAGAAGGCCGCACCCGTTACCAATACGTAGTGGAAGTGAGCTACCACAAAGTAGGTGTCGTGATACTGAAAATCAGCAGGCGCAATACATAACATCAAACCGGTAAACCCACCCATGGTGAACAGGAAGATAAAGGCGATTGCGAATAACATCGGTGTTTCAAATGTTAATGCACCTCTCCACATTGTAGAAATCCAGTTAAAAACTTTAACACCCGTAGGTATCGCGATTAACATGGTTGAATACATAAAGAAGAGTTCACCCGCAACTGGCATACCCACTGTAAACATGTGGTGAGCCCATACAATGAACGAAAGAAATGCAATCGAAGCCGTTGCATATACCATCGAGCTATAACCAAATAATGGTTTACGAGAGAAGGTAGGCACAATTGAAGAGACAATACCAAAAGCCGGTAAAATCATAATATACACTTCAGGATGACCAAAGAACCAGAATACATGCTGGAACATGACCGGATCACCACCACCTGCCGCATCAAAGAAGCTGGTGCCGAAGTTTCTATCGGTTAACATCATTGTGACAACGCCCGCCAATACAGGCATAACTGCAATCAGTAAGTATGCAGTAATGAACCATGTCCATACAAAAATAGGCATCTTCATATATGTCATGCCAGGAGCACGTAGATTCATAATGGTCGCTATTACATTAATTGCGCCCATAACAGATGATATCCCCATCAGGTGAACCGAGAAGATGAAGTAATCAGTACTATCTGGCCCATAAGTAGTGGAGAGTGGCGCATAGAATGTCCAGCCAAAGTTTGGCGCAGAGCCAAGCCCCATAATACTCATTACCAAACTGGCAAGCAGCAAACCAAAGGCAGCCGGTAATAACCAGAAACTCCAGTTATTCATGCGTGGTAATGCCATATCAGGAGCACCAATCATCATTGGTAACTGCCAGTTAGCTAAACCAACGAAAGCTGGCATAATCACACCAAAAACCATGATTAAACCGTGCAGCGTTGTTAGCTGGTTAAAAAATTCCGGTTCTACAATTTGCATACCGGGTTGAAATAATTCAGCACGAATTAATAACGCTAAGGCGCCACCAATAAAAAACATGGTAAAAGCGAACCACAGATACATGCTTCCAATGTCTTTATGATTTGTACTAAACAGCCACCGACCTATGCCAGTAGGCTTATGATCGTGATCATGATGTTCTTCTACTACAGCGTTCATGTTTGCCTCTTTTTTAAGTCTAAATTAACGGGCCGCTTTTATTTCGGACGGTTGAACCATATCACCAGCATTATTACCCCAGGCATTACGCTCATAAGTAATAATTGCTGCTAAATCTGCATCATTTAACTGTGCGCCAAACGCCTGCATACCGGTGCCAGCAACACCATTGACAACAACGTCAATATGTTTAGCAACATCACCCGTTGCAATAGCACTTCCTTTAATACCAGGGAACACATTAGGTAAACCTTCACCACCAACCTGGTGGCAGGCCGCACAACTTGTGTTGTATGCTGTCTCGCCGTGAGCCATTAATTCGTCCATTGTCCAGACCTTATTACCGCTTTCAGCTGCAGCGGCCTGAGCTGTTTTCTTCTCGCCTAGCCAGGCCAGATAATCTTCTTCTGACTTAGCTTCAACAACAATCGGCATAAAACCGTGGTTTGCACCACATAATTCAGCACATTGACCCCGGTAAATACCTGGCTCATCAATACGTGCCCAACTTTCATTTATATAACCGGGAATGGCGTCTTTCTTAACACCAAAAGCCGGCACCCACCAGGCGTGAATAACATCATTAGATGTAAACAGGAAACGAATCTTTTGATCAACAGGAACAACGATTTTGTTATCTACTTCTAACAGGTAATTTTCACCCTTAGCTTCAAGATTTTTAATCTGCTCCATCGGCGTATTCATATTACTGAAGAAACTAACATCTTCACCTACATAGTCGTAATGCCATTTCCACTGATAACCGGTGACTTTGATAGACATATCTGAATCAGAGACATCTTCCATCGCCAGTAAAGCAGAGGTAGCAGGAATAGCCATACCGATAAGAATAAGAACAGGGATCACTGTCCAGAGTATTTCTACGGTGAGGTTATCGTCGAAGGTCGCAGGTTTATGCCCCCTGGCTTTCGTATGAGTAAGAATTGAGTAGGTCATGACACCGTAAACAACGATACCAATTACAACGCATATCCACATTACTATCTGATGAATGTCATATGCATTTTGGCTGGTAATGGTGACACCTGGCTCTAAATTCAACTGATATTCAGCGAGTGTCGGGCTGCTTGCTAGCAACAGACAGACTAGGCCTAATGGCCGGGTTACTGCTCTCATTTTTACCCCCTGGAGTAAAGGTTTTTATAATTATCTAACTTAAAAAACAAAAAAATTACCGATATATTATTTTTAAAATCGTCGATAACTTGAATTTTATAATGCTATTTTCTAAAAACTCGAATATCAGAGTATTATTATTATTTAATGTAAACCCGGTTGTGTGCCAGTTGTTTTCTGGAGTGTAATATTTAAGTTCATTTTTTTATAATTGAAGAGAATATAAATAGCTCAATGATAAAAATCAAGGAAAGCTTATGTTTTTATTATTATTTATGCATAACATAAGCTAATACCCACAATAACAGCTTAAAGTATTTGATATATATCAAATAAACGGTAGTATGGAATATTGCCGCGTAATTATAAATAATGCATGAAATTTCAATTTATCCTGTCAATACTAAGCGTATATTTTAATAATAAGTTGCTAATATACCTGTTTCTTATAAATGGAAGCGGAAACATGACTTTTTTTGATATTAAATATTTTAAATATCGTAACAGGCACGTTTAGACATGATTTTTAAATCTACTGCTCAAATGCATGCTAAAATTCACAAAAATTGAAGATCTAATACAGGAGACAAACATGTCTGATGTTGAATTTATCAATACTCTCACTGACGAAGTAAAAATATCCCCGGAAGCGATGAATCAGCTTTCGGCAATAATTGATCAGGAGCCTGATGCATCTGGTATTCGTATCTTTGTTTCAGGTGGTGGTTGTAGCGGCATGACATACGGCATGACACTTGTAGAACAACCTTCTAAATTTGATTTCGTTCTGGAAGCTGAAAAACTGAATTTATATGTTGATAGTGTTGCTCTAGGTTATTTAACCGGTGTAGAGGTAGACTATAAAACTGAAGGTCTGAATCAGAGCTTTGTATTTAAAAACGTATTTGCACAAACAGGTGGCTCCGGCTCCTGTGGTGGCTGTGGTGGCGCCGTTTAATATCGACATAAAAGCCCCATAAAAGAGACCTAAGGGAGCCAATTTAAGCTCCCTTAAAACTCACACTAATACAACAGCCTTAATATACTGGCATTACCATCAAACCTTTCTTACTATTAATCTCCCAACCAGATAGCTATCGCATTGCTCCTTATATAAATGCCGCTAAACGATTAGGGCTTAACGTTCTTATAGCCTCTGAAGGCAAGTATTCACTCATATCCGAAGTGTATGACGGCCTTCATATTGATCTTGACGATCATTCAGCTGCGCTAAATATCATTATCAAAGAATCAAAGCTAAAAAAGCTGGTAGGCGTATTAGGCTCAGATGACAGTACAGTAGAGTTAGCAGCTAAAGTTGCCAGAGAATTAAAATTACCTCATAACCCACCAAACGCTGCTCGATTATCAATGAGAAAAGATCTCGCAAGGGCGCACCTCTCATTAGACAAAAATGCGGTACCTGATCACTGTCTTATAAACCTTAATGACTCACTTGAATCTCAAATAGCTGGCTTAACCTGGCCCCGTGTTATTAAACCCTTACATTTATCTGCAAGCAGAGGTGTTATACGGGTTAATAATAAAGAAGAGTTTTTTGATGCCTGTTATCGCGTGAAGGACATTATTAATAAATCAGGTGATGACTTTGAGTGCTCACACATATTAATAGAAGAATATATAGATGGCAGGGAAGTCGCATTTGAAGGATATTTAGAAAATGGAAAATTGCATACTCTGGTTATTTTCGATAAACCTGACCCACTCACCGGGCCATTTTTTGAAGAAACCATTTATGTAACCCCGTCGTCATTGGACCAGTCGACTCAGATGAAAATAAAACAACGAGTTGAGCAGGCCTGCCAGTCATATGGTTTAACCAGTGGCCCCATACATGCAGAATTAAGAGTCAATGAAAGTGATGCTTATATTCTTGAAGTTGCCAGCCGTACAATCGGCGGTGACTGTGCGAGAAGCCTTGATTCGGGCAATGATTTTAATTTAGAAGAGTTAGTTGTTTCATTAGCCGTGGCTAAAAAAGTAACAAGTCGGTCTCCCGAAAACGCCCGAGGAGTTATGATGATACCTATTAAAGAGGCGGGAATATTACGCAGAGTAGAAGGCCTGGCTGCAGCAAGAAAAACACCTCATGTAGATAAAGTTGATATTATCATTCGAGAAGGCAATGAATTAATTCCCTTACCTGAGGGCAACCAGTACCCAGGCTATATATTTGCACAGGCAAAAACTTCAGAAGAGGTGGTCACCGCACTAAAAACCGCATATGAAAAACTTAACTTTGTTATGGCACCCGCAATAAAATTACATAAACAATAAGATAGATTGCCCTGCTCATGCACATCACCATCGGGGAAAGGTCGCGCTTTTTGCACCCTGTCCCCTTAACCCATCTCACCAGCAAACGACAGAGCAGTGAACCAACTCTAAAAACTTCGGGTGGCATCACACAGGAGAAGCGCGAGAAAGATACTCTTTCCCCGATGGTGATGCGCCTGAACAGTGCATTCTCTTGCAGCTTATAAAATCTGTCGCTCTTCTCACCCCCCATAGCCTTAATGCTTAAATGATTGATAATTATCAATCATTTAAGCAACACATAATCGATATATAAAAAATCACATTAGGCGTTAAGCGGCACTGGTCCAGTGCGTGCAGCACATTTACATCCTGGTCTGCGACATATTGTCGCGCGTCATTTTGTCACTTCTCATGTAAGGCGCATTTGAATAACCTCCTAAAAAAAAATATGCCTCACAGGATTAATAGTTTTATGTTTTTAAAATCAAAAGTACACCTTGTCACAATTGCAGCACTCTATACTGTCTTTCCACAAACCATAATAGCAAACCAGGAAGCCAGCTCTACTGAAGCCAGTATTACTGTTACCGGTACAAGAGAAGAAACACTACGTGCAGAAACATCTGAAACCGTTGGCCAGATCAATGACCAGGAACTTCAGGCAACAAAACCTGCTCATCCATCTGAAATAATGGAACGTGTACCGGGTGTACATATTAATGTAACTGGTGGGGAAGGGCATATGACCTCTATTCGCCAACCCATATCTACACAACCCTTATACCTTTATCTTGAAGATGGTATACCCACCAGATCTACCGGTTTTTTCAACCACAATGCGCTCTATGAAGTAAATGTACCTCAGGCATCAGGTATTGAAATTACCAAGGGTCCGGGAACCTCTTTATACGGTAGTGATGCAATTGGGGGTGTTATTAATGTAATTACTGAAGCACCACCACTTGAACCCGAATTAAAACTTTCACTTGAAGCGGGTGAGTTTGGCTGGAAGCGATTATTAACCAGCGCGGGGAAAAGCTGGGATGATGATGGGATTCGTGCTGATATTAATCTGACACAGACTGATGGCTGGAGAGATGCTACCGATTATGACCGGGCAAGCGCGACAGTACGCTGGGATCATTTCCTGCAAAGCGGAGCAAGTTTAAAAACGTTATTAAGCACCTCAAATATCGATCAGCAAACCGCCGGATCATCTCGCATATCTGAGGATGATTATAATAATAACCCAACCGAAAATTACACACCCATATCATACCGAGAAGTAAAAGCCACACGTCTTTCCACTGCGTATGAAAAGGAAAGCCACAATACTTTACTAAGCCTGACACCTTACGTTAGAAATAATTTTATGGAATACATGCCTAACTGGTCATTTAGTTATGACCCGAGCATTAAAGAAACTGAAAGCAATTCTCTGGGCTTACTGGCTAAATACCGCATAGATTTTAAACCACTCAGGACACGTCTTATATTTGGCGCTGATATAGACTATACACCTGGCAGTCGTTTAGAGCACAGCATTGATGCCGTAAAAACAGGTGATGTTTATACATCTTTTACTACAGCTGAAAAAATCTACGATTATGATGTCACTTATCAGGCCGTTTCACCTTATGTTCATGTAGAAACATCTCCATCGGAAAACTGGCGATTTAATGCTGGCTTACGTTATGATAACCTGCAATATGATTACACAAATAACATGGCCGACGGTGCTTTAGTTATTAACCCAGAGAGCACAAGATTTCCAGTTACTTATAATCACCCAGTAGATGCTAAAGTTGATTTCGCACACTTTAGCCCTAAACTGGGTGCCGCTTATACTTTTAATGAATCTTTAAACGGCTTTGCATCTTACCGGCATGCATTTCGTGCCCCGTCTGAAGGGCAGATATTTCGCCCGGGCAGTAATGATGCCTCACTTGATTTAGACCCGGTTAAAGTAGACAGTTTTGAAATTGGTTTACGGGGTAACCCCACAAAACTTTTAAATTATGAAGTATCAATATACTACATGACTAAAAAAGATGATCTGGTAACCTATGAAGACCCTGTAACAGAAGACAGAACAACGGTAAATGCAGGTGAGACATTGCACCGTGGTATAGAGTTAGGTTTAAATAGCCAATTTTCAAAAGACTGGAAATTCAGTCTTAGTTACGCAAAGAACAAACATACATTCGAAACCTGGGTTGAAAGGGGCACTGATTTCAGTGGTAATGAAATTCAATCCGCTCCTGAAGAAGTCGCCAATACACGAATTAATTATTCACCATCGCTTCTTAATGGTGGACGCGCAGAGTTAGAATGGGTGCACCTCGGTGAATACTGGATGGACCAGAGTAATACACAAAAATATTCAGGCCACGAGCTTATTAATCTACGCATGAACTATTTTGCTACCAGGACATTTGAAACTTTTATCAGGCTAATGAACGTTACTGATAAAACATACGCAACCTCGGCATCATTTAGTCGAGGCGAATCAACTTTTGCACCTGGTATGCCGCGCACATTATATGCCGGGGCAGAGTACAAGTTCTAAAATGAAAATATTTAATTTAATCATCAGTCTTTTATTTTTAACTGCTTTACCTGATGTTGGCATTGCTGCTCATGGAGGTGCAAAAGTCAAAGACGGCAGTTTATCTAAATGCACAAATGTTAACCAGATACCCGCACTTGATTGTGCGTCGGCACCCAGCTCAGTTTTTTCTACAACGGGTCGACTATGGGTTGTCTGGTCTTATGCCGGTCATGTTTATGTTAACTACTCCGATGACAAAGCAGAAACGTTTAGTAAACCGGTTACGCTAAATACAATACCAGAGAAAATTTCTGCACATGGTGAAAACCGCCCCAAAATTGTTTTAAGCAAAAAGGGAGATATATATGTTTCCTGGACAACACCATTAGAAAAGCGTTTCACTGGTAATGTCAGATTTAGCTTTTCAAATGATATGGGAAAGAGTTTTAGCACACCTGTTACGGTTAATGACAATCTAGATATTACCGGACATCGTTTTGACGCATTATCCGTTGGTAAAAATGGCAATATTTATCTGGCATGGCTTGATAAACGCGACCGATTCAAAGCCGAAAAAGAGGCTAAGGACTATCATGGCGCTGCTGTTTACTACACCTGGTCAGACAATGGAGGAAAAAGTTTTCATGCTAATAAAAAGATAATTGACCATAGTTGCGAATGCTGCAGAGTCATTATTGATATGGATGATAATGACCTGCCAGTCATTCTATGGCGCAATATTTATGGAAAAAATACACGAGATCATGCATTAGTCAGTTTTGAATCTGCCTCAAAACCAGGTATCCCTGTTCGTGTTAGTTATGATAACTGGCAAGTTGATGCCTGCCCACATCATGGTCCTGATTTATCAATTTCAGATTCTGGTGATTATCATATGGCATGGTTCAATAATGCTGATAAAAGGCATGGGTTGTTTTATATGCGCATGCGCGATAATAATACACGAACAACACCTGTCAATTTTGGTAATTATAAAGCGGCAGCTTCACATCCTGGGGTATTAAGTAGTAACAATCAGGTTTGGCTAACATGGAAAGAGTTCAACGGTAAAGAGGAGACAGTCTGGACTCAACATTCAACAAATAATGGAGAAACATGGGACAAAGCTAAAGTTGTAGCCAAATCAACGCAAGGCTCAGACTATCCATTTTTAATCACCGACAATAAATCCATTTATATTCAATGGAAAACAACACAGGAAGGCTTTCGTTTAATTGCAATAGATAAAAATAATAATCGGGAGGGGCTATTGTGAAAACATTGATTCTTCTGCTGACTTTGCTGTGCAGTTGTTATACAGCTAACGCAACTAATAAACCTGCATTGTTTAACACTGATAGCTACAGCCAGCTTATCGAAGAAAAAAAACATGCTTTTCTAATGGTAATGTGGTCACTCGATTGCCCGCCCTGCATCAAAGAACTTAGCTCTCTGGGTTTGTTATATAAACAAAACCCTGATTTAAACATGGTGCTTGTATCAACCGATTCACCGGCACGTATTGACGAAATCAACAAACTACTAAGTAAGTTTGATTTACTTAAAATAGATAATCGGGTATTTTCTACTGAGCCAGTTCAAAGACTAAGATACTCAATTGACCCCCGATGGTATGGCGAACTGCCCCGCAGCTACTTCCACGACAATCACAGAGCTGGTCGTAGTGCAGTTACTGGCATACTTAATACAGATCATGTTTTATCATGGTTAAAGACAAACACTGAAGTAACACCATAAATACATCCTGAGCATTAGATGACCAGTAACTCAAACATATTAAAGGGTATATTTTTATCATTATTGGTACATGCATTTGTATTTGCTTACCTGGAATCCAGTTTTAGTTTTAATAAAAGCATTAATGCTTCGCAAAATATAAGCAAACATGTAACCGTTCAACTAATTAAACATTTAGCTCCCACTAGCAGGAAAAACCTGCTTGATAAAAACAAATCAAAACCTGCTGTCGCAAAACCTGAGCCACCTAAAAAAACATTAAGTGCCAAGAATAAACCTCTGCAAAAACCTGCTGCAGTCTCTCAAATAAAAAAAGAAGTATCTGTTAAACCATTAGATAGAGAACCAGCAAAAGCGACCCCACCACCTTTAGCTGATGAAAAACTTAACCATCAACTGAACATTGAGTTAGAAAAGAAAAAAGAAAAAGAAACCTATATGCAGCTTTTATTAGCGCATATTGAGTCTTACAAGTTTTACCCGGGTGCAGCTCGACGCCGAGCCATTGAAGGCAAGTTAGATGTGAGCTTTTTACTTAGTGAAAGTGGAGGGCATTACCAGTTAGAAATTAACGGCGGCAAGGCAGTGCTTCAACGGGCGGTAAGGCAGGCACTTGATGATGCGCAACCGTTTCCCAAACCGCCTTCTTCATTACTGCCAAATCAGCCTATCTCATTTAGCATGTATTATCAGTTGAGTGATGTAAATTAGCAGTTGCCTGCTTATTTTTTTCCGCCACCACCCGCATTAAAACCAGCAGGAACCTGACCATAATTACCTTCATCAAAGAAGAAACCCTGCATATGTTTTTCAATTAATTCAATGCTTTTAATATCAGCTGTATTTAAACCATTTTCATTAATGATAGTTGTTAAACGCTCGAGCCACTGTTTCCAGCCTTCTTTTGACACGTTGTTATAAATTCTCTGACCAAGTTCACCAGGGTGGGGAACCTTATCAAGTGCTTCCGCTTCAGCGTTTAAAACTGCACAATATACTGTACGCATAATTTTTCACCTCTAGCTGATTAAACCAGCTTTACTTCATTTTCATATTTCTTTATTAATACACCTTCATCACCACAACAACTTGCAGCACATTTTTTTATCTGGTGTATTTCTTCTGCACTACTATTGAGATAAGCCTCAATAGGTTTATTTTCTTCAGCACAATCACAGCCTTTATCATTATAAACATAAATATTATTAAGACCTGCTCGTTGTGCGGCTTTTTCTGCATCACGCAAAGATGTTTCTGGTGTTGCGGGTAGATGACTCAATTTATAAGCAGGGAAGAAGCGTGTTATATGCCAGGGGCTATCTGCACCTAAATTATCCCTTACCCAGCAGGCAATTTCATAATATTCATCCGGATTATCATTTTTACCCGGAATAATATTTGTACGGGTTTCAACATGAATACCCAGCTCATGCGCTTTCTTTATAGAATGTAGTACCTGTTCAACTTTTGCGGGTCGACAAATTTCCGCATAAAACTCATCTCGCATACTCTTAATATCCGAGCACAGCACATCAATATAGGGAGCGGCTAACTCAAGCGCCTCATCTGTTATAAAACTATTTGATACATACACTGTATATAAACCAGCTTCGTGGGCCAGTTTACTGACATCAATAACATATTCTAACCAGACAGCGGGTTCCGAATATGTAAATGCGATACCCTGAACACCCGCTCTAATTGCTGTATCTACTAAAGATTGAGCAGGAACCCAGGCTTCTTTAGATTCACCTTTGGCCAGGCCATCCAGGGCTTCAACGCCCCACGAAATATCAAGGTTATGACAGCCTCCACAACGGAAACTACAACCATAACTACCCACTGACATAACTTTTGTGCCCGGACGATAGTGTTTGACAGGTTTATCTTCGATCGGATCAATATCGATAGAGGACAGAATACCATATGAGAGATTATATAATGTACCATTACGATTAACATGGGCCTGACAGAACCCCCTTTGACCGTGAGCTATTTTGCATCTCCACAGGCATAAATGACAACGTGTTGTGCCATTCTCTAACTTTTCCTGTAATCGCGTTTCGACTAACTGATATTCGTTTATTTTATTCATAACTCATTATAAAGCATAAAAATTCTGACTGTAAGTTAACTTGATAGTTAGGCAAATAGCCAGTTAATAAACATGATATCAGGCTTAAAGATCTACTACTTAGGCAATAGTATAAACTTCTTAGCCTCGTCTAGAACAAACTGTTTAAATGCCTGAGCTACTGGCGATAAGCGTTTACCACTACGTTGAACAATATGCCAATGTCGTTGAATTGGAAAATCGGTAACATCTAAAATCGCTAGTCGTTTTGTTTCGAGCTCTAACTCTAACGTATGTATTGAAACTATACCCAGCCCAAGCCCGGCTTCAACCGCCTGTTTAATAGCTTCATTAGAGCTCATCTCAATACCTGTATGAAAACTCACCTTCTTCTCATCAAATGAGCGCTGAATAGCTCCTCGCGTACCTGATCCAGATTCACGTACAACGAAGTGTTCATCTTCAAAATATTCCAGGGGTATATTTTTTTCGTTCACTAATGAATGATTTGCAGGTGCAATCATAACCAACGGGTTAACCATAAAGGCTTCAGATTCCACCTCTACACCGTCAGGTGGCTGTCCCATTATTACCAGGTCAGGTAGATTGTCTGTCAGTTGTGTCTGCAAACTTTTACGATTAGTTATATCAAGGCTTATCGTTACATTTTCATAACGCTGCGAAAAATCGGCCAATAATCGAGTCGCAAAATGGCTAGCCGTAGTAGCAACAGATATAGCAAGCGTACCGCTACTACCACCTTTTAGTTCATCTAATACCACCTCTACCTCTTCTAACAGGTGACCAATGCTCTGGCTATATACCAGAACCTCTCGGCCCGCCCTTGTTAAAAACATTTTCTTACCTATTTGTTCAAACAAAGGCAGGCCCACAGATTCTTCTAACTGTTTGATTTGCATAGAAACAGCAGGCTGGCTAAGATGCAGCTCCTCTGCGGTACGGGTATAACTTAAATGCCGTCCGGCGGATTCAAATACTTTTAATTGGCGAAATGTAATATTTAAAGCCATAAACTGTTTCTACTTAATTTGTTATAAGCAAAAGCTTATCATAACAATCAAAAACTTTGAATATCATTATGAATAACAAGGCCTATAATTTCGTTCCACAGAGATGCAGGTAAGTATGTTTTTACTTAATTGCTATCGATAGCCTACTCAGTAAATAGTTACTGAATAGGTGTGAAAGAATTTACAAACTTGCAACATTGCTTAGGAGACCTACAATGGCAAAGACTTATAGCGCTGGTGTTAAAGAATACCGCGAAACATATTGGACACCAGAATATTCTGTTAAAGAAACAGATCTTCTGGCTTGTTTCAAAATTACTCCACAAGACGGTGTTCCTCGTGAAGAAGTAGCTGCAGCTGTTGCCGCTGAATCTTCAACAGGTACATGGACCACTGTATGGACTGACCTTTTAACTGATCTTGATTACTATAAAGGCCGTTGTTACGCGATCGAAGACGTTCCAGGTGATGACACTTGTTTCTACGCTTTCGTTGCATACCCAATCGATCTATTTGAAGAAGGTTCTGTTGTAAACGTTCTTACTTCTTTAGTTGGTAACGTATTCGGCTTTAAAGCTCTACGTGCACTTCGTTTAGAAGATATCCGTTTCCCAATTGCTTACGTTATGACTTGTAATGGTCCACCACAGGGCATCCAGGTAGAGCGTGATTTATTAAACAAATATGGTCGTCCTCTTCTAGGTTGTACTATCAAGCCTAAGCTTGGTCTTTCTGCTAAGAACTACGGTCGTGCGTGTTACGAAGGTTTACGCGGCGGTCTTGACTTCACAAAAGATGATGAGAACGTTAACTCTCAGCCATTCATGCGTTGGAGACATCGTTTTGACTTCGTAATGGAAGCAATCCTTAAAGCTGAAGCTGAAACAGGTGAGCGTAAAGGTCACTACTTAAACGTTACTGCACCTACTTCTGACGAAATGATGAAGCGTGCTGAATATGCGAAAGAAATCGGCGCACCTATCATTATGCATGATTACCTGACTGGTGGTTTATCTGCAAATACTCAACTTGCACAATGGTGTCAAGATAATGGTATGTTGTTACACATTCACCGTGCAATGCACGCTGTATTAGACCGTAACCCGCACCACGGTATTCACTTCCGCGTATTAACTAAAGTATTACGTCTGTCTGGTGGTGATCACCTGCATTCAGGTACTGTTGTAGGTAAGCTTGAAGGCGATCGTGACGCAACTTTGGGCTGGATCGACATTATGCGTGATTCATACATCAAAGAAGATCGTTCACGCGGTATTTTCTTCGACCAGGATTGGGGCGCAATGCCAGGTGTTATTCCTGTAGCCTCTGGTGGTATCCACGTATGGCACATGCCTGCGTTAGTTGCTATCTTCGGTGATGATTCTTGCCTACAGTTCGGTGGCGGTACATTAGGTCACCCATGGGGTAACGCTGCAGGCGCAGCTGCTAACCGTGTTGCGGTTGAAGCTTGTGTTGAAGCACGTAACTCTGGTGTTGAAATCGAGAAAGAAGGTAAGGACATCCTTACTAAAGCTGCGGCGCATAGCCCAGAGCTTAAGATTGCAATGGAAACCTGGAAAGAGATCAAGTTTGAATTTGATACTGTTGACAAGATTGACGTAGCTCATAAGTAAAAGCGTCATCTAGCGCGCTCTGGCTGCGTTGCTGAAAAGGATCATGTATTAATAAATACACACACCTTTTCGCGCCTTGCCAGAACGCACTATCCTAACACTTTTAAATAAACAACTAATTATTTTGGAGTAAATCACATGAGTGATGTACAAGATTACAAATCAAGCTTAAGCGATGCTGCTGCAAGCCGTAAATATGAAACTTTTTCATACCTTCCTGCTTTGAGCAAAGATTCAACTCGCGCTCAGATTCAATATATTGTTGATAAAGGCTGGAACCCGGGTATTGAACACACAGAACCTGCTAATGCAGTTAGCAACTACTGGTACATGTGGAAACTTCCTCTGTTCGGTGAAACAGACGTTGATGCTATTCTGGCTGAACTTGAAGCTTGTCATAAAGCACACCCGAACAATCACGTTCGTCTGATGGGTTTTGATAACTTTGCACAGTCTGCTGGTACAGCTATGGTTATTTACCGCGGCACTTCTGTATAATAAGGGCCGAGTATTAACATAAAGCACGACTAAAAGCCTCTGTCGAGTTTTCGGTCAGAGGCTTTTTTGCTTTAAGTTATTTTAATTATATAAAATAAAGAGCTTAAATATGGCACGTCCAGATAAATATGTCGGAATTAATAATGAAGTTCAGGGTGGTATGACCACTATAGGTAAGATCATTCGTGATGCGTGGGTATTTGATTTAATCGAAGAAACCGAGACCTGTGAGGGCTGGAATTTTGGCGGTATCGACGCTTTGCTCGATAAAGTAAATAAAGAATGGGATAAGTATGGTTGTCTGGTTAGCAATTTGCCAGCAGATTTATTCGAAAAGCATCAGCGTATACATGGCGCTGCGATGGAACAAGCCAAAGCAAGTGGTTGGTCTGGTGAAATTGAGACTGATGACGAGAAATAAAATCAGATAAATTTTTATCTATATCGTTATTTGATAGTGACGATATACATAAACATTTAATAAAAATATTAACTGGATTATCGCGCTAATAAGTTACAAAACATTAATTTGCATCATTAAAATTTAAATTAATTTAGGTAACACTGTTAAGCAGAAATCTAGTGAATTAAATAACAGTAGTTCAAGCCAATAAGAGAGAGTGACCATGCCCGTTACTGAAAATGTTGTAGACGCAGAGCAATATCGAATTAAAGATGAGCCATATTATGAGGCTGTCGGTGATGAAATAACTTTATATGAATCAGCATATGGTGTACGTATGCCTATGATGATTAAAGGTCCTACCGGTTGTGGTAAGTCTCGTTTTGTTGAACATATGGCCTGGAAATTAGGTAAACCGTTAATCACCGTTGCATGTAATGAAGACATGACTGCTTCAGATTTAGTAGGCCGCTTTCTTTTAGATAAAGATGGCACTAAATGGCAAGATGGCCCTTTAACTACGGCTGCCCGTATGGGTGCGATTTGTTATCTTGATGAAATTGTTGAAGCACGTCAGGATACAACCGTTGTTATTCACCCTTTAACAGATCACCGTCGTCAATTACCATTAGATAAAAAAGGTGAGTTAATTGATGCTCACCCTGATTTCCAGTTGGTTATTTCTTACAATCCAGGTTATCAATCATTAATGAAAGACCTTAAGCAATCAACCAAGCAACGTTTTGGTGGTATGGATTTTGACTACCCTGAAGAAAAAACTGAAATTGCAATTGTCTCAAAAGAGTCTGGTGTTGATGCTGCCACAGCAGAAAAACTAGTTCACATAGCACATCGTGCACGTAACCTCAAAGGTCACGGCCTGGACGAAGGTATATCTACTCGTTTACTGGTTTATTCTGGTCAGTTAATTGCTCAGGGCGTTTCACCTTTAGCGGCATGTAGTATGACGATGGTTACACCATTAACAGATGATCCGGATATGCGCGACACTTTAAACGCAGCTGTTGAAACATTTTTTGGTTAATTTTATTTGACGCGGAGACGCGTAAACACAGAGAAAAATAATTTAACTACTTAATTATTTAATCTGTCGTTCTCAAATGAACGTATCGTGAACCCGGCGGCCTTAAAGTATTAAATGCCTCTGGAATCACGACACGAACATTTGTAAATGTCAGTTTTTAAAAACCTCACTGTGACTGCGCGCCTCAACGACGAGGCTTTAATACATGAGTATAAAACTCGAAGATTACGAAGAATTTCTCTCTGAAGCGGCACCAGAAATCCGTGATGTCTTGAATAGTACTTTTCAAGAAGCATCGCGTGTTATGTCTCCGACCGGTTTACAAGAGTACATGGACGGCGCTAAAAGTTTATGTAACCTGGGCCGTGGTGCTGATGTGGTTGTTTCTTATTTACAGGAAATGCCGCAGGTTGCTAAAGAGTGCGGCGAAGATGTTATTGGAGACTGCTTAACTTCAGCGATGAAACTGTCTTCTATGACCTCTGCGGAAGTAGTTACCTTATTATTCAACAGTATGCCAACAGCTGCTCGTAATCTTGGCGATGCAGAATTATTTCGTGGTTACCTGACATTAATTCACCAACTGGCGTCTACCGCTTCACGCGGTGTGCGCCCAATGTTAAACCATATTGATGAACTATTATCAAAGCTAACCTTAAGCGGTTTACGTCGCTGGGCTAACTTTGGTGCGCAAGCTTATCGCCGTGATTTTGATAACTTAACAGCTTATTTCAATTTAGAATCGGCAGATAGCCGAGCCGTTTTACAAAAAGAACGACGCGGCATTCTGTTTATTAAAACTCAGCGTAAACTTAATTTCTATTTACGAGCCTTATGGGGGCGTGACTTTTTCTTACGCCCAACAGGTGCAGACTTTGCAGATTTTCGTCCTTTTATAGAGCACCGTATTTTACATTTACCCGATGCTCTCGATGATTATGGTAGTGTAGCTGGTCTGGAAGTTTATCGTGCGACATCAGCTCATATGGCTGCCCATATGGCTTATGCTACTGCACCTATATCAGCAGAAGGTTTAAGTCCCGCGCAAATGTTTTTTATTGGCATGATAGAAGATGCCCGTATTGAATATATGGCCATAAAAGAATTTCCTGGTCTGAAAAAACTCTGGCTTTCTATCATGAATGAAAGCGAAGAAGATGATGACGGTTTAGGTGGCAAAAAAGTAGAGCACCCGACCATGTTAATTATGGAACATTTTGCAAAAATGTTACTTGATAACTCTGTCACATCTGATGATGAAGAACTAAATATTATTGCAGAAAAATTTCATAATGAAATTGAAGACAGGCAGGAAGACAATCAACTCTCATGGCATCTTGGTTTAGATGTTTTTAACCTGTTTATGAAACGTAAAGAAGTACCTAGTTTACGTATTCTGGAACGCATTGATATTCCATACCGTGATGATAATCGTTACGTTTGGGAATTTGAAGAATTTGATGCTAATGTTGAATTTGAATATGTACCTGCAAGTCAGCGTCAGGTTCGTAAACAGGTAAGTGTTATCGAAATGGCCAATGAGGTAGATTGCGAATTAGCCGGTGATGATGCTCAGGAAATCTGGACCTGCTCAACCAATATGCGTCCCTATGAAGACGACCTTACAGATGCTCAGAAAAGTTTCAATGACATGTGGGGCAAAGAGCCCGTGTCAGACCCATTCCATTATCACGAATGGGATTATCAAATTCAGTTGCACCGTCCAGACTGGGTAACAGTATACGAGCGCCGCCAACCACGTGGCTACGTAGAAGATATTCAGGCCATTATTGATGAATATCGTCCAGTTGCACATCGGATTAAACAAATCATTGATCTGTTAACACCAGAAGGCGTACAACGTGTACGTAATATGGAAGACGGTGATGAAGTTGATATCAATGCCGCTATTGATGCGATGGTAGCAATCCGTATGGGTGAGCAACCCAACACCCGTATTACCATGCGTAATGTTTTAAAAACCCGTGATCTTTCAGTTGTATTGTTACTTGATTTATCCGAGTCAACCAATGAACCAATGAGTGGCTCAGAGAAAACCGTATTACAATTAACTCGTGAAGCGGCAACCCTGGTCTCAACAGCTATTGAAGGTATTGGTGACCCTTATGCGATTCATGGTTTTGCATCAGACGGGCGCCATGATGTTCAGTACTACCGCTTTAAAGATTTTAATCAACACTTCGATGATGAAAGTAAATCACGTTTAGCAGGTATGAGAGGCGGTTTATCTACACGCATGGGTGCGGCTTTACGTCATGCGGGTCAACATTTATTAAAACAGCCGGAAAGACGTAAATTAGTGTTACTGCTTACAGATGGTGAGCCCGCTGACATTGATGAACGTGATCCACAGCATTTACGACATGATACAAAAAAAGCGGTCGAAGAGTTATACAGCACTGGTGTACTCACTTATTGCTTAACCCTTGACCCAAATGCCGATGATTATGTAAAGCGTATTTTTGGAGCCAATAACTATACGGTTATTGATAAGGTTGATAAATTACCAGAACAGTTACCAACTTTATTTGCTAGCTTAACCGCATAACAATTATAGAGTTACTCAGGAAGATTCAGTTGGCATACGCAGTGGCAGTATGCTGACTTTAGATTCGGGAATAATAGTTTCACGGTGACGTTGATCAACAAGCTGCATAGCCTGATAAAACTCACCATTTAATCGAGTTTGAATGTCGTGCATATCCTGACCATAAAAGACGACGCGGCAGTCCATGTTTTGCGTTAGACCTTCACGCTCATTAGCACGGTTAACCGGGTGCCAGGAAACGCGAATAATACGACCACCCTGGTCACCACGAACAGCATATTCCAGACTATCAACGAACCAGAAAGTATTATTTTCAATGATAGCCAGATATTGCATAGACCGAATGGGTACAAATACATGATTAGACTCACTTCGGTTCAACAACACGTGGGCAAGATTGTAAGTTTGTGAAAGCAACCGAGATTGTTCACACACAAACTCATCAGGTGTAAAAAATGATTGAGTATCATGAGCAGTCATCATTTAATTGTAGCATTATAATTTAACAGCGCCAGTGTAATAAAATTAGGTGCAAGAAATAATGCATAATTAAAAGGGCAGAGCTGTCCGTAACGTAAATAAGTAAGGTTATTATGTCAAAAGACGTTTATATATTTGAAGTTACTCAAGCTAACTTTGATCAGCTTGTATTACAAAATTCCGCTAAATTACCCGTTATTACATTATTCATGGGCGCCTGGTCAGAACCCTGTTTTGTTATATCAGAAATATTTTCTAAATTAGCCAGGGAATTTTCAGCTCAATTTATTTTTGCAAAAATAGACATAGATGAGCAACCAACCTTACGTGACCAGTTTAAAATCGAAAATGTACCAACAATTATGGTCATACAAAACTCAAACGCCACAATGACAACAGAAGGTCTGATAACTGAAGACGAGGCTCGAGTTTTATTAAAAGGTGTACACGTTTTTGATATAACAGATGAATTACGCGATCAGGCTCGAAAAAAACACATGGGTGGTGACACTGAAGGTGCGATCATTTTATTAAGTCAGGCTATAAAGCAGGATCCAGGCAATACAAAAGTTGCACTGGATATGGTTCAAATTTTTATTGATATCAAACAGATTGATCAGGCTAATGATTTATTTAATAAGTTACCTGAAGTTGCAAAACAAAGCGATATGGGTAAATCATTAACGGGACAGCTTAGTTTTATCAATTTAGCTGCTGACAAACAGGATATTCAAACCTTAACAAAATTAGTATCTGAAGATGATTTAAATAACCAGGCCAGATTTGATTTAGCTATTTGTTTAACTGCAATTTATCAGTATGAAGAGGCACTAAATCATTTATTAACTATTCATAAACAGGACGAGTCGTTTCAGGATGGTGCCGCCAAAGAATTGATAATAACATTGATAGCTATGTTGAAAACATCTCAACCTGAGGTTGCTAGCAAGGCACAAACCCAATTATCAAATATGATTTCTCAATAATTATAATTTATAATTTATAATTTAACAGGGAAGTTGAATAACTAATCACCAAACCAGAAACTCATACTTTTTTCTAAAAATTCCTCATAATGCATATAGTGCGAACCATCACATGAGAAATTTAAACCCACCATACCATTTACAACATTTAGAGAGGCGGCTCTTAAGTAGATAGTTTCATCAGCAAATCTTAAATCTTTAAATTGCTTAAAGATTAAAGCTATTTTTAGAGGATCAACAATCGCTTTGTCAAAATATGCCTGATGCCTGAAAGCAAGACAGATATCTGGATCACTCAATTCATCCATATTTAATATTTGATAAACAAAAGGATTGTCAACAAGCCATAATGTGGCACGACTACTGGAAAAATGCAGTTTGGCGTGAAATACACCATTAGCCAGAATCAGCTCTTCTATAAGGCTCAGAATATCATCAATTTGTGCGTCCATTGCACTTTCAGTACGCTGTTGTGAAAATAAACTGCTACGTATTGCCGGATCACCTTTAATCTGTTTCCAGATATTATCATCTTCATATTGATCTGCTGTTTGCGGAAGTTCGCGCAAATCAAAATCTGCTCCTAGATAACCAATAACACTGCCATTATCATCACGAATTGATTTAATAGCAGTCAGGGAAGGTCGTTTACGATTTCGACTGATATAAGCTTCTGAAAGATAATAATCATCACCTTTCAGAGCTCTCTGCATATAAGGACGAGCGATTCGGTCTCGACCAATTTGGCCTCTTTTAAACCCGGTACGTGATGCATCGTCTATTATTTGACGGCCGGTTTTATCAACTACCCATAGATATTTGCAGTATTCAGCTTTAGACATTTCAGCAGAGAGCAAATTTTCCAGTTCTGCTATATTATCCATCTGTTTTGCGCACAAAGCAGCAAGGTGAGACATTGAGTCAAACAATAACGCCTCTAATGTCTGACGCTGTTTACTGACTGCTTTCTGTAATTTGGTTTCATTAACCATAGCTTTAAAAAGGGCCTTATTAAACTTAAAACAACATACTATAAGATAACTATTAGCTGCTGATTGTATAACATATTACTGACACTAACTAGAAGTTAAATTATTACTCAACATCTAGATTCTTAGTAAAAATCAGTAAATTACACCTTATTTACTACTAGTCGAATGAAATATCACTCTAATCATTAAGCTTGTTTGTTTATAAGAATACGCACCCTGATATTACTATTATCTAAAAATTATTAAGAATGCTTATCATCCCCATATTCAGTTGCTCTAACTTAAATACTACATATAAAAAGTCTATGGATAATTAATAATATTGAGAATGCATTTCTCTGCATTAATAGATGTTAAAGAGGAAGTAATGATATATTAAGTATTTTAAAATTTTTGCTGATTTAACCAGACTTTTATTTCAGGCCAGGCTTTAGGCCTGCTTATATAATACCCTTGCACAAGGTCACAGCCCATCTCCTTTAACCTGTCCATTGTTTCATGATCTTCTACACCTTCAGCTATAACGTTTAACTTAAGATTATGTGCCAGGGCAATAGTAGAGCTAACAATAATAGCGTCCTGATCATTAGTTAACATATCTTTTACAAATTCACGATCAATTTTTAGTGAGTCAATAGGCATTTTTCGCAAATATGATAAAGATGAGTAACCTGTACCAAAATCATCAATGGATAAATTAACTCCCAGCTCAGAGATCTCATTGAGTAGAGACATTGCAGTTTCAGGATCTTGCATTAACGCTGTTTCAGTTATTTCCAGTTCAAGCATACCAGGCACTACATTAAACTCATTGAGCATTTCAGTTAAAACATTAACACAACGTCCATCTATCAAATTACGTGCTGAGAGGTTAACCGCAACAGGTAGTGAGTAACCATCTTCTGTCCATCGCTGTTGCTGTTGCAATGCTAACCTTAGAACCCCCTGTGTAAGCAGATGAATAGAATCACTCATTTCTATTAGAGGAATAAATTTATCAGGGTAGAGCAGCCCCATTTCTTTATGGTCCCAGCGAACAAGTGCCTCAAAACCTTTAATTTTGTTAGTAGCCAGGTCAACTTTAGGTTGATAATGTAAAACTAACTGATCCTCACGAATAGCACTATTTAAATCTGCAATTAAAGCCAGGCGTTCTGGCGTATGTTTGTCTATAACATGATCATAAATTTGAATACCTCCACCTTTATTTTTCGCCTCGTACATAGCAACATCGGCAGAACGTAATAAGGCATGGCTATCCGCGCCATCTTCAGGAAACATTGCAATACCTATACTTGCGTCGACTTCTAATTTCATTGATTTCACATCAATTGGTTCACGTAAACAGCGTAATAATTTTTCTGCAAATTTTAAAACTTCCTGTTTATCAGAAATATTGTCAACAAGTACAGTGAACTCATCGCCCCCCAGACGACTAATAAGTATATTTTCATTAGAAAAAAACTGACTAAGTCTAGGCCCAATTTTCTGTAATAATTTATCGCCTATATGATGACCCAATGTATCGTTTATTTCCTTAAACCGATCAAGGTCTAACAGCAATAATGCTGCTGATTTATATGATGAGTCTTTAAGTTTATTTTTAAATACTTTATGGAAAAGCGCACGGTTAGGTAACCCAGTTAAAGAGTCATGGTGAGCCATAAACTCCAGATCATTAATTTTTTGAGCATAAGCTAAAGACTGCGATACTGTATTACCAATAACATATAAGGTTTCTTTTTCTACCTCCGTAAAGTTATGTCTGATTTTATACAATATATTTATGCTTCCATATATTGTTCCCTGATGAATTAAAGGCACCACGGTACCTGAGCGAATATTAATTGCGAGTAATGCCTGCCTGATTTTTTTATCGAGTCGATCATCAGTTTCAAAGTCAGCACTGAATATAATTTCATCTTTATTTAAAGCATAACCACTTAAGCTATTTTTTAATGGTATTGTCTTTCCAGCTTCTAAAGTTTTAGCGTCGAAGCCATGGTTAGCGCATAAGATGAGAGATTCTTTGTTTTCGTCCAGCAGGTATATCGCCACATGTGTTGTTTCGGTAACGCCGAGTAAAGCATCAAGCGTTTCTTCAATAATTGTTTGAAATGACTGGTTACCATGTAATCGATCTGATAGATTATTAATTAACCACAAACTTTCATTCTGACTTAAGAGTTTTTTACGTGAGATTTCCAACTCGCGTTCAGTCTTCTTACGATGCGTAATATCTCTTACATTGGCTAAAATGTGAGGTTGACCACTAATCTCTATTACATTAAGTGTAACTTCAGCATCAAATGGAGTCCCGTTGTGTTTAAGGTGTCGCCATTCGAAAAACTGTGCTTCACCCTGAAATGCTGCATTCAATTTTTCTAATGCCAACTGCTGTGATGGCGTACCATCGGGCTGGTTTTGTGGTGAATAACGATAAGGTGTTTGATTAATAATTTGCTCACGTGTACAACCAAACATATCGAGGGTTGCAGGGTTACAGTCAATAAAACGATCATCTTTCGTCAAAAAAATACTATCATCTGCTTCTTCAAATAGAAGTCGATAACGTTCCTCTTCTTCCTGAAGTGCACGTTTTATTTTAATTTTTTCAGTGATATCAAATGAAATACCCAAAAAGCCATTAATGTCTCCGGCCTCGCCACGAAGAGCTGTTACAGAAAGCAGAACAGGAATGCGCGACCCGTTTTTATTGATATAACTCCACTCAAGCTCTTCTGTAATACCCTGACGAGCCTTGGCCACAAACACTTCAAAACCAGGTTCAATAGTTATACCTAGTTCATCCGATAGATTCGTGGCTCGTTTACGCACTTCAGCTGGGTCGTGAAAGAGGGCAGGCGTGTGTTTACCGATGAGTTCTTCAGCGGTATAACCCAGTAATGCTGAGGCGGCTCTATTAAATGACCTGATGACGCCATTTAAGTCAGTTGAAATAATGCTGTAGTTTGCGACATCAAAAATACCCTGTTGCATAATACAGAGCTCTCGATAATCTATTTCAGAGGTTTTGTGAATAGTTGCGGATTTTGTCATACAGATTGCAGAGTAAATAATTATTTACAGTAATATAGTCTATTCTGAATGTTTTATACCTTACAAACGCCTCATTCTATAAAAGTTTGTGAGTTATTAAGTGATTAGACCACATTTAAAGCACAATATATGTAGACAAGTGTAACTGACAATGGGATTGAGCGTTATAGAACCTACGTTTCGCACTAGCGAGTTATTAATTTAGCAGCGTCTTCTGCTAATTTCTAAAGCTAGTTTAATTTACTAAATATCGCGACAAGAACTCGTTAGAATACTGTTTAATGAAAAATTGAGTTAATATTCCACTAAATTAATAGGGAATATTTTACATATACCCCCATAAATAATGAGTTATTCCTGTGTATTATATTATGAATTTAAGCTATATCGCTAGAAATTGATGAGGCATTTTTATGCCTTATAAAACACAATCATCAAATGACAATATGCTCTTAGTGTCTCTTTATTTATTTGTTAGGTGTTTTTATTGATATTTAGTCTACATACTTATATTAATCCACATAAGTTTTCTGCAATGGGATTACGTTAAGTAATAAGTTAACAATTGTTGGATATTGAAATAGACTCTGAATTTGATCATGATAAAGTGCCTATATTTTATCTTGATAATAAAATAGCAGCTATATGTTAGACTGTTTAAAACGGGCGACTTTTAAATTCACTGAGATACACAGAGATTACATTGTCATATAAAATTCATTTTTACTCTCTCTTATTTATTTCTACGTTCCTTTTTACTATTTCAATTAAGTCTTTTGCAGCTGACGCTATAACATTTACCCTCGACAACGACCTTTTTATAGCAAGTGATGAGGGATATACTAATGGTATCTATGGGTCCTGGTACTACATCGGCCGTGGTAAAGACCAACCGAATTCATCTCGACTAGTATGGCCATTAAAATGGAGTATGCCGGATACTGACGGTGAACTCAGTATTAATGCTTATTCTATCGGTCAGTCAATGTACACTCCCAGCGATATTCTCGCATCAAATCCTGACCCTGACGACATACCCTATGCGGGTATTCTTTTTCTTAGTAACACATACATAGTTTCTTATGGTTCGTTCGTTGATTCTATTACAACTACAATTGGCATTATCGGACCAGAATCAGGTGCTGAGAGCACACAGAAATTTTTCCATGAAATAACTGATTCCGATCAGCCACAGGGCTGGGACTATCAACTTGAAAACGAAGTTATCTTTAAATTGACACGCGGACGCATGTGGCGAAACTGGATTTCAGAAAATGGCAACTTCGACCTCCTTAGCGGAGTAGATATGGGAATAGGTACACTTGAAAGCGCTATCAATGCAGGAGTTGCGATACGCGTCGGTCAACAACTTTCTACATCATATATCTCTGGCATACTGACTCCAAGTCGCACTAGTAACTTTATTGCCGTTAATAATGGCTGGTTTGCTTATCTAATGATAGGTGGCCGCCTGATTGCAAATCATATCGTTTTAAATGGTAATACATATCGTGATAGTCGCTCGATTGATCTTGATAACACGCATGTTACACTCACAAGCGGTTTAGCATATTCCTGGGGCGATTTATCCGTTACTCTGGCCTACTCAGATATTTCGTTTAAAGATGAAAATATTTCTACCGCAAGCCGCTATGGTACACTGACCGTTGGCTGGTTCTTTCGTTGATGTTTTTTATTAATCTTACACAATGTTTTTCATTTTATTAATAAAGTAAAAAAAATCTAACTGACGATACCTGTATAAATAAAATTACCAGTCGACTTAAGCGGACAATGTGGACGTTCTCCTTAGTTAACAATTATTCCAGTAAAGTATTTATTTTATCAACAATCCGATTTTTAGATACCGCTGCTTTCATAAATATTACTACAGCTTCAAGTTCACCTATAACTTTTGATAATTCGATATTTTTTTCAGCGAAAATCAGCTTTAACTCTTCGCCACAAAAGTGAATTAAGAACTCATCATTTCTGGCAATACCCACTGAAAACCCAATCAGGTATGGCATAGCATTATCATTAGTATCGACAGATAAATGTCGTGAGAATTTTTTCCATGAATTAATCCATTGTGCTGTTTCTGACTTAGTAACAGTTCTAGTATCAATTCTTAAAAAAAGAATAATTGAATTTATGTTTTGTTCCAGTGTATTTTTTTGAACCTTATCTACTTTAAGAACAGCTTTAGTATGATGTTCAATACAGAAGTCACATTGATAATATTGTGAAATTCCCAGTGCAACATATTCTTTTTGTTTTAGGCTAAGATAGGTATCCCACTTTTCTTCGCCATCGGTGCCATCAAAGACCATCATTTGCATCAGACTCATTAAGTCTGATATATGCCTGGGGAAAACCTTATCCTGAAAAACTGTTTTATTCATAATATTACTAATTCTTAATTATTTTTTATGGAAATAAAAGGCGAGGCCGGAAACAACACCGATTGCTAAAATCACCAGGAAATGGTCAACGCCACTCATAGGGTGAAAAAGTTCTGTGTGCACTCCGGTGTGAGAATAAGCACTTGTGCTGAATAATAAAGCTGTTAAAGCTATGATAGTTTTAATCATAATTAATCCTGTTAGTTATGTAATGTTAATTTTAAAACATCTATTTAATTTTTACACTAACCAGCTCTTCACCGTCCGGATCTGTCACGTGAACAGCACAGGCCAGACAAGGGTCAAAGCTGTGTATAGTGCGTAAAATTTCAATCGGTTGTTTAGGGTCGTGTAGTGTATGGTTGTCAGCTAAAGCGGCTTCATAGGCACCGGGCTGGCCACCTGCATCTCTAGGGCCTGCATTCCAGGTGCTAGGCACGACCGCCTGATAGTTTTTAATAATTTCATCTTCAATAACAATCCAGTGGGCAAGTCCACCACGAGGAGCTTCCATAAATCCAACACCCTGTGCAGATTTGGGCCAGGTTGAAGGCTCCCACAATACTTCATTAAACGTTTTAGTATCGCCGGCTTTAATATTAATAATCAGGTCATCAAACCAGCCTTGCATGGCATCGGCAAAAATTTGTGTTTCCAGTGCACGAGCGGCAGTACGACCTAAAGTTGAGAACAGTGCCTCTACTGGAACATCGAGCTTGTTTAATGTCATGCCCACTAGCTCTTTAGTTTGCTCGTGTCCTGTGGCATACAACATGAGTACACGGGCAAGCGGCCCCACCTCCATCGCATGCCCCTTCCAGCGAGGGGATTTTAACCAGGAATAAGACTGATCAACATCGAGGTGCTCATAAGGTGGTTTAGGGCCAGTGTAATTTAAACTGGTTTCACCGTCGTAGGGATGCAGACCTTTATTTTTTCCATCCTCATAGTCGTACCATGAATGCGAAACATACTCCTGTATTTCATCAGCTGCATTCATATTTACATCATGAATGGTGCTTAAGTCGCGATTTAAAATTGCACCGGGAGGAATCATAAACCCTGATGGGTCATCCATCCCATTAGACGGGAAATCACCATAGGTCAGGAAGTTTCCTAAACCTTCACCGCGGCTACCCCAGTCTTTATAGTAACTGGCAATAGCTAATGTATCTGGGATGTAAACGTGTTCAACAAAGGTTTTCATCTGATTGATAATATCCTGCACCTGAGATAGTTTTTTTGCATTAATAGCAGAATCAGAATTTATATCAATAGCGCAGGGAACACCGCCAACTACAAAGTTGGGATGTGGGTTTTTTCCACCAAAAATAGTTTGCAACCTGGCGACATCTCGCTGCCAGCCAAGTGCTTCAAGGTAATGAGATACCGCCATGAGATTTGCTTCAGGTGGTAGTTTATAAGCAGGGTGACCCCAGTAAGCTTTTGCGAAAATTCCCAATTGTCCTGCTTCAACAAACTTTTTCAGTTTTTTCTTCATATCAGAAAAATACCCCGGAGATGATTTGGGGTAACTACTTAATGACTGAGCAAGTTCAGAGGTGGCTTTTGGATCGGCACTTAAAGCAGAAACCACATCTACCCAGTCAAGGGCGTGTAGATGATAAAAGTGCATCACATGATCGAGAATATGTTGCGCACCTGACATCAAATTACGTATAAGATCGGCATTTTTCGGAATTTTATAATCCAGCGCGTTTTCAACCGAACGAATTGAAGCCAGACCATGGACCAGCGTACAGACACCACATATGCGTTGCGCAAATGCCCAGGCATCTCGTGGGTCACGGCCCTGTAGAATTACTTCGATACCACGCACCATAGTGCCTGATGAATAAGCGCTGGCAATTTTATTGCCATCCATCTGTGCTTCTATGCGTAAATGACCTTCTATACGGGTAATCGGATCTACGACAATACGTTCACTCATGGTGTTTCCTCAAAAACGTCTTAGGTTTATTCGTTATACTTCTAATACAAAAACTTTGTCATTCTAAATATTTACTTATAACAATTAATTATTCTTCCAGATGCTCTGCCAATGTTTCGGTCAGACTCATTAACGGTATTTCCATATTGTATTCTTCAAGCCCATCTTCCAGATGAATTCGACAGTTTGAGCAGGCGCTGATAATCACATCAGGTTTTATAACATCTAACTGATCTTTCTTACGTTGAAAAACTTTTAACCTGAGTTCATCCGCACGTTCATTACTGCTCACACCACCGCCGGCACCACAACACCAGTTCATTTTTCCGGCTTCCGGCATTTCAACAAAATCTTCTGCAAATAAATTTATCAGATTACGTGGTTGATCAATGACACCCCCACGGCGAGAAATCTGGCAGGGGTCATGATAAGTCAGTTTCTGTGTTTCTTTGCCGGTAATTTTTAAACGTCCGTCTTTACTAAATTCATCAAGTACTTCCAGAATGTGCCGAACTTTAAAGTTAAAGGCTTTTCCAATCAGGTTAGGGCCATCCCAACGAATAGCCATATAGGCATGCCCACATTCAGGGCTGATGACAGTTTTAACTTTTAGCTTTTCGGCAGCATCCACTACCCGCTGAACCAGTTCTGCGGCGATATCTGACACACCAATTTGCAAACCGCTATTGGTTGCTTCAAATGCTTCACTGGAAATGGTCCAGCTAACACCGGCTTTATCAAATATTTTTGCAATGGCTTCGATAAATTCAGGGAAGTTCATTATCTCCATAGACGATAACAACAGCATATATTCTGCGCCTTGCTGGTCCATCGGAATTTTTAAACCGGTATCTTTTTCGACATGTTTAATCTGTGCCATTAACGCAGGTAACTTAACTCCCATGGGGCTACCAATAGTCACTGCACGTTTGGTTGCACCAACTAAACCTTCTGGTGCATGACCCGCTGCAGCCAGACCTTCTCGGGTTTTGCGAATCAGCGCTGTGATATCTATACCCACAGGACATACCATTGAACAACGCCCGCATAACGAACAGCTGTCGTAAACCAGCTTTTCCCAGTGCTCAAGAAAATCATGGTCGACAGGTTTTGCCAGACCCAGCATTTTTCCAATGCGCCCGATTAAGGTATATTCCTGTTTCCAGATTCTGCGTAAAGGTTCGGTTTTGTTAATCGGGGTGCGCGCCGGGCAGGGGGACTCGGTATAAAACAGGCATGCTTCAGCACACATACCACAGTTAACACAACTGCTAAAAAATGCGCCTACAGTTGAATCTACTTCTTTTTTTAATGCCTTAATACCTTTTTCTAAAGACGCGCTCATGACTGAACTCCTCTATAACCCGAAATGGCACCGTTGTACCAACGCGCGATCGGTAGAGTGAATGTATGCATTAGTTTGGTAAAAGGAAACGCCACAAGTAATAACTCTACGCTTAATATATGTATTGCAAGTAATGTAGGTGCAGACATACCAATACGATGAAATGCAATATAACCGGTAATTAGGGGCAGTATAGTGAGCAGCCAAACCAGGTAATCCTCAGTTGAGCTGAGAAACTTTAAAACATTGTCACGCAAGCGATGAATTAATACGGCGATTAAGGTAATAATACTTACCGCCGCAAATGCATCAACAATGGCAGTCGGCAATGAGGGCCAGCTAAAGCCGAGAACTTCTTTGAATAATAAAATATGCGGTGCAAAGAAAAAAATTGTAACTAATAATCCCAGATGAAAAATATAACCGCTAACAATTTTAAACGAGGAACGTTTAAAAGTATTTTTATCCGGTATTGATCGAGAGACGATGGTGCGTAAACCACTACTCATTTCAGAGCCTTTGGCTTCTGCAAGATTTCTTTTTCTGCCAAGAAGAAATATTTCAAGAATTCGAATAACCACACCTGCTATAAAAATAACAGTAGCGATCTCAAAAGCCGGGCCGCGCACCCAGTTTAGAAATTCTATCTCACTCATTCTTCTATCCTCATTTCATTGTCTTGCATTATTTACTGAAAATAATATTTTCTGAACCTGGCTTACTCTTTTTCAAGGTCATCAATAGTAGTTTTAGTGTTTTGTTTGATGGCATTGCTCTTTTTACTTTTATTTAATGCGCCAAGTGCAACACCCGCCGCTGCACCGCCTGCGGCGGCATAAACAACAGTTGACGGTATATCGATAGTGGGTACAGACAAAGCCTTATAAAATCCACCGCCGTCCCAGAAGTGTGGTTCTGAACAGCCCAGACAGGGATGACCAGACTCTATGGGGAAACTGGTGCCGTTGTTCCATTTGGTGGTTGCACAAGCGTTGTAAGTGGTCGGCCCTTTACAACCAAGTTTATATAAACACCAGCCTT